>JALOOP010000104.1 GCA_025454315.1 Oculatellaceae cyanobacterium Prado106
CAGAAAGTTTCTAGGATTGTTTAAGTTATGTGGAAATTTTCTGGCTAAGACGCCGGACAGGGGGTATAGTGAGAAAAATTCTGGTGAATAATTAGTTAGCCCGCAAATACTACACATCCCAAGTCGCCTCTATGTTTCTTCTGAATTTATGCTTGTCAAGTAACCTTTGATAAATGATAAATAGATATGTCTGACTCAATTATTGCTGCTTTCATTGCTCTAGTAGGGGTTGTGCTTTCTGTAGCCTCTTCGATTGCAGCATCTCTTTTTCAGAACCGCTCCCAGTTAGCAAGAATTAAGAAAGAGCTTGAGCAGCAATACGCTAAGCAACTTTTTGAGAAGCGAATTGCGACTTATCCAGAACTTTATCAATTATTAAGTAGCTATGCGAAGACCATTCAATATGGTGAACAAACCATTGAAAACCTACTGATTTTCCGAAATAATTTAGATGAGTGGGATAGTAAAAATGCTATTTTCTTTACGGAAACAACAGCAAGAATAGCTGGAAAGTTTCGTGGATATCTTTATGAAATTTTGTCTAACAGGGATACTGTTAACTTAAGCAATGAGGATTGGGCTGACATTAAGAAAATGACAAGAGGGTTAGAAACTGCTCTCAGATCAGAAATAGGTTCATACAATTTAGATCCAGTTTATCGATTAGAGGAAGCTAGCAAGATTTGGGGTTTTATTGATGAAAAGAAAATTTCAATATTTAACCCGAAAAAACTTAGGTAGCTCATGGCAAGACATATTCTACATGGCTAACAACGCCCATGCACGCCGACCGTTGAGAGTCGATCGGTTAGGATGCAAAGGTTATCTACGGCGGGTGATGGGCAACGTTATCTGGCTGCGGAGTCGTCTCCCGGTTTTCCAGGTTTCTGGTGGAGGTGCGATCGCCCCCATCGCCGAGGTTAGCCAGGTCAAGCTCACGAGTCATTGCGCTGGGTTCATCAAGCTCACGATTGGCAGAGGTTCGGTCGGTCAGTCTCTCTATTCATGGCGCTAGGTTCATTGGGATCTCGAACATCCCGACAGGTTTAGTTGGTCAGGTTTGCTAGTCATTGCGTCCGGTTTATCAGGCTCACAATTGGACAGGTTGGGTTGGGTTAGCGATCGACTCATCCCGCCAGGTTCATCGAGATCTGGAACATTCGGAAAGGTTCAGTTGGTCGAGGTTTTTAGTCATTGCGTCCGGTTTATTCGACTCACGATCCGGAGAGGTTTGGTGGAGCGGGCGATCGGGTCATCCCTCCAGGTTCATTTAGATTTCGGGGGCGATCGCAGCGAGGTTTTGGTTTTCCGGAGGTTGGTTGGAGAAGACGCGATCGCCCCACTTGCGGAGGTTAAGCTGAGAAAGAACCTGTAAACCCGAGAGGTTCAACCAGATTTTGCATCATCGTTTCAGGTTGCATGGGTAAAGATTTACGGCAAAACGAAAAGGTTTATTTAGAAAATGGGGGCGATCGCTTTCCAGGTTTATGATGTTCTTACAGACGAGCCAAGATAACAATAAGCCCTGAGGCCGACGAAGCCGATTTGGATGTAAAAAACTTTGGATGGCTGAGGGACAGGTTCCGCCTTCCCTCCTGATGAGTGGGGCGATCGCGCCATTTGCCCAGGTTCAGTTGGAAAAGAACCTGTTACAACCGAAAGGTTCAACCCGCTTTGGAGTCATTCTTCAAGGTTCCGTGGGTTTCGCTCACTGTCAAAATGGAAAGATTTACGGAGAAAAGGGGTCTTTAGCCTATGCGATCGCAGGTATCGCCCATCCAACATTCTCTCAACGCTCTCGTATCATATGATTCATCGATCGCAGTCAAAAAAATCCCCTGGAATAACCAGGGAAAGAAAGATGAGATTTTTTACGAGACTTTTTTCAGTAAAAATCCAAGCGGAACTGTTTTCGGCACTGCACCCCAAAGGGCGATCGCAAACATCTCAGGCGGCCAAAGCACTTTTACCTGAAGAGGAGAACCAAGCAGGGTGGTGATCATCTCTTGCCCATGCGACATTCACTCCGCAGCGCGAGAGCGCAGAGGGCTTCTCACAGACCGTAAGAGACATATTCCTTAAGCGCCGCTTAAATCGTTTTGAGGCCGATCGCCCTAACCCCCGCAAAAAACGATCGCCCCCTGTCACAGGAACGATCGCCATCTCTTCATGGGACATCACCAGAATACAGGAAACTCGAACAACCGCTACAGGTGTATTTCAGAGAGTTGCGTTCTCTCCCTGCACCGCTCCCCAGTTGATCCATCGTGCTCGTTCATCAGATCCCGAGGCCGCATCTTGGGCGATCGCCTCTTGAATCAACAGCCGAATCTCCTGCACCTCCGCCAACACCCATTCCAACTCGCCCAACAGCGCATTCTGGGATTGCACCTGCTCCGGTTGTCCCAGGAGTAAGTAGGGATCAAGATTCATCCCGACTTTCAAGGGAATCACCTCCAGGTACTGTGCTACAGCTACCCCAAACTGGGGATTCTGCCGCAGTCGTCCCTGTCTGACACAGTTCTCAACCTGACGTAACCGCTGTCGGGCTTGGGCGATCGCCTCCTGCGACAACACGCCCAACGCAGTTCTGAACACACCCCGATTGATGTCGAATGAGAGCCGCACAAACTGGGCGATCGTCTCGGCATGACCCTGCAATCGTTGTAATCGACGGCGAATGAAATCAGCCTCATCGGCCTTGAGCAAACTAAAGTCAAGCTGTTCGCCAGGAGTATCTTCCACAAGGGCAGGTTGATAGCCTTTCCCCAGTTTCTCGCGCATCAATTGAGTTAGCCTGTTTTCTGCTGCGCTGACAGAACGATAGGAGTGAAGACGTGATTGCTGAGTATATCCCACCCGTCCATATTCTACGTACAAATCACCATTCGGCATCACCCAGGCAACCCATTGCTTGTTGTGGTTTTGACTTGTATCCACACAGATCAACTTTGCCGTCCTCACTGCTTGACTGACATCTGGTTTCGTGACCATCTCTCAATACTTCTCCCATTGTTTCATGATTGTTAGAAATGAAGAGCAGGAAATGAACTCAATCACTTCCTGCTCCTCGGTTTTAGAATCGGGCTGGACGGTCAGACAGGACTGATTCTTCCGAGGATTCATCGGTGTCCAACGATGCCGGAATCGCCGATCGCCTTGCCCAGTCTTCCAACGCCTGCTGTTTCTCTCGCTCATCGGGGTTTCGACTCTGCACCGGAGCCGCCATCGCCGATCGCAGAATCTCATCTAAACTCACCTGCCCCGGACGATCCTGGATGTAAGCTTCCTCAGCGCAGGTAATCACCAGTTGCTCTAACTCAGCACCATTGAACCCTTCGGTCATCGCGGCAATCCGACCAACATCCTCGGGGGAGAACGAGATCCGCCGACGCTCCAGATGGACGCTCAGAATCTCGGCTCTGGCTCTGCGTTTGGGTAAGCCGACATAGAACTTGGCATCCCAGCGGCCATCTCTGAGGAATTCACTGGGCAGATGATCAACGCGATTGGCGGTGGCTGCGACAAAGATGGGAATGCGTTTCTCTCGTTTGTCGTTGAGCCATTGCAGGAAAACCCCAAACATCCGCTGTGAAGTGCCGCCATCGCCGCCCATGGTGTTGAGGGCGATCGCCGCAAACTGCTTATCCAACTCATCAATGAACAGGATTCCAGTCTGGAACTCGATCTCCTTCAAGAACCGTTCCATGTTCTCCTCAGAACCGCCCAGGTCTTTGCTCATCATCCGCCCCACGTTCATCACGAACACAGGCATTTCCCAGGTCTTGGCCATGTTCTTGACGGTGAGGGTTTTCCCGGTGCCTGGAGAACCGACAATCAAGCAACCATTGGGCAGATCCAGCCCCCAACGCTGAGCTTCGGGGGCAAACATCTTGGCTTTGCGATCGAGCCAGCGATCGAGATTCTCCAACCCCACCGCTCTGACGGCAGGCGGTTGCAGGATATCCACCCCGCGCTTTTGCAGTTTGGCACTGCGGCGAAGTTTGACGAATTCTGCGGTGTGGTCGTCGATCGCCCGATGGGTAATTGCAGCCTCCAACAGCAGATCATCGGCTTCTTCTTTGGTGATGCCGCCCATCGCCCGAATCAAGTTTTGGGTGCCTGCTTCACCGATCGAGATTTGTACCCGTCCTTGAGATTGAGCCTGGATATCCTGCAATCGATAGGTCAAGTTCTGCTGACGTTCGGCTTCAGTCGGTAAGGGATTGGTCATTTCGTAGATCAAGCCGTCGAAATGGTGACTCAGATGCAGGCGATCGCCCACCAAGATCAACCGTTTATCGGAGCGCTTGATCTCACTGCACAGGTCCATCAAATCTTGCAGTACAAACAGATTCGGTTGCAGTCCACCGGGCAGAAATTCCTGAAGATTGGCCACCAGAAACAGCGCAGGTTCAGCACAGTCGCGAATGTACTTGAACAACCCGGTGACTGGATTATCCGGGTTATGATTCTCAACCGTCGTTTTCTTGATCCCCGTTGTCATTCCATTGAGATTGCGTGTCACCGACAATTGTTGCAGCCCCTTCGAGATATTCCAGTAATAGGGCTGGTATCCCAGAGGCTGTGCAACTTCCAGCACCAATTGCGTCATCAGTTCTGATTCGACACTGTTGCTGCTCTCAATGGCGATCGCCCCCGTCGATGCATTCAGTCGATTGTTGATCATCTCGATATTGAGTCCCATCTTTTTGCTCCTTGTAAAGGGTTGAAATGAATTGAAAAAAGGGCGGATACAGAGGCTGTACCCACCCTGGCGATCGCCTTACAGGGACTGAGTTATGGTCTGAGTCGAACTCACGGTCTGGCTGAAGTACTCCGGTTTCAGCGCAAGAATAGCGACACTCCCGAGTTTCTCCAGTGGCTTGGTCAAGGACTGACAGCTATTGCCTCGAACACCGCTGACTTCCACAGCCATCGGCTCTCCCAATTTCAACGTGATCTTGATCGTCGGTTCCATGAGGGTTCTCCTTGAATAGAATGGGTAGGGGGTTAGATCGCAGCCCCGATCGCCAGTCGATCGGTTCTCGGTTTGATCACCAACTGAATGCCGTCATCCAATAGCTGCTCGGTAATCAGGTATTGCGTGGCAGGGTACTGAAGCTGCACATACGCCCGGTCATGCTGCATCTGAATGCGCTGATTGAGAGACTGCTCAACTTCGCGATCGCAGAGGTTGCGAAGTTCCCACCGATATCCCAACGTGCTGTTGCGGATTTCATAGGCATCGCATTGCAGGACAAAGGCTTCTGCTTCGACATTCCATAGAAACCCGATCGCAGTCTCTTGCTGCCTCAATTCAGGATGACGCGCAATCACATGGGCACTGCGGCGATCGCTGTAGCTGTTGGCATAGGGAAGGGCGATCGCATTCAGTTGCTCTTGCGTCATGTCCAGTTGAATCTCCACGGCTTCAACGGTGAACCCCAGAACTTCCAGGGCTTGACGCAAAGCTTGAGGATCAACCAGACGGGTGCAAATATCAGAAAAGTGGCTCATAATTGTCTCCTTTGAGGATGGATGGGTAAAATTCGGATGGCTCTAAACTGGAACTAAGCAAACTTCAACCAGGAAGCGCGATCGTCACTCCCAAGTGATTCCACGACTTCCAACGCCGGAACGCGCAAGCGATGCTCCAACTGTGCGAGTAAGTCATCCACCTGACTTCTCAAAGCTTCGGGTTCACTGGTGCGAAGCCTCGCAGTCTGGTTGACAATCCCTAACCCAGCAACGACTTCTGCCAGCGATTGATCAGTTTGGGAAAGCAAGGTTGCACTCTCGGCCAACTCAGTCAGTTGTTGCCGCAATCCAGGGGGAACTTTGCCGGGTTGATAGTCCTTTTCGACCAGTTTCCTCAGACTGCGGTGCAGTAGATCTAGAACTTGATGGCGCACTTCCGTTACCTTGGAGTCGATCGCCGTTCTAATCTGCTGCTGCTGGTAGGCATAAGCCATTTGATAAGCACGACGCTCTTGCTCGACCTGCTGCATTTGCTGGTCAGCGGCAGCCTTGTCGGCCATTGATTGAGCAATCTGTGCAGCCAGACGATCGCGTTCTACCAGCAGCCGTTGAGCCTGGGTATCGTCCTCCAGGGCTTCTCGCCAGGTTTGCATCCGGAAGGGGCCTTTCAGTTGCACCCCAAAGCGCACCTGAATCCGCTCCAGCTTGGGAAATCGATTGGCATAGACTGCGAGCTTCTGCCGGGTTTCTTCATCACTGAAGTAGCCCGCCTGCAACAAAGGCTGAATCTCATCATTGAGGAACCGGGCTTTCGATTCCGCATGACTTTCCAGCACTTGAGCCAGAAGCACATTGGCTCGAAGCCGCAGAGCATCGAAGTCCTCCATGAAGCCTTCAAGCTGGCTACCGGGAATCGTCCGATAGAGGTGCAGGTTGACGGTGCGATCGCGGTAAATCTGCTGTCGCCCCTTGTCAAGTTGTTTAATCGCCTCTGCCAACTCCTGAAAGACCTGAACCTGGGGTGCTTGTTTCTTGGAGGCGATCGTTTTCCAGGTTTGCAGCACTGACTGGGGCAAACAGAAATCCTCCATGTCGATCGAGGACACCTGTCCGGTGCCTCCGCTGACCGTGATCTCAGCATAGTAAAGTTCAGACTCACTCAAGATCTTCAAATCTCGCTTGATGGTACGAATGGAGTATCTAGAACCTTGGGGAGACGAAGATGCTGAAGCTTCAACGGCAGCCAGGGAAAGAGACGGAGTGGACGGTTGATCTAAAGCAAACATGAGCAATACTCCAATGATGAATAGAACTGGAATGAAACCGGATGAGCATGACCGTTTTGCGGAAGCATGGAAAGAAACAGAGACTAGCGATATTTCTTGCAACGCAAAATCCCCGGCTCTAAGGAGAACCGGGAATACGAGAATGGAAGGAATGCGCTAATGTTTTAGCAACGGAAATCTGCTAGATGGTAGTAGTCTTGCCGATCAGCGGCTAGAGCAGCTTGTCGCTCAAGTTCAGCGAGGTCGTCTGTCCATTGAGTCAGCTTGCATGGCGGACTTGTGAGCGATCGTTGTGGATGAAGGGTCTGTTTCATGGAGTCTCCTTAAGTGCAAATTCTGTTGGGTTTGTAGGGTTTCGAGGGGGTATCGAGCCAGCATCTGGGGAAAAGGATGGGGTTGACAGTCAGCGTCAAAGACCAGAAGTTCCCCTGCTTCTGTCTGGGTGCTGGCGATCGCAATTCCTTGCGCTCGTGCTAACGGAAACCATTGGTTGAACAACAACTGAGAACGAACCGTCACTCGATTGGGCTTCCACTGTTCCTCAATGGCACGCTTGAGCCATCCTCCCGGACGCTCTATGGTGTCAAACTCCCTGGCTTCTCTGAGGGCAGCGATCGCATCTTCCACGACTTCAGGGGAAGCAGTGGCGATCGTCTGGTTCAACGTTGAGTTGAGGGAGGCACCCAGTTCAGCTAGCTCTGTGGCAAAAGCGTCAGTGTTCATTCTTGAACCTCTTCTAGTTCCGGAGGATGAAACACTAGCTCGTAATGGTATTGAGGAGCCAATCGACGAATGCTCCGTAGATAATGCTCTGCATCCGGGCGATTGCGAAACGTCGCGATACATTCATTCTGAGCGTTAGACAGCAGGATCATAATCCGCCAGGGGTGGTATTCTCCAGTACTGAGCCGATGTTCCGGGTTTTCTTGAGTCATGAGGATGTTCTCCATCAGGGTCATCCCCGCAAGGCGCAAGCCGATTTCTGGAGCAAAGGAGCGATCGCCGACCATGAAGCGATCGCTCCCGAAACCTAGTCATCCTTCTGTGGAAACTTGTGCCATAGTTGAGTTGTCTGTCGCAACGACGTAAAGTGCCCTTGAGAAATAATCAGATGGTCAATCAGTGGGACGCTGATCGTCTTAGCGGCCTGAAGTAAGTTTTCAGTGAGGGAAATGTCGTCTTGTGAGGGGGTTGTGTCCCCGGATGGATGGTTATGCGCGAGAATGCAACACGCACCATTCCCCAGTAAAACAGCACGAAAGATATCCCGAGGGTGAGCGATCGTCTCACGCAGCGAACCAGAACCAATCAACACTTGTGACAACAACCGATGCTTGACATCGAGTACCAGTACCACAACCTTTTCAATCGGCTCGTAACCAATGCTGTACTGGAGCATGGCTGCCGCTTTGACAGGGTTATCTAAGGTTTCTCGCTCGGTCGTTGCAGGACAATACAGACGCTTGCCCAACTCGATCGCCGCACGCAAACGAGCAAACCGTTTTGCCGTCAACCCCAGAGGTTCTGGAGCAGTACCCGGTTGAATGATCGATAAAAGCTGTCGCTGCAAGTGCGCTGGTGAGCCATCTCCATTGCTGATCTGCTGAAGCAACAATTGTCCCATCTGCTGAGTCCCTAGAATGGTATCGACTAACTTCGCCAGTGTGGCGATCGCAGGTTCTTGAGTCGATTGGAGCTTCCAGGGACTGGTACTATCGTGAACTCGATTGAAACTCATCGCCCTATCCTCAAATTACGTCTGCTCCGCGTAGCGAAAGCATTGCCTCTGCTGCTCCCAGACAATCACCTTCACCAATGTTGCTTTGGAAAGCCCGCTGTAGCCTGACAAGTCTAACTCCTTGGCCAAACTCCTGAGTTGAACAAGAGTCTGGCTTTGCAACAGTGAAATCAGAATAAAGGTGACAGGAATCAGAACATCGAGAGGATAAGGTAGGGAGAGATTCAGGCTCATCTCCAACTGTGGTTCTGGTGAATCAATAATTTCTGAAGATACACACTCAGAAGAAGGCAGGAACATTACTTTAGTTATCGTTGGAAATGGATGAACGTGAAGGAAGTGCAGGAATGCGATCGCCATCCCCATCGTGAAACAGCTAAGAATTCCATAAAACAAACAGTCGAGAATCTGATCCAATAGTATGTACATTGAGGTTCTCCTAAATTGAATGTAAAGCGCTCCATCCTCAAAACAGAGCGCAAAATCTGCAAAGCGAACGCTGGCCGACAACCTTCAAAACAACTGTAATTGTCGAGATGCAGTCTCGGGGCGAAAGGGATCAGGGTTGCCTGTCATCGCTTCCCAGCGATCGCTAAACTTCTCGGCATACTGCACCTTGGGCTTCACCTTGGCTGGAGCAATCACCCAAAAGGATTCAAAGGTGGGCAAAGTTTTGCTCTTGGTGAACTCATACACTCGCCAGAACCGCTGATCCAAGTCAATGCTGAGTCCTAGATTCTGAGATTGGGCGATCGCCACCAACTGCTCCTGAAGTTCTGCCAACGTTCCCACCACTAACCGATTCACCCGGCGTTTGCTGTCTTTACGACCGCTGGGCGCTTGCACATACAGCCGATCAACTTTGTACAGTGCCCATCCGGTTTGTTCCAGTAGTCTGTCGTAATGGGCAAGGGCGATCGCGTTCTCATCCTCCTGCAGCAATCGATAAGCGGTACCAAAGGAAAACAAATGCATTTCTGGGTTGATGCTGAGGGCAATTGCCTCACTGAAACAAGCCGCACCGCCCGCCTCTGGATCACGACGATAGCGCTCGGTGGCCAGTCGCTTCTGGAGGAAAGGGCAGGCTTGGCAAGCGCTTTTCTGCCAATGCACCTGAAACACCCAGTACAGATACTCGACGCAATCATCCCGCGTCCATTGCCAATCATTTAACGGGAAAAGAAAACGGGTACCACGACAACGATACTCGTCCACTTTCCGAATCCGCGATTGTTCCTGGTAGTTGTATCCCAGGTATGGCCCAAAGAAACACGGCGCGATCACTTCCCAGTACAACATCTGGGGATATCGTTGAAAGGTCAGTATTTTCAACAAGATCCACAGCCAAACAATCATTAGAATTTTGTCTTGTAGCAAGGCATCTAGAACTTCTCCTTTCCAGCGTTGGGCACATGCATGGGGCCGACCTAAGCGAGGAACAGTGCCCGCTTCAGCTAAATGATCAAACAGTTTGTAGGAACCTTCAATGAAGCAAGTAGTGGGTTGATAGGAGTCCTCCAAAATCTCATAACCCTCGGCTTTTGCTGAACCTCGTTTTGCAACCTGGATGCAACGGATTTGATGACGACGAAACAGAGGAAACAGATAAGTTTCGATGAGTTGCTGGGTTTCTTGCATTTCATTGCCCGTTTGTGCGATTTGGATAATCAATTGGTCAAAATCTTGAAACGGACGAATATGTGATTCTAAGATCCAACGCACGGCGATCGCGGTTGATTCCACCCCCATCCCCAGATTCAGCACATGAATCGTTTTATTTTGGAGAATGAGTCGAGTTATAGGAAGATCAAGATTGAGTGCGATCGCCAACTCCCAAGCGACCTGAGCAAGAGAAACAGAAGTCATGGGTACAGCCAGAATAAAGAGTCACTTCTGCGCTGCGAAAGCGTCAAATACTGAACACTTGAGCATTTGTACTAAGAGAGTGGTATACTCCTCTTTAATTCACTTTTGGGCACACAACTATGCCTCAAACTCGCACAGACCAGGACAGCCCCTGGAAGATGATTATCGAACAGTATTTTCCAGACTTTGTCGCCTTCTTTATGCCAGAGCTTTACGCCAAGATTGACTGGCGGAAATCCTACACATTCCTCGACAAGGAATTGCAGAAAATCGTTCGAGAAGCCAAACTCGGACGACGGTATGCTGATAAATTGGTCAGCGTGTACCTCAAGCGTGGTCAACCCGTTCTGCTGTTGCTCCACGTTGAGATTCAAGCCGGTCGGGAAGCTATCTTTGAATACCGCATGTATCGCTACTATGTCGGCATTCACGAACGCTATGATTGCCCAGTTGCCAGTCTGGCCATTCTTTGCGACAACAATGCTCAATGGCGACCGCATCAGTACCAACAGGATCACTTTGGCACCCATCTTAGTTTTGAGTTCCCCTGCATCAAGCTGATCGACTACCGCAGCCAGTGGTCAGAGCTAGAAGCAAGTCCCAATCCCTTTGCCTCAGTCGTCATGGCACAACTCAAAACCCTCGATACCCAACGCCGCAAAACGGAGCGCAAGGACTGGAAGTTCTGGCTGATCCGCCGTCTCTATGAGCAGGGCTATGAGCAACAGGATATCCTCAACCTTTTTCACTTTGTTGACTGGCTTATGATTCTCCCAGAACCGCTCAATGCGCTATTCTGGAGGGAGATGCAAGCTTATGAGCAGGAGCGACAAATGCCTTACATCACTAGTGTCGAACAAATCGGAATCGAGAAGGGGTTAGAGCAAGGGCTAGAGCAAGGGCTGGAGCAAGGCTCTCAACGACAGGCCGCGCGATCGCTCCTCCTATTGCTAGAACACCGCTTCGGAGAAGTCCCTTCAGAAGTACAACAACGGCTCCAACTCCTTGATGTCGCCCAGCTAGAAGCACTCCTCCCCTCTGTGCTAGAAGCTGATTCCCTCGCCGCGATCGCCGCCCAAATTCCACCCACTACTTCCCCTGACCTCGCGGCAGAACCGACGCCAAAAAATGGAAAAGCAAAGGGAAGAAAACGACAACCATAAGAAGAAATCGGGGTAGCAGAACATTGAATTCTGCGACCCCGATTTGATGAAAGCCGTTCCCGCTAAAGGATCAAACTCATCACTTGTTCAATCACTCCAGGTGCAACCCTTTCATGGATAGGAATGAAGTACCGAGTTCGCCAACTAATTACCTCAGTGAAGCATCCTGCGGCTTTCAGTTGTTGTCCTAATCCCTCAGCAATTGTCCCCGTCACCTCCAAACGAGTCGTGCCCATGATGGAGGAGGGGCGGAGTGCTAACCCTCCCGAAAGTGAGTAGCTCTGCCTCTGTCCCAGTACCCATTCGTAGATCTCCTGGGCTGAAAGCTGCACTTGGTTCAATCCTAGAACAGCAGCGAGTTTAGCCATCTGAGCTACATCCACCATGCGTCCCAGTAGCCGTTCTCCATTATCTGTTTCTAACCGATAGACTCGCACCGAATGAGAACTAATCTTCTCCCATATCGGCAGCAGTAATCCTGTGATCAGGTAGAAGCGATCGCTCACCCACGGCGAAGTTTCAGCCACCTCCTCGTTCCAACGATGCTGCCACTCCTCAAAGGCAACGACCTGCCAGGAGGTTTGCGCCAAGTCGGTTAGAGTTAGTTTCGTCTTCTCAGTCGGGCGAATCAGACTGACACGGGAGACAACCGCTCCCGTATCGCTGATTGTAGAATCGGTTGGAATGCGGATGGCGGCTCGTTGCGATCGCCCATTCACCAGATAAGCCGCTTCAGCAATGCGATAGCGCCGGGATGCTTGATCCGATGAGAGCAACTGTCTTCTCTGCGTTCGTTCAATCTCCAGACATAGCGTTTGACCTCCTGTCGGATGCGTGTAAATGACTTCGCGCGATCGCACCGCAAACCGTTCTGCCTGCAAGGTTTCCACCCCCACTTCGTAGGTTCCAGCAGCAATCGCCCCTTCCACCTTGGCTGCCAACAACTGCTCAAAGACCTCAAACAAGTCGTTTTGCAGTTGGATGGGCAGTGCCAGCAGGCGATTGAGGAACCGGGGAATCTCAGGCAGGTCTTCCCGCATTCCGCCTTCTTGCGTTTGCAGCATTAATCCGGTCGCTTGCTCAAATTGAGCCAGGGAGCAACAGGCCACTTCCCCCCGATAAATCAGATCGAGCAGTTGCTCCAACGCGGCTTCAGCATACACCGACTCCAGATTGTCTTTGGGATCGAACAACCCTTGTCCACCTGTCTGCCGCTGCCCTTTGGTCAAAGCTCCGAGCGTATCCAATCGACGGGCGATCGTCGAGATGAAGCGCCGTTCGCCTCGTACCGTGGTCACCACAGGCCGAAAGATCGGAGCGGTGACCTGATTGGTGCGATGGGAACGACCTAAACCCTGAATCGCATTATCGGCTCTCCATCCTGCTTCCAGGAGGTAGTGAACTCGCCGCCGTTGGTTGAGACACCCCAGATCCGCATGGTAGCTGCGACCCGTACCACCCGCATCACTGAAGATCAAGATCCGCTTCTGGCCATCGAGAAACGCCTGGGTTTCGGCAAGGTTGGCAGAACCCGGACGTTGACTGGCATAAAGCCTGCTGGTTTCCGGGTCTTTGAAAATTCGCAGCGATCGCCCCGTCACCTCAGCCACTTCGTCCGCACCAAAGGTATGCAGGATCTGCTCCAAGGCACCGGGCAACGGCGGTTGACTCCCCAGATGCTCAATCATCTCATCACGCAGGGCGATCGCTTCTTGAGACAGCACAGGGTTGCCTTCTGCATCTCTCACAGCTTCAGAATACTCGTGTCCCTTTTCATCACTGTGAACTGCATAAAGTTGTACCGGGAACGCTTTCTTTAGATAGCTCATGACATATTCACGCGGGGTAACGTCAATATTCAGATCCGTCCACTCCTCAGTCGAAACTTCAGCTAATCGGCGTTTCAAGATCTCTTCGTTGGTTGAGACAATTTGGACAACAACCGCTCTCTCTGATGCCAGATCCTGGGCGATCGCCCGTAGTAGAGTCGGACACTTCATTGACGTGATCAGATGATTGAAAAACCGCTGCTTTTGCGATTCAAAGAGTGACTTGGCTGCGGCTTTGGCTTGACCATTGAGGGTCTTACCGCTGCTTTGGGTGATATTGCAAGCCGCCAGTGCTTCGTCGAGATGGGCATGAATCATTTGAAAGGCTCCTGCATAACGATTGTAGATTTCAATTTGGTCGGGGGTTAGTTCAACTTCCAGCGCTTCATATTCCACGCCCTCAAAGCTGAGGTTCCGGGCAAAGTAGAGGCCCAGAGCTTTGAGATCTCGACACACTACTTCCATCGCGGCTACTCCCCCAGCTTCGATCGCTTCAATGAACGTCACCCGATCGGCAAACGGAAAGTCTCCCGTTTGCCAAAGCCCTAACCTTGACGCATAAGCCAGGTGACTGACACGGGTGGCAGCAGTTGCAGAAACATACAGGACTCGGGCTTGGGGCAGGGCATTTTGCAGGCGTAATCCTGCGATCGCTTGTTGAGCAGGCGGTTTGACACCGAGTTTGCCTTGCTCGGCGATCGCATTCCCCATGGCATGAGATTCATCAAAGGCTAGAACCCCCTCGAACTCGGTGCCAACCCAGGTGAGAATCTGTTGCAGCCGAGAGGGCTTACCTTTCTTCTCCCCCGTGCGAAGGGTCGCATAAGTGGTGAAGAGGATGCCCTGGCTTAATTCGATCGGTTGCCCCAGCTTGTACTTGGAGAGCGCTACGATGTCGCTTTCATGGCCACCCAAGGCACACCAATCGCGACGGGCATCTTCGACCAGTTTGTCAGACTTGGAAATCCAGATGGCCTTGGTGCGCCCTTTAAGGAAATTGTCCAGAATAATTCCAGCAATCTGCCGCCCTTTGCCTGCGCCTGTGCCATCTCCCAGAAACCATCCCCGACGAAAGGCATGACCATTGCCAGCAGCAACGGCTGAGAGATGATCAAACTGCGCGTCAACCTGGTAGTAGCCGCGCAGATGATGGGCATGGGCTTCCCCGGCGTAGATCAGGCTTTCGAGTTGCGCTTCTGACAACAACCCTTCACTCAACACTCGCTGGGGCAGATGGGGACGGTACTGGGGAATCGGGGGTGAAACCGAAGCGAGGGCGACGGATTCACACAGGGTTGTGGGATGAGGACGGGAACCGGGAATATGGAGACGCCGGGGTTGGTAGACTTCATAGAGGGTATCTGCAAACTGGGTAGCATCAGGCAGGCTTTCGAGGATCTCGTAGTCCACTGCGATCGCCTCTTCAGGAGAAGCAATCGAGGGTTCAGGACGTTCGGGTTGGGAAGCTGGTGGGGATGGGAGGTGTGGCGATCGCTCGGATGGGGCGGTGGGGGCTTGAGGCGATCGCTCAGATGGGGCGATCGAAGCTTGAGGCGATCGCCGATTAGAGCACAGTCTCCGTCTCGCTGGAATGGCTTTGAGGAGAGTCTTGATTGCGGCATCACTCCAATCCTCCAGTTTGAAGTCAGGGTACTCAGAACCAGAGGCAGCCTGCTTGTCGATAATCGTCAGTCGAGTTTCGATCCGAGTTCCATGCTTAGCGTAGATGGAACCTGCCAGATGAACGGTCAAACGAATATCAACATCTAAGCCCCGAAATGTTGCTTTCCAGGCTTTGGAAGCAGGCTCAAACCAATGGGCTGTAATCATGACTAAACGACCACCGGACACCAGACGAAGAAAGGCTGAACGAATGTGTTTAACCGTGGCTGTAGGATAACGCTTCTGAATATTGGGGCTGGCGCTAAATGGGGGATTCATCAAGACAACGGTGGGGGCAGATTCCTGGGGCAGATAGTCATGGATTTGCTCTGCGTTGAAGGAATGGAGAGGTTGACCGGGGAACAGTTTGCGGAGAAGGGTGAGACGGCGATCGCTCCACTCGTTCAAGATCAACGGACTGCCTTGATTCGCAGCAAACTGAGCCAGGATTCCGGTTCCGGCTGAGGGTTCCAGAACGATATCTCTGGCAGCCATCTGGGCACAGCAAGCCACAAGATAGGCCAATGGCAGCGGCGTTGAGAATTGCTGGAGTTCAACACTTTCCTTGGTACGTTTGGTTTGAGTCAGCGTTAACTGCTCGATTTGCACCAAGCGATGTAGATGACTGAGGGCAGGCTGTCCGAGGAAAGTTTTGCCCTTAAGTTTCAAGAGCATCACCAGCGCGACTTCCTGGGCTTCGTAGGCATCTTTCCAGTTCCACACACCCTCTGCATCTGTGCCGTTGAATTCCTGGTTCATCCAGGTGCGAAGATGATTGGCGTGAATCTTGTGTCCACTGAGTAATTGGGTTGTAATGCGTTGAGCAACGGCAAAGAGATTGACTTCGTAGGGACGGGTGAGGCTGGCTTGGACATCGAAGATCGCAAGCTGTTGAACATCCAGGAGATTGATTGGTCGGGCGTTTACCATAAACCTTGTTTGAAATCGGCGATCGCTGCCATGCGAAAGCGATTGGGATTGAATTCAAACAAGGGAATCTCCGACTTCCTCCCATCTTCACTCCCTCTGCCGTTACGTCCCAATCGAATGGCAGTCGTGGTGTTTTATGAGTTCGCGATCGCCCTTCACCATTGAAGGACAATGAATCGAATCATGTACCATCCTCGTGCCCCATGCTCACCGAACTTCCAACGATTCCTGGGATGGAGATCCAGGCAAAATTTTAGAGAATCTCAGGCTGTCAGGTTCAGAACAAAAGCTTACAGTAACGAATAATCCATACTCCTTCTCAGAGTATGGCTATGGTCATCGTCTCATCGATAGGGGATGAAGGGGCTGGTTGGACAGTTGCCGCAACGGTTCGCCGCCGGATCAGGCTAAAACAGCCAAAGAGTTGCTAGTGAAATCTCACGAGTTAGAGTCCAGAAAGCTAAGGAACTGCGTTTTTGAATTAAACTAAATGATGATAATGTGAGAATGATTATCACCTTACTTGATTATGGTCAGTTCTGTCCTTCAGCCCCAACCTACCCTAACCACCGCTGAAACGCTCCTGCGGCTTCGTCATACCTGTGCCCATGTGCTGGCAATGACCGTACAGTCATTGTTTCCAGAAACAAAAATAGGCTCTCCTAGAATTCCCGTGGTCGGCACTATTGCCTCGGCAATGAAAGAAAATGCATAATGGAAGTAAAGAGATAAGGAGGTGGAGTATGGAAAGACCAGATGCTCGTCACCTATCGATAGAGAC
>JALOOP010000507.1 GCA_025454315.1 Oculatellaceae cyanobacterium Prado106
ACAGGTGATCAAAGGCTTTGGGGAGGAATATGTGATTAACTTTGCCTAGACTTTTACACCATTCCTTAATTGGTAAAGATTTTTGCATAAGGACTTAGAGCGAATGGCGTTTTCTCAGGAGTTTGAGCATGGCAAGAATAGGGAACACAGATGAACACAGATGAACACAGATGAATACAGATGAATGTAGATGAATGTAGATAGATGCAGATGAATGTGAATGAGTATGGAAAAGGAAATAGGAATTATAGTTTTGCTGTGCTATTGGGTTGAAACTGGTGAAGTTGGGTTGTGAGTTCGAGGGAGAGTTCTGGGTCGGGAATTTGGGTGGCGATCGCTTCAATCCACTCCTCTGGATGGGTGGGGGTGAGGGTCGCGGCTCGTTGGATCAAGAGAGTAGCGATCGGCCCTAGGAGTTCTGTGAGGATGGGTTCGCAGGACTGGATGAAAGACTGGAAGTCAGTTGGGATCTCAGGGTTGGGCAGTGTTAGATCTTGGGATTCGGGGAGGGGAAGCCAGAAGTTAGGGTGTTGCGAATAGGGTTCAGGATGGGGTTGAAGCGGAGATTCGATCGGCAGTTCTACATCCCAACCTTGGGAAGGCAGTGCTTGGTAGGGGAAATCATCGGCTTCAGATGGGGCGATCGCTTGCAGATCAAATGGTTCCCAGACTCCAATAGAAATGGAGTCTTGCAGCGGGGATGGCAGGGGTGACTGGATTCCTAGGCTAGGATTATCAAGGGTTTGGAGCGGTAGCTTGACCTCAATGCGACAGCCTGCTCCTGGCTGGGATTGGATTTGGACATGACCTCGCAGCAGGGTGACTCGTTCCTGAATGCCTTGTAGGCCAAATCCTGAAGGGGCGATCGCTAGATTGAAACCTTGGCCATTGTCTTGAACAATTAGGTGAACCGTGGTGGCGGTGGTGCTCAGTTGGAGGCTGACTTGGGTTGCTTTTGCGTATTTGCAGATGTTGTTCAATGCCTCCTGGATGATGCGATAAATTGGAGTCTGCATTGGGGTAGGAAGCAGCAGCGGTGACTCGATTTGGACATTGAGGTGAATGTGGGTTGTGGCTCGAAAAGCATGGAGAAGTTCCGCAATCCGTTCGTTTAATGGCTGTGATTCAAGATGATCTTCACGTAGAGTTTTGACGGATTGTCGGACTTCTTGCATCGCCAGCCCACCCAGACGATGGGCTTCGGTCAGAAATCGTTGAGCCTGGTTGGGATCGAGTTGCCAGAGTTTAATCGCAGTTTGTAATTGAATATTTAAGGAGGTCAGGGCATATCCGAGTGAGTCATGCAGATCACGGGCAATCCGATTGCGCTCTTGGACAGCAGAAAAGTCACCAAACTGCATCAGGGTTTGCCAGAGTTGCTCTTGTACTTGGGTAATTTGCTCTGATGTCTGAATTTTATCGGGCATAATCGTTTCTTAGGGCGGTTGATTCAATAAATCTGTTGATTCAATAAATCTGGCCAAAAGTTGGATATGCAGTCAGACTTTGGGAGGTGCAAGGGCAATCAGTGTCATTCATTCGCAGACGGGCTTGGAGTATTGCTGTTTTTTCGGCACAAAAAGATAGGGGGGCGATCGCCCCCCTATCTTTTTAAATCGCATCAATAGCCTGAAAGCGTGAACGACTAAAAGAACAAGGATTTATCAGGTGTGGATCGGGAAGATGAACTTGCTTTTTTGCTAGCGGATCGAAACGCACCCGGATTCAACGAAGCTAAGGTGAAGGTGTAAGGCTCTTCATTGGCCACCGTACCGGGCACCTGAGAAACCTTAAAGAAATAGGTGCCCGTCTGAGCTTTGAGATTCCTTTGATCAACAGAACCTCCGGCGATCGTTGCCACTCGCTTGCCACGACCCTGAGCTTTGGAAGCAGGACGAAAATAGACCTCAAGGATTTGGTTAATGGCAGGCACCGACTGAAACGTTAGCCTCACCCCCGAAGAACGGCCTTTGGTTCTGGCTTGGTACCAGTCCACCGTTTCGCCCGGAGCCATTAAGCCTGCGCTCGTCACCGCTGAACCCATAGAGGCAAACCGAATCAGACCCAGCCGAGTGGCCTGCTGGAAGCTATTTCCGCCGTCTTGGAAACTCATCTCATAACTCCTTAAATTTACGGATATCCCTCGAAGATACTTTAGGATAAATCCAATGGACATCAGCAAATTTACTTAAACTAAATTAGGAAAATATTTTTAGGCTCACATTGAGGAGCAATTCTAAGGTGATTGAGTCAGCGCTTTCATCCGTTGCTGCCGCCGCCGCTGCCAGACCTTGGGGAGCGTTCGGATACGACGCCTGAAGTCTTGCCATTCGTCTGGACTGAGCGCAATTTGCTGCCAAGTGGGTCTTGCTAATAATCGGGCAGACCAATCTGTTAACCGGGGATAATTGTCCAGGGAAATGCCCAGATCAGCAACCCGATGAACAAGGGTTCCGGCCACAATTTCGGCCGGGGTGAGTTGTTCCCCGGCAAAGTACAGTGAGTCCCCCAGAAGATTTTCTAGAAATTGCAAGGCTGCGATGGTTCGCAGTTGAGCATATTCCAATTCAGTGTCTCCATCAGCGGGTTTTTCCGGTTGCATCAACAGTTTGACCACTGCCGGAAGTAGTTCATTGAGCGCTACCAGTTGCGCCATTCGCGTTTTAGCTAGGGCGATCGCATCTTGTGGCAACAGGGGGCGATCGGGATAGCGGGCTTCTAAGTAGTCCAGGATGGCCAGGGATTCAATCACCCGAAAATCGCCATCGATTAAGACTGGGACATGACTAAAAGGATTCACGGCCAGAAAATCGGGTTCAAATTGGTCGCCGCCCAGGTTCACGGGGATGAGTTCAAAGGGAAGCTGCTTTTCCAGCAACGCCAACCATACCGGACGCGCATAAATCGAGGGACGGGCGTAGTAAAGTTTGAGCATATTGATTGCTAAGTTTCAAATTGCAAGTTACTATACGGGAGATTCGTTGCAAAATGCAAGTGACCTGCAAATTTTCATCTTGTTTTTTACACTAGCTTTCACCTCGACCGATGACACAGACCTACCGTTCTTACTGCCCGATCGCCTGTTCGCTGGATTTGATGGGCGATCGCTGGACGCTCCTGATCATTCGCGACATGATGTTTCTCAAAAAACAGCGCTTTGAAGAATTCCTCGAATCCCCCGAAGGCATCTCTACGAATATTCTGGCGAGTCGCCTAAAATCCTTGGAAGAAATGGGTCTAGTCGAAAAACAACCCTACAGCAGTCACTCCCGCCGCATGAGCTACCATCTCACCGACTTGGGCAAAAGTCTGCGTCCGGTTCTGAAATCTATGATGGTTTGGGGACTCAGGCATATTCCTGAAACGGCAGTGCCGGAGCGTGAGGAGTAGAGAGATGGGGGGATAAGAAGAGAGGTGTAAGGTAGGGGGTGGGCAACGGAGAATACACGGACGACCTTCACCGATAGATCTAGTGCGTTATGCTTTGTTGATTTTAACAATGAATCAAACAACGAAAAACCTGAGAACCGCTCAAAATCAAGGAGTTGCGAGTGGCAAACGCGAGAGGGTTTCGATCGCCATAAACCGCAGTCCCTGGCAGAGGGAGTGTTCTTCTTAGTCTATTTTGGTCATCTTACGCTTCAATCTCTCCAATCCACAGACCCAGCAAGTCTTTAGCATAGTATGACGTTCAAGAGCCTTACCTACGCGCAATTTTCGGCATGATTGGCATTACTGATATCACGATGATTTGCGCCGAGAACTTGAATGCTAGTGAAGAAGCCAGACAGCGGTCAGTGACATCGCCTCATGTGGCGATCAATGCGGCGATCGCTGCTTGGTCAGAACTTGACTGCGATCGCTTGCACTCGAAAATACGATGCCCAAACAAACCTTCCCAATCCAACTGCAATACGGGATTTCTGGTCGCTCAGACCTGAGAATCTGCAACCTGGTTTAATTCATTGAAGTAATCAAGCCCATTAAATTCTCGACTAGGCGATCGCGATCCATCGGCACAATATCCTGACCATGCAACATCTGTTGACTCATCAGAAAATAAACTAACGTTCCCATGAATGTATGGGCGAAAGCAGCAGGGTCAGGTAAATTGAGGCTGGGAGAATCGGCTAAATACTGGGTTAAGGCATCTAAAATCGGCTTATCCATGTGCCGTACAAAAGCTTTTCCCAGCTCTGGAAACCGCCCGGACTCTCCCAATATCATCCGAATGAAATTGATCTTTTCAGGGTCATTAATGCAGCTATCCAAAATATTATTGGCTAATTGACGCAGCACGATCTTAGGCGACTCCTGAGATTTCAACAAATCTTGCGGATGGGTTGCCCACTTTGTCTTTTGAACCCATTGGGCAGTCAAAGCGTTAAATAACCCCTCTTTGTCCTGAAAGTGGCTGTAGAGTGTGGGCTTCGAGACACCTGCGGCGATCGCAACCCGATCCATCGTGGTGCCGACATAGCCTTGCTCTAAGAAAACGCGAATTGCGCCCTCCAGAATGGCAGTCGTTTTTTCAGACGATCGCGGACGGGCAGATTTTATCGATTGAGACGGTTCCATAGGATCAAAGGGTGCAAATGGAAAAAGATGGTCATGCCGCATCTAGTGTCAGGATATCAGAAGTAACAATTGGTGGGAGTTTCGGAGCAATGCCTGAGGTTAGAATCCTTTGAGAGAATACATCCCATTGCCCTGCCGCC
>JALOOP010000508.1 GCA_025454315.1 Oculatellaceae cyanobacterium Prado106
GGCTGCTGCTGCGAGAGACGCGATCGCCAAGTAACCCACCCCTTCTATCTAAACCAGAAGACGGGACGAGAGGATAGGAGCTATGCATTCTATCCTCTTTTTTTGTGGGAAATTTTTATTAACCGCAGAGGCGCAGAGGCGCAGAGACGCAGAGAGAAGAGGGGAGAGGGGAAAGGGGAGAGGGGAAAGGGGAAAGGGGAAAGGGGAAAGGGGAAAGGGGAAAGGGAAGACTTTTATTCCTCTCCCCACCTCCCCACCTCCCCACTCCTTACTCCCTACTCCCCACTCCCAATATAAAATTTTCATGAACCCAGACATCGTAAATTTATCCTTGAGATCGGCAGCTTATTGTTGAAGACGGTACAATAAAGCCATTATGATGAGCAGGATAGCGCTATCTAGGGAAGCGAGACTGGGTTGCCACCCGGATGTCTACTTGCCTAGTCTTAGTGTTTGTCCGTTTGTGTATCTCCAACTGACCTTTTTTCGTCTCCCTTGTCATTCCCTGAGATTTGTCCTGAAGCTGCGATCGCCCACTTCCCTTTTGTCTTTTTTACATTCACCTTCAGATCATTTGCCTTTATCCGCGCTCTAGACTGATGGATAACCTGAGCCATCATTGATTAAACATTGACCAAACAACGAAGATTAAACAATGAACCAATGGCCGATGGCCGATGGCCGATTCAATTGATTAAAGATCCAATCGATAAAAAAGTGTGGATAAAGTCTAGCGTCACGATTGTTCCTGAAATGAGTTAGATCCGTGAGCTTCGATCGCCCTCTTTTTCTATGGTCTATTCGTAAAGTCGTAAAGCATTCACCGTTGATCCAGCTGCGATCGCCATCAGGTCGCTTTTTTGCTGTTCGGGTTTCCGATGAAGCATCAAGCAAAGCTGGAAAAATCGCATCTCCGATTGCAATTTCCTGTAATGAAGGATTAACGTTTGCATGGCAATTTTACACGGCAGTTGGATTACCGCAACAGGGGCAGCATCTGGAACTGTAGAGCAGTTGGCAGAACCCGAGGGCTATTTTTTCCTTTGGGGGGAAACCTGGCGCAGAATTGATCCCATTGAGGTTCCAGACAACTCATCAGCTCCTTTGCCGCAGCCTTTTGCGATGACGGAGATGGAATTGCGGGAGTTATTGCGATCGCTCCATCAGTCCCAAGCCATTCAATGGTCGGTTGTGGCCTTTCCACTCCAGGAGTTGGTCGCGGCTGGAACCAGTCGCCGCAAAAAAGCTAGCGATCCCGCCCCGGTTACCCAAGCTTCGGCCTGTTGGCAGCCGCTGGTCATGGCTATGCCGACCTATCGCTTTAGTTCGGCAGTGAGTTCAGCAGAGGGTGCGATCGCCCTCATTCCCCAACTCTCCGAAGCCGCAGGTATTTCCGAAGAAATTCTCCAGGCCGCAGCAGGAGAATCATCGGACGAAGCTCCCAAATCTAATCATGAGGCTACGCTTGAACGGATTCCCTGGCAACTACAAGGCATTCGCATGAGCGCCGCTGAAGCGATCCCGTTCTTGCAATCGCTGCCGCTTTCGGTGCTGGATGAGGTGTCGTGGCTGGGGGCGGATCTGCGATTCTGGTCGCATATTGCTCGATGGCATCTGGATCTGCTGGCGCGAACTAAGTTTTTGCCGATTCTCGATCGCCAGCCTCAAGGCGATCGGGTGAGTTGGCGGGTGCTGCTCGATAGTGCGATCGACCAGGCGAGATTGGAGCAGTTCTCTCGACATATGCCGCCTGCCTGTCGCTCCTATAGAGTTACAACGCCCGATTTAGAGATAAATTCTTTGGCGGTTTCAGCGTCTGATACCAGGTCTGATACAAGGTCAGATTCAGGATTAGCTTCAGAAACTGATTCAGGAATTTATTCAGAAAATAATTCAGAAATTGATTCAGAAAATAATTCAGAAATCAACTCAGGGATCAATTTGGAGACAGATTCAGGAGCAGATTCAGGGATAAATCCTGTAATCAATTCGGGGGCAAATTCAGGGACGAATTTAGGAACGAATTCAGGGACTAATTCTGCGGTAATGCCCCTTGCCTCTGCCCGTCCTCTGCTGCTCGACTTTCTCAACAGCACGATCGCCCATCAAATTTGCAGCGTTGCGGCTCAGGTGACTCTGCCGACCGCATCGTTTCCCAAGGATTTGCCGCTGCGGGAATGGCTCCAGGCATTGGGGACGCAGCCTAGTTTAGAAGCAGAGGAGGGAAAGCGTGACCGACTGGCCAATGCCCTCACCCAATGGACGGCTCCCCTGCACCAGCAGTTGACTCAGCAGAGAGCCACGTTTCGCACCTGTTTTTATCTGAATCCTCCCGCTATGGGGCAGAGCGATTGGCGGTTGGAGTATTTTTTGCAGGCGGTGGATGACCCGGATTTTCTGGTGGGAGCCCGGACGGTGTGGCAGAATCCGGTGGATCGGCTGGAATATATGGGACGGCAGATTGACCAGCCCCAGGAATCGCTGCTGGCTGGGTTGGGGTTAGCGTCTCGGCTGTATCCTTTACTCGAACCTAGTTTGCAGGTGCAGCAGCCCCAGTCCTCTCGGTTGAATCCGATGCAGGTCTATGAATTTCTTAAGAGCGTGGCTTGGCGGTTGCAGGACAGTGGCTTTGGCGTGGTGCTGCCGCCGGGATTGTCGAATGGGCAGGGTTGGGCGAATCGCTTGGGGCTGCGGGTGCAGGCGGAAACGCCTTCTGCTAAGAAAAATCAGCGCTTGGGGTTGCAAAGTCTGCTCAACTTTAAGTGGGAGTTGACCATTGGCGGACAGCGGTTGTCCAAGGCCGAATTCGATCGCCTGGTTGCCCTCAATACGCCCCTGGTCGAAATCAACGGCGAATGGGTGGAACTGCGACAGCAAGACGTGAAAGCGGCACAGACTTTCTTTGCCAGCCGCAAGGATCAGATGGCCTTATCACTGGAAGATGCACTCCGCATCAGTACGGGCGATACCCAAATGGTGGAAAAGCTTCCGGTTGTAGGCTTTGAAGCTACGGGCGCACTGCAAGAACTGATCAATACCCTGACTTCGGGCAATCAAAGTGTGGATGCGATCGCCATTCCTCCCAGTTTCCAAGGCGAACTGCGTCCCTACCAAGTCCGAGGCGCATCCTGGCTGGCTTTTCTAGAACGCTGGGGGTTGGGCGCTTGTTTGGCCGATGATATGGGCTTGGGCAAAACCGTCCAGTTTATTGCCCTGATGCTCTTTCTCAAAGAGCAAGAGGTGCTGGAGAAACCGACGCTGCTGGTTTGTCCGACTTCCGTGCTGGGCAACTGGGAGCGGGAAGTTAAGCGATTTGCGCCAGACCTGCAGGTGATGGTGCATCATGGCGATCGCCGTCCCCAGGGCAAAGCCTTCGCCAAAGCCGTCCAGGACAAACACCTGATCATCACCAGCTATTCTCTGATTCATCGGGATGCCAAGGATTTGCAAGGGGTGTCCTGGCAAGGTGTCGTCCTGGATGAAGCGCAGAATATTAAAAACGCAGAGTCCAAACAGTCCCAGGCGGTGCGGCAACTGGAGACGCAGCATCGGATTGCATTGACCGGAACGCCAGTCGAAAATCGCCTCTCCGAACTCTGGTCGATCATGGATTTTCTCAATCCGGGCTATCTCGGCCCGCGCAATTTCTTTCAACGACGATTTGCCGTGCCCATTGAACGCTATGGCGATACGGATTCGTTGAAAACTCTGCGATCGCTCGTTCAACCCTTCATTCTGCGTCGTCTCAAAACCGATCGCACCATCATCCAAGACCTACCCGACAAACAGGAAATGACCGTCTTCTGTGGCCTCACCGCCCAGCAGGCCGCACTGTACCAAAAGCTGGTGGATCAATCGCTGGTGGACATTGAATCGGCGGAAGGAATTCAGCGGCATGGGTTAATTTTGGCGCTGTTGGTACGGCTGAAGCAGGTGTGTAATCATCCGACGCTGCTGAAGGACAAAAGCGAGGAAAATGGAGCTAGTTTGAGCCAGCAGTCGGGTAAACTTCAGCGGCTGGAGGAAATGCTGGAAGAGGTGTTGGCGGAGGGGGATTCGCTGCGGGATAGTCAGGCGGAGCGATCGCTGATCTTCACTCAGTTTGCCGAGTGGGGTAAACACCTGCAAGCCTATTTGCAACAGCGATTTGGCCGAGAAGTCCTGTTTCTCTACGGCGGCAGTTCAAAGAAACAACGGGAGGATATGGTCGATCGCTTCCAGAACGATCCCCAGGCTCCCCGGATTTTTATTCTGTCGTTGAAGGCGGGCGGTGTGGGGCTGAACCTGACTCGTGCCAACCATGTGTTTCACTTCGATCGCTGGTGGAATCCGGCGGTGGAAAACCAGGCGACCGATCGCGTTTTTCGGATTGGCCAAATGCGAAATGTCCAGGTGCATAAGTTCGTCTGCACAGGCACTCTGGAGGAGCGCATCCATGAGTTGATTGAAAGTAAAAAAGCCCTTTCAGAGCAGGTGGTGGGCGCTGGCGAAAATTGGCTGACGGAGTTGGATACGGATCAGCTTAGAAATCTGCTGCTGCTCGATCGCACGGCGGTGATCGATGATTAGGGATCTGTGGATCAATGTCACTGAAATAAGCCCAAGCCCTTGGCGAACCGCCCCCTAAATCCCCCAACTTTGGGGGACTTTGAAGGTTCGGCTCCCCCAAAGTTGGGGGTTGGGGGGCGGTTCGGATCGTTATTTCAGTGATTAATAAAATCCCGGTTGTTGGGAGGAACCCTCCCAACAACCGGGATTTTATTTTCTTTCTTACCCCTTAGTTTTCAATGATTCACGATGTCCATTCAGGAAACGCTTGATGGTGAAGCTGCATTAAATCCTGGGCGTTTAAGGTTTCCACGGCGTAGGTTTTTCCTTGGAGATCAACAAACTCGACCTCGAAGACTTTTGGTTGATAAACTTCGATGATGGTGCCGATTTGACCTCGATGCAGGTTTTGCTGGGGTAAGTCTTGGGTTAGGGCAACGATATCTAGAAGTCTCATGGCGTTGCTTCATTTGAAAGGGCGATCGCATCGATTTTTAACCTCAAAAGTATTGATCGCCATATGTTTTGTATACAAATCGAGGTTTTTTGTATGGGTGAAAGGGCGATCGCATAAACGATAAACGGTCAATATTAAAAATATTGATCGCCATATGTTTTGTATACAAATCGAGGTTTTTTGTATGGGTGAAAGGGCGATCGCATAAACGGTCAATATTAAAAATATTGATCACCATATGTTTTGTATATTAATCAAGGCTTTTTGTATACAAATCGAGGTTTTTTGTATGGGTGAAAGGGCGATCGCGTCGATTTTTAACGTTAAAAATGTTGATCGTTGTCTTTTTTGGAGAGAGAGCAGGGGTTTGGGTGTTGTTGGAGGGGCGATCGCATCGATTTTAATATCAAAAACGGGTAATGATTGCTTTTTGGATGTCGATGACAGCACCACAACTTCTCATCAAGTTGATGCCCAGTATCTCATCTGTGTCTGCGTTAGAAGGTAAATCGAACCCCACTATTCTGTAGTTCTCAGAGGTTTGTCCGAGGGCTGGAAATTGGGGGACTTCAAAGACTGAGCCATCGTGACATTCCAGCTTAGGGGGAATGGAGTTTCAGTAGGAGGAGGGGGCGTTGTCATGATTTCCGATCTCAGGTACAGTACTCCACGATAAAATGAAACTTAGCCGCGTTGGAAAGCTTATGCAAGTTAACATTCTCCTTCCTGAAGAAGTTCAGAATTATGTTTTAGAGCAAGTTGCGATCGGGGGTTATGAAACTGCGGCTGAGTACTTTTTGGCGCTGGTACAGCAAGATCGGCAGCGGAGAGCGCAGGAGCAACTAGAGGCAATGTTGATGGAGGGCATCGAGTCTGAGGGGCAGGAGGTCACCCCTGAGTTTTGGCAGCAGATGCGGAACTCAGTGCTGGGGCAAGGCGCGTTTGAGGATTCGGAAGATTCGGCAACATGAATTATCGATTGATTATCAAAAATCGGGCGGTGCAGGACTTGAGGGCGCAAGCTGAGTATTTGATTCGTGAACGGGATGCCGATCGGGCGATCGCTTTTTTGGCTGCGGCAGAAACGACCTTTGCACAGTTAGCCAAGATGCCGAGATTGGAAAGGTACCGCGTTGGGTCAGTGCAGAGTTGGGGGAAGTAAGACAGTGGCGCATCAAGGACTTTGAGGATTATTTGATTTTTTATCGATTACAGGAAACAACCCTGGAAGTTTTGCGTGTTTTGCAAGGTTCGAGAGATTTGATGGGGCTTCTGGAAGATTTAAAAGACGAGTAAGAATAAATGCCTGAAGCGATCGCCAATCACCTGAGTTTCTAAATCAGGGTCTGTTGAGGGGGATGGGTCAAAGGAAAGCAGCAGTGTTTCAATGGCTTGTCGGTAATGATTTAGTTTTTCCATTGGACAATGACCTCTTGGATCGGATCATAAACCAAGGTCGGGGTTAGGGGCTTCAAAAGTATAATAGTATTGAATCTTGAACCTGGTGACAGTGGTTATGACACCTCAACCCCTTGAAGACCGAACTCAACATCTTGAGGAGCGCATCACGGCTCTGGAAGCGGAGTTGTTGCAGCTTAAGCAGATGGTTTTGCAAGGGAAACAGATGGTTTTGCAAGGGAAACAGACTCAAGTTTCGGGATGGGACTCGGTTTTTGGGTCGTTTGCCAATTGTCCTGAATTTGATGAGATGGAACGATTGGGGCGTGAATGGCGCGTTTCTCAGCAAGATAGCCTTGAAGAGATGATTGAAGAGATTTAGGCGAGATGTATTTGTTAGATACCGATCATCTCAGCCTGATTCAACGAGGGACTGGCGCTGGGCGCGCAATTTTAGCGCGGCGCTGGGCTGAGAACAGAGGATTGGTCGCGTTAGATCTGAAGCGCTTGCAATCAGGTTTGGGGCGGGGATGGTCGAAAAGTCCGGCGATGTTTCCTTGCCATTAATATACGGTTTCTGGAAAGGGCGATCGCACCCTCAACTCCAGTTCAGTTGGAACCACCCGCTTCACAAAGAGCGGACGAGGCCCATCCTCTCCATAGATTCGCAGCACCAGAGTGGCATGGTCAGGGTCGGAGTCCAGAACTTGTCCATCTTCAAACCAGATGTATTGGTTCAGGTATTGTTCGATCAGGTGCGATCGCATCTTTTCATACTGTTCGGCTTGTCGCTCCATGTAAGCCAGGATTTCGGGTGGGGGATAGGTTGGGGAAAGGATGGGGTTTGCTGGAATCACGACAGTTCACCAGCAATTCCAAATTCGGAATGTATCAAGAGATACTGACGAATTTGCAATGATCGGCATCCATGCTTTCACGGTCTAAATTGAAATCTTTGATCATC
>JALOOP010000509.1 GCA_025454315.1 Oculatellaceae cyanobacterium Prado106
AGCATGATGCTCCTCGTGGTATCCAAAGTGATAGCAGGTTAGAAAGGACAGGAAGGGCGGCAACGAACAGCTACGGGCACGATGGTGGTCATTGGTATAGCCTGCTGCGGTTTCTCGGTGCGGCAGGTAGGTGCCAAAGTAGAACAACTGCACCGAACTGAGCAGTGGTGGAATGATCCAGAAGTAGGTGAGATTGGGTTCTGGGAAGTGGAGCAGGAGGTGGGCGATATTGTAGAGACTGGCCGCCATGAGGAACTGCTTCCAGGTGAAATATCGGAACATAAAGCCCAGATACCAGAGCAGAATGTTTTTGTTCCAGCCCCGATGGAAGTCTGGATCGACCGAGGTGGCTGGGTTGCGATGGTGACGATGATGGTTTTTGAGCATCTTTTTGTAGGGTAGAAACACATACAAAAAGACCGAGACGGCTCCTAGGAAGTGATTTAACCGAAGATTTCCAGGAAAAAGGGAACCGTGAATGGCATCGTGAGCATTAATAAAAAGACCGGTATATAAAAAAGCTTGAAAAAAAACGGCAGCGATCACACCCCATGTCGGCATCTGAGACACATCAATCCATAGCAGAATGGATAGACTGATGAACCACAAGGTCATGATGGTCAATGCTGATATCAACCCTTTGAGTGAGGCAGGACTATCGATTGCAGTGGTACTTTGCTTCCCTCTTTTGCGGATGGCCTTTGCGGAAAGCCGACGAGCATGGACTAATTTCATGAGATTCCTTTTCCACCCAAAAATACGGAAGTAGGGTTGTCAACACTTTCAGCGATCGCCCTTCTCTAGAACCTCTGTCGCAAGGGCGATTCTGAACACCAAGGTGGCCTTTGAATCTCTCCAAAGAGGCTTGGGAATTAATGCTTCAGAGAATTAAGATAGCACTCAATGTTAATTTTTGTTAGTGTTGCCAACCCAACTTACGCCCCCTCTTACGGCTATGCTCTCTTCCAAATTCATCTACGGAATCAAGGCAAACTTACGAATCATGCTCTCCATTGGCATGATCATTATTGGTGTGCTGCACTTCATCAATCCAGAACCGTTTACCCAGATTGTGCCGGATGGATTGTCGCATCCGTTCGCTTGGGTGTATGGCAGTGGGTTGGTTGAGATTCTGGCGGGAGCCGGAATCCTGTATCCGCCCACCAGTCGGGTCGCAGCTTGGGTGTTGATTGCGTTTTATGGTGTAGTGTTTCCAACCAGTTGGTATCAGGCGACTCATTTTGTTGCGTCGGGGTTGCCCCATGACCCGCCTTTACTATGGTTGCGTCTGCCCCTGCAAGCTATTCTGATTGCTTGTGTCGCTTGGCTGACCCATGATGAGCGAATTCGCGTCGGCTGAAGTATCAGGGTCGGGCATCAGGGTCGGGCATTGCGGGCTGGAGCATCGAGAGACGGTAGCTGAGGTAGTCGGCGGATGAGAGGTGGTGAGACTTTAGGGACTGGTAGGCGCGATCGAACAGGGGATACCCGGTTGGGCTGGACTGCCGGTGGTGCTGGTAGGTGCGATCGACGACCGCAGCCGCCTGATCGGCGAGTTGGTGATCCAGGTTGAAGCGGTCAGCTAAACCCTGGGCAACTTCTAAGGGATGGGTCATGACCTGGTCATAATCCACCCAGCAGACCGGATAATCACGGGTGAAATAGATGCCCGCTAGCGTCAGCCGTAGCCAAAAGTGGAGATGCCGTTCCACTGTCCAGCCTTCCCAGTTGTGAAACAATTTCTGGTTGGAGCGCAGAAAGTCGCTGGGATGGCGGAAGACCAGAACAATGTTGAAGCGATAGCCCAGATGGGACAACACTCGTTGCCACACTGGAAAGGTCAGCGAAAATCGTGGATCTTTGATGCCGATGATGGGTTCGTTCGGCCATTCCTGCTGGATGCGATCGCCCAAGGTTTGTTCCAGGGTGAGGATGCGTTCATGAAGTGTCTCTGAAAGAGAATCGCCCTCATAGTCGGTTTCTAGCGGGAAAAAGGCATCGGTGTATCGGTGGCCGATCGTTTGGAGGATGCGATCGTTGTACTGGTTGACCCACTTGAGTTCAAAGAAGTTGGGGTTATGGTTATCTTGCAGGAAATGCTCGGGATTGCCAAAGCAAACCCCGAGCTTAGATAACAGATGACTGGTGACCGAAGTGCCGCTTCGCTGTGCGCCTAGGATGAGGAATGCTGTTTTCATCGGGGTGAGACTCTTGGACTGGACTCTTTATAGCGCCTTATCTCAGAGCTTTCATCTGCTACACGAGGGATTGCACACGGGAGCTTGGTAGCCCCGCGTCTTTAGACCAGGGTGGAAAAGCGACACGGGCGGTTTTAACCGCCAGTAATGTCAATGTCTATCGTGATGCGGATCGTTAATGTAAGACATGACTTTAGCGGTGCTGACTTTACCGGAAGTATCGTAGAAATAGCTTCGTGTCCATAACGAAGGCAGCTTCAGAAGGTCGGGAAACTCTTCTCTCAGTATTTTGGAACTTCTTCCCTTGAACGCTTTTACTACATCGCAGATAGGTGTCTTTTCATCGTATTCAACCAGTAAATGAACGCCTATGTCGCCAACCAGCCCTTGGAAGGCGTTGACATTCTCCATGTCAATTCACGAAACCAGATTGACAAGTTTCGAGTCGAAGTTCGCCCCCTAGCCGGTGCCCAGGCGCTGAGCGAAGCCATTCTGATGGCTCTGAAGCAAAGAGGCATCCCAATTCCTGATGAGTAGCCCATTCCACAGGCTGAATCTTTTTTCTGGGAAATTGTTTACCAATTGGTTTTTAATTGCTATAGTGAATTCAGTTCAAGAAAACCCCGCGCAAATCCTATGGCTCGTCTCCGTGAGTTTGATACCGAAGAAGTCCTAGAAGCCGTCATCAACGCCTTCTGGGAGCGCGGCTACGAGGCCACCTCCCTGGCCGACCTGATGGAGGTGACCGGACTGCAAAAAGGCAGCATTTACAAAGCCTTTGGGGACAAGCGATCGCTCTTCATCCAAGCCCTGCAAGCTTACCTCGACCGAGTTTACAGCTTCTCTCGCAAGGCGCTGACTCAGTCCGATCCACAACAAGCGATCGCCGATTGGCTCCAAATGCTCGCCGACACCACTCCCGGCAACAACAAAGGCTGTTTCGCGGTCAATAGCCTGATCGAAATGGCTCCCCATGATGCTGAAATTGCCAAACTTCTAGAATGGCAGTTTGAGCGACTGGGACAACTGCTGGAGAAGGCGATCGCCAAAGGGCAAAAATCAGGCGTGTTCCGGCGCGACCTGTCCGCTCAAGCCCTGCGGCAACTGCTCCTGATTACCGCCAATGGAACCCTAGCCGCAAGTCGCGCTGACTTCCTCAAGTCAGAGTTACCTGCTGTGACGCAATCCATTCTTGCAGTCGTTCAAGCTTAGGTTAGAGGATTCTTTTTTTTGCTGTATTGTTTACCGATTAGTCAACAATACAGCCCTAACTTCCCCCTTAACTTCATCCCAATTTGACTCAAGACAAGCGAGGGTTAGGTAGAACTCCCTCGGCGCTAGAAGAACGGACACTAACTAGGATTCGTCCTGGATTCAATCACAAAACCACTGACATCTAACGAAGGAGAAACACAATGAACGCAACACTCTTACATATCAGCATCGTCGCAGGAACCGTGGCTTGGGCAATGCTCTTTTGGATCAATTGGAACTGGCTGCAACAAGGTGGACACAAACGCATCTTTACCCTGCTGGCTGGGGTTCATCTGTTTCGCTACATTGGTTTAATTGCCTTGATTCCCAGTTTTCTCAATCCAGAGCCTTTCCACTTCAGCCATAGCTATTTGCAGCAGGTTGCCTATGGGGATTTCATGGCCATGATGTTGGCGACTATTGCCTCGGCAATGAAAGAGAATGCACTAAATAAAGTGAAAGCGTGATGGGGGGTGCTTCGCACCCCCCATCACGCTTTCACTTTATTTGCCGAGGCATGGCAACGTTCTGGGCCTGGGCTTTCTTCCTAGAAGGCACCGCAGACACGCTCAATGCTGGCCCCAACTTTGCCCTGCATATCACCGATCAGAACCTGGTAGGGACAATGGGCTGGCTCATTCTGACGATCTATGTTCCGGCTTTGGTGGTGACAGAATTATTGCTTGGAATCCACCTGGTTCGCTACACGTTTCCCCAGTTTTTCAAAAAAGGTAAAGCATCACTGCAACCGAATACCCATTGATATGTTTTGGATGGCTCATGACCTACGTCATCACGCCACACTTGACCCGACTCTTTGCCAACTGGCTCTACCTCCGCTTAAAACCAACCCATCTTTCATTGAGGTCATTCAACCATGTCTAAAGTTGTCAAGTTCTACGAATTTGGGAATCCCGATGTTCTCAAGATTGAAGAAGAAGCCCCGCGTGAACCCCAGTCTGGAGAGGGCTGGAATATATCAATCAGCGACTTCAGTCCGGCGCTTTTCATCCGATCATTGCGGATCAGCGGTTTACGCTCGATCGCATTGGGGATGCCTATCGCTACATGGAATCCAATGAGCAACTGGGGAAAATCTCAGTCTCCGTTTAACCCCAAAAAACACAGGAGCGCATGGCTCTGCAAGTTCACTTTTCCTTCCATTCTAAAAATTAGGAGTTACTCCAATGTCAGCACAAACCGCCATGTCCGCTAAAGAAGTTGCATCCGTATGGTTCGATCGCTACCGTGCCCAGGATGTTGATGGCATGGTCAGCCTGTTTGCCCCCGATGCCGTCATCGAGTATGTTCCCATGGGTTTGAGTGCCAATCCCGAACAGCTTGCAGTCAATGGTTGGCGCGTTTTGATTGATGCCTTCCCAGATTTGACCAATGAGGTTCAGAAAGTTTGGCAGGACACGGCTGAAAACACAGTTTTTGTCGATGTTTACATCGGCGGCACTCAGGTCAAAGACGCTTTCGGCATCCCGAATCAGGGAAAGAAATATTGGCTACGCCATCTCTTCATTTTGGCGGTCAATGAGGCTGGACACATGAGCAGAATGACGGCATTCTGGGACAGCGTGACCTGGTATCAACAATTGGGGAAAACCCAGCTTCCTTAACAGTCGTTGCTTCATCCAGGGATGGATTGGTATAGGGCGGCGCAGTCGTCACATCCAAATCCATCCCATCAATCCCCCCTTAACAGATTATTAGTTGAGAATCATGTCACAAAAAACTGAGTGAGAATTGTGCGTTGATAGGGTGTTGTTTGATCAACGCATAATCTCCAGCTTTTCACCTTGCATTTCCGACCAAACTTGTTTTCTCAAAGGAGAATTGTATGTTTTCAGCTAATCTTTCCAATCCCGTTGAAATTCGCACTCGTCACAAAGTCACAGGCGCTCAAGGTGTGACGCTCTCCGTTCAAGAATGGGGCAATCCAAACGGCACAGTGATGTTGTTTGCCCATGCTTACGGCACTAGCCATCTGGCCTGGTTGCCCCAGGTCACCAGTGAACTAGCCCATGAGTTCCGGATGATTACCTTTGACCATCGGGGACATGGTGAATCGGATAAGCCGTTGACACCGGATGGCTATAACAGTCGCGATGTATTTGCGGATGATATTCAGGCGATCGCCACTCAACTGAACCTGAAAAAATTCATTCTGGTAGGCTGGTCGATGAGCGGGGCGCTGGTGGGAGACTACCTCACCAAGTACGGCGACAGCAACATCATTGGGCTGGTGCTGGTAGCAGCGGCCAATAAGCTGGGTCCCTCGTTCTTTGCCTCACAGGTCGGGGCAGCGCTGGCACATCCCACCAGTCAGGGCATCTTTTCAGAAGATCTTTTCACTCAGATTGGAGCCTGGAATTTCCTCAACAGCCATCTGGCCACCGATCCCTTCAATCAGGACACTAAAGACATCATTCTGGCCAACAGTATGCTGATGCCCCTGGTGGCCAGAGGCACCATCATCATGCGCGATGAAGATTACCTGCCGCTCTACCAAAACCTGAATGCACCCATTCTGATGGTTCACGCGGCAGATGATCAAATTGTCCTACCTGCTGCCGCTGAACAACTGAAAGCCGTCCGGCCTGATGCCCAGTACATTAGCTATCCCAGAGGGGCACATGCGCCGCACTGGGATAATCCAGAGAACTTCAACGCAGAGTTGGCGAAGTTTGCTCGTCAAGCCGTCCAAAATGCTGTCTCAGGGGTTGCTTAGCGATCGCCCCTTCACTACTCTCAGCATTTTCCAATTCAAAGATTTAGGGGATGGAGTGGCGATCGCTCCCATCCCCAGTTTCTCTACGGCATTTGAATCTGAGAAATTAAACATAGAATCTTCAATGAACTACCCCATCGTATAGACGAATGGGGTTTCCCCGCCTCCGCCTAACGCTTGGGATTTCTGACGTTTCTTCGCTCCAAGTTGCCGCATACTTCCTATTGCCGATCGCGAATTGTCCAAAGATTGGTTGGCCCTGATACTCCATCGTCATCATTGCCGCCACCCCCTCTACGACCGCCCCCTCGAACGCGATCGGTAAAAAATTCAGTGTAGGCAAAGTTACGCCCTGCGAACGCTGGGTTAGTGAAGGAATCCCTCAGACTCAAGCTATCGACTCCGGTTGTGGCACCTGCGCCTGTGATATCCGAGATGGTGGCAAAGAGATCGCTACCCGTGACTAAAGCATCTTCTCGCTGATTTCTCCGGGTAACGCCAGCCCCTGAGACAATCAGCGGCACTCTTACCCCGCCTTCTTTGACGGTGCCCTTGGCGCTATCGAAGCCGAAGGGAGATTGCACGACTCGTCGGGGAGTGCCATTGTCTCCAATGAACATCACCACGGTATTGTTGCGCGTCTGGCTTGGCATACTTTTGAGCAGTCGTCCGATTTCCGCATCCATTGCTTCTGCCGCTGCAAAGTAGTAGGGCTGGGGATTTTGGCGGATGTCTTGCTCGGTGCCGGAGAGTTGACGCGATCGCCGACTAATCAGGTTATTGGGTGGTTTGTGGAAAGGAGTATGGGGTGCATTGTAGGTCAACGAGAGGAACCAGGGTTGCTGCTGGCGATCGATCCAGTTGATGGCTTTGCTGGTAAATTCTGTGGTGGCATAGGTGCGACTGTTGAATCGACGACCTTGTTCAACCCCGTTCCAGTTGGAGTAATCCTCCACGCCTCCACCGCTGAGAAACCCTGAATAATACTGCACCCCAAATTGGGATGGCGTATTGGGATCAGGATTGGAACCCGAGACATGCCATTTGCCGACGACCGCTGTGCTGTAGGGAGTTGAGGCGTTGCTGACGGCTCTGAAAATATTAGGTTCTTGCGGGGAAAGCAGATCATCGACTCCCCCCACATTGGTGCGGAACCCGTGCTTGCCCATAAAGATACTAGCTCTTGTCGGGGTACAAACGGGATACACCCAGGCGTTATCGTAGACGATTCCGTTACCTGCTAGAGAACGGAGCGTGGGCATGTTTGGCTTTCGTGATCCGGTGTTGTAGAGCGGACTGGTGTCAATACCAAAATCATCGGCAACAATCATCAACACATTCGACTGAAGCCATGCCGCGTTCATTCTCAGTCGATATTCGCTTTCCTGTCTGGTTGTAGAGGATACCCGTATCCAGTAGGTTCCAGGAGCGAGGGTTTGGCGGATGCGATCGTCCCCCGACTGCCCGATCGCCGTCCCATCCTGAGTCAAGAGGGTAAGAGAGCCTGCGCCGTTGATCCTGGCGTTGATGTTGCTTTGTGCCCTGACATTGAAGCGGAAAAAATCTTGGCGATCGCGCCCCCCAATTGTTTCTTGAAAGGTTCTCGTTTTGGGGAATAGGCGCACTGACTTGGCAGTACTTAAAGTATTTCCAGCATCCATTCTTGATGGCCTCTCAGCGATAGACATATGGGACAAAACAGAGCAGGCAGGCTGAATTAAGCACAAAAGGAGAATTGCGAATATCTGAATGAATCGATGTCTCATGTGCCGAAGATCGCGCCTACCCCGATTAGATTACCCTACGATTTCCGTCGCTTTCTCCAGGTTAATTCACAGATCGTTCCTTGGGATGGATCGTTGTAGCGATCGAAGCGTCCCCGGATCTGATGGGCGATCGTTCTAGCCTGACGAGTCCCTTGTCCTTCTCGTAGAGTATCTAGATCTATTCCAGGGCCATTGTCAATGATTTGTAAGCGATACCATCTTCCTTCAGCAGAACAAATCACGTTCAATCGCGTGGCATAAATCGCGTGTTTTCCCACATTAAATAACGCTTCATGCAAAAATAGGCAGAGTCCACGCTTGTCGGTCAGACTGTGACAACTGAATCGCAGACTCTCAAAATTGGGCGGAATGAAAGTCCGAACGGCCTCAAATCCAGGTAAGTCTTCCCCACGGGTGTGATTGTACACTTGATAGAGCAGATCGGGGAGGGGCGCTTTTAGGTCTAAAACGAGAGCCCACCTGCTCAAGATCGGTTTCATCAATGCCGATCAGAACCACATCGGTCTGGCGAGGTTGAACTGGACACAGTCGTGAAAAGCTATCCAGTAGCATCCACTCATGAATTTGAAGCCAGCCTATCAGCCGCATCAAGAGAACCAGAGCAATCACAAGACTACCCGGCAGGATCACTTCTCGAAGAACCTGTACTCGCTGTCGAATGGTTTGCCAGGGAGGAGCCATGGGGGTGGATGGGTGGATGGGTGGATGGGTGGATAGGTGGGAACTCCTCTGCAGCTCTGTGACTCTGCGCGAAGGAACTCTTCGCCTTTCGCCTTTCGCCTTTCGCCTTTCGCCTTTCGCCTTTCCCCTTTCCCCTTTCCCCTTTCGCCTTTTCACTTGCTAGTTGATTAAACCTGCTCTGCGGGCTTCGAGTTCGATGTAGATTCGGATATCAATGTCTGGATCGTCTGGGATCTCGAAGGCATCTTGGATGCGAATCCAGTAGTTGCGGAGGGTTCGTTCGGCGATGCCCATGCGATCGCGGATTGCTCGATCGGAGAGTCCTTCTTGGAATTTGAGGATTAGTACTTCGATCCATTTACTGTCAAATTCGGGGCGCGATCGCACCTCCAATGGCAAGGAGATTGAACCCCGTAGCGCTAACTCGGTGAGCCTCAGCATTTCCTGGATAGAGCGAGTTTTGTCCATGGCGGCAAAGCCTCCTTCATAGGTATTAATCATGGCGGTTAGTCTAACGAGGGGTTTGATATTGGTGCTAAGGACGAGGATATTTGGCTTTGGGGGAGTACAACTCCGCATGATTGACTCCAACCATTGAATCCCAACCTCGGAACTGGCTGGCATTCCCGGTTGTTTTGGCAAGCTTAGGTCAATCAGCACCAGATCGGGAGAAAGTTGACTGAGGAGTTGTTCGGCGGTTTGTCGATCTTTGGCGGTGAGAATTTTTGCAGCCGGATACTGGGATTTGAGCGCGGGGAGGGTGCCTTTTAGGATAGCCTCATGGTCATCGACAACGAGGAAGAGATAACTATACTGTTGTGGATATTGCTGTGGATTCACAGTATTCATACAGCACTAAGTAAAGAAGTGGAATTTTAGACAAAATTAGGACAACTTTATGCAAAAGAATTAGCTACCCCAGATTATCCATCCGATCGCCCACCGCTGGATTTAACTTAAGGACAAAGTTAAGCCTGATCTGAAAGAGACCGGAACTAAAAAATTTTATTCGCCTCTAACTTTATCTTTAACTTTAACCACAGCCCGATCCAAATCCCCTACGCTAAGTTCATCGAAAGTGCTACACACTAAACCTATCGCCAATTTCACAAGGAGGTTCTTATGGCAAGGTATTGGAATAATCGGACTAAAGGATTGTTGGGTGGGCTCTTGCTGGCGGCGATCGGTGCAGGAGCTGCCAGTGCACAAGTGGTTAATTGGGGGAGTATGTTGGGCACTCCCGGCAGCGAAGATCGGCCTGCCCCGGCCTGGATTGGCAGAGACATTCCGCAAATTGTCTCAGAGCCAGCCCCTTCGGATGTCTTACCCGATGGTTTAGGCCCTCATGTCTTTTTGCGATCCGCTCGGATTGACATGGAGGCCGGAACCGCGACCCTGCCTCTGAAGAAGGGCAAGATGAAAACGGGAGAGACCGTTTGGTATATCGTGACGGATACGAGCGATCGCGGCATCTCTGAACTATTGGGCGTGAACTATGCTCCAAAAATGATTTTCACCGACCTCGATCGGGGTGTACGCAAGGCCACAATCCAATCCGATGGCGTGGTTGTCTTTGAGCGGGGCAATGTAGATTTTTCGCCCGAACTTAGCGTTACGCCGGGAGATGCCCCCAACTACTTCCCGCCCCAACAAATGCAACCGGGTTCGGTGGGAGATGATTTCTACTCACCGCTGTTCAAAACCACGAACGGCAACAGCAATGTGATTTACAACGCGCCCGTTGTCGCCTTTGGTGCCGATGAAGCCACGTTGAATCAATACTGTAACGGCAATGCGGATCACAGTGTCGTGCATGACAAAGTGACGGCAATCTGTCCCCAAAATGGCACCGTGACGCTGCGAATGACCTTGGGCTACTCCTTTGCCAAGCCCGTTCTCTATCTCAGTATGGATGCCAATAATCCCATCGCCGCCTCCCTGGAAGAAGCTACCCTCACGCCCGTTTACGATCAGCAAGGGTTCAATTTGCCAGATGCAGCGATCGGTAGTGGCGTGGAACGGATTTTTGTGGTCACCAATGGCCCCATGGGCGATGGCAATCCCAACCGTCAAGGGTTGAACAGTGCGTTGAAAGATGGTCGTGGCCCCATCAACATCTTGGGCGGCATTCCGGAAAACAACCTGGACTACAGCCCCATCTGGAAGATGTATCTCCTGAAGTGGACGGATGAAGCGATCAAGCAGGGCTACCAGACTCGCATCATTGACATTTTCCAGTCTCTGCAATACAACTCAAGCGGACTGCTGGTCAATGTGGATGGCAATCCAGAATTTCAACCTGCTGGAATTGCTGTG
>JALOOP010000510.1 GCA_025454315.1 Oculatellaceae cyanobacterium Prado106
GGTAGGGCTGATTCATTCTATCCAGAGGCAAATTCCACCATGCGTAACAACGCTTCTAGGTCATTGCTTAATCGGTCAATTGCCGCTGTAATACTCCAGTTTCCGTCGCGACGAAATAAGGTAATGGCCAGGTTCCGAATAAACCCCATGAGGATGGCAGCCGGACGGCTACAGATGGAACTGTCATCTTCTCCTAAAACCACATCCTTGACCCAGTGCAGCGGATTCTCAATGGCCCAATGCGCGCGAATCCGAGCCTGCATTTGCGTGGCGGAAACTTCCCTCCAACTGGTGAGGTAGTAATGCACCTTCTCATGAGGCTTGCCCTTGCGAGTCCCCCGACGAATCACTTCCACCCCGAATTGGGCACCAGGCCACACCCGCTTGATCTCATCGCTCAATTCAAACCCCGTCGCTATCCGCTGGGTTTCTCGCGTCCGAGTCCGTTCAACATCGAGAGCGAGACTCAACAGGTCGCTTTGAGCCAGTTGCTGCAAGCGTTCAAACAGATTCTTCTGGTTTGCTTTGATTTGAATCACATAGTCATTTCCTTGGTCAATGATGAGCTCAACTGTTTTTTTTGAGCATGCAGCGCATCAGTTTTGCCCTGCTGTGAACGGATCACTGACGGTATTGCTGAGTCCTTTGCCATCAACAGCGCAATCATTCCCGGCTTGCCACAATCCTGCCGCTTTTGCCCACTCGTTGAAGGCTTTGGCCACGGCCTGAAAGTCAGTTTGATTGAGCATTCGGCGAATCGTGGAATAACTTGGCAGTGCGGCTCGGGGCAAGCCTAAGCGAGGAGCGAGATGCTCTTGGTGGCGGTGCATGAACCGAGCCAAGCCGCGAAAGCCGTGATAACCACTCATCGTGCCAAGAATGACCAGCAGTAAAAAGACCCACAAAGGATAACGGCGGATAACGGCGTCCGGAGCCGGAACGGTGGTCAGGAAAAGTTTTCAGGGCTTCTATCAAAGTCATCGTTTTGACCTGAACGCTTCTTCTTCTAGTTTAGATTTCCTCTTCTGAGAATGAATCAGCCCTACCAACTTTGGGGGACTTTGAATTCAACGAATCTTCCAAGATTGCTCATTGGTGAACTCCATAAAACTCCTCGAAGACACCTCGAACTGCCTGCCTGACGCACCTTTTACTGTAGGTTGGGTGGAGCGTAGCGCAACCTCACAGCCGTAAATCCTGCGTCAATGCTTGGATCATCGAATTCAATCCAAGCATTCTAGTGGAGTGTTGGGTTGCGCGCTGCTCCGCCCAACCTACAAGTTTTCGACAGATCCAAGAGTTTTGTCAGTCAACCCCTTTCCCCTTTTCCCCTTCCCCTTTTCCCTTTCCCCTTTTCCCCTTCCCCTTTTCCTTTTCCCCTTCCCTTTTCCCCCTCCCCACTGTACGATCGCCCACCATTTAGGGAATGCTATTTCTCGAATTTAGCGTCTAGGGCATCGGTGCTTGGGGACTCTACTTCAATGGGTGGGAGTCGAAATCTGTCTGGGGTACCTGCCTTGCAGTTCTTGAAATGGTTAGCCTTAAGAGAACAGCGTTGATTTGACAACTGGTTCGTTATGCAACTGGTTCATTACATAACTGGTTCACTATGCAATTTTGAGTGTTGACGAGGAGTTTCGAGGCCACTTGAGTCTTCCTTGTCAAGCTCTAATTTAGCGGGGTTGATGATTGATGAGATGGATTTGCCTGTAGCGGCTGTGTCGCTACACTCAAGCCCGTTCCTGGATTAAGCATCGCCCAATTCAGCCACATTGCAAACTTTGTCGCATCATGGGTGGGGAATTTCGGGTCATGGTGAATTACACATTAGCCACGGCTGCAATCTTAGAGCAGGCCAAGCAAGAGGAAGAGATGTTGCCCCTACGCAACGCTCAGTGCCGTTCCAGGTTCTATTTTCACAATCGCCCGACTGAGGTGGTTTGTCTGTTTTTTCATGGGTTTACAGCAGGCCCTTACCAGTTTGAACCCCTGGCTAAAGCTTGCTATGACGCGGGCTACAATGTCTTGATTCCTCGGCTACCGGGTCATGGTCAAGCTGGCGATTGGAATTGGCGACAACCGCCCCCGCTACCCACCGACCCCGCAGTTTACCAAAGAGCGGTTGCGGAATGGGTGGGGATTGCCAAGATGCTGGGCGATCGCCTCGTAGTCGGTGGCCTTTCGACCGGGGGCACACTGGCAGCTTGGTCAGCGCTGAACTATCCTCATTTGGTAGATCGGGCGCTCCTCTTTGCGCCTTTCATGGGCGCTCGGTTTGGCTGGGTAGATGAACTGATTAAACATCTACCGATCTATTTTGAGTGGTTCAACAAAAATGCATCCGGTAATTTTGGCTACAAGGGATTCCGGTTACCGGCGCTGAAACTCTTTTTGAAGATGCGCGATCGCTGCTTCAAGCAAGTCCATCGTCGTCCAGCACCACCCATGCTGATGGTGTGCAGTGAGGCCGACCAAGTGACCAGTCGTCAAAAGCAACAGCAATTTTTCCAATCTGCCGTCCGCTATCAACCCCAATCTTGGTATTACTCCTTCGACAAACGCTATAAAATTCGACATCGAATGATGACCAGAATCGAGGGCAATCGCTATGAAGATCTGGTAGTCAACTTAGCCAAAGCCTATATTAGCCAGGTTGAACAGGAAGAGGAGTGTTAAAAGCAAGGGTAAGGAATAGGCAGTGCAATCATCTATATGAATGGCTGGTTACTTTAATCGTAAGGAGGAGGATGCGGCATCGCCGCATCCTCCTCCTTACGCAGTTCTGATGAAGTTTTGATTTCCTTCAGACACTATAGTGCCAGAATTTGATCCCGTAGTTCTCTCGGCATCAGCACCTGACTGACTGCATGAACCACACCGTTCTCAGCGGGAATATCGGCTTGAACCACACTTGCATTGTTAATCACCACTCGTTCTGGCGTCACACGAACCGCAACGCCGCCGCCCAGAGTGCTCAAGGCTCCCGTTTGCAGTTGGTTGGCCGTGACAGATCCTGGAATGACATGGTACGCCAGCACTCGCTGAAGCAGTTGCCGATTTTCAGGCTGCAGGAGTCGCTGTAACTTGTCCTGGGGTAACGCGGCAAAGGCGGCATCAGTGGGTGCCAGAATGGTAAATTCTCCACCCTCAGAACGCAAAGTTTCCGTTAAACCTGCGGCCTCAACCGCTTGAGCCAATGTGGTGAAGGAACCAGCGGTAGATACCTGCTGCAAGAGATCGGTAAGATTGCGATCGCTCGTATCCAATGTTCCAGTACCAGGCGTTGTCGTACCGGGCTGGGTTGTAGTATCCGGTTGAGTTGTGGTACCGGGCTGTGTTAGAGTACCGGGCTGCGTTAGGGTACCGGGCTGCGTCGTAGTGCCGGGTTGGGTTGTTAAACCAGGCGATGGTTCTGTTTGTGCCAGCACCGGAAGAGATAGGACAGAACAAATTCCGGTAACACCCATGAGAGCTGCAAATTGACTGACAAGTTGACGAACTAAGGATTGTTGTTTCATCGTTTCTTCTCTGTGCGGGTTAATTAAATTCAGAATTGCATTACCGGGATGAATAGATAGCAGCAGATGCTGCTGACCCCAGGCTCAATCTAAGACTTTTTGCGATCGCTTTCATCCTCCAATCGGGAGAGAGACTGTATCTAAAGCTACTTCCCACTCCCCGATCCCCATCAAAACAATTCTTCACGCTCCCATGCCGCTAGCTCTCCACTCAGAATGATGTCACTCGACCCTGAGTTTCTAACAATGGATACATTCGTTAGAGCATGGTGGGGTAAATATGTCTCCAGGTATGTTGATTTTCATTGCAGCACTGGGTATTGCGCTGTTGCTAGTGCTGGTCATTCAGTTTCGCTTACAGGCATTTTTGGCGCTCATTATTGCCAGTTTATTTGTGGCGATCGCAGGCGGTATTCCCCTCAATGAAGTCGCCCAAACCATCCAGGAAGGGATGGGCAATACGCTGGGCTTTATTGCCATTGTGGTGGGCATTGGCACCATGTTGGGTGAAATGCTGCGGGTCAGCGGCGGAGCGGAGCAACTGGCTCAGACTTTGGTCGGACGATTTGGCGAAAAGCGCGCCCCTTGGGCATTAGGACTGACGGGATTAATTGTCTCGATTCCGGTCTTTTTTGATGTCGGACTCATTATTTTAATTCCGCTGGTTTATTCACTGGCGCAGCGGACGGGGCGATCGCTCTTATTTTATGCCATGCCTCTCGCGGCTGGATTAGCGGTAGGCCATAGTTTTATTCCGCCGACGCCAGGGCCTGTGGCAGTGGCGGCACTGCTGGGCGCGGATTTAGGCTGGGTGATTTTGTTTGGAATTATCGCAGGATTGCCAGCGATGATTCTCGGGGGCATTATGTTTGGCGGCTATATCTCTGACCAAATCCATGCCAAAGTCCCTGAATATATGATGATTGAAAACTACGGCGTGTCTGCGGTGGGAAATGATGGTGATGATGCGATCGCCGAACCCAACCGCGCCATGCAACAACCGCCCCTGCACGCGGCTCAAGGAGGCGTTGCCCAGAAGGAAGCACTAATTACCGACCATCCCAGAGCCACGGGACTGCCCAACTTTGGGTTAGTCGTTGCGCTGATTGCCATTCCTTTGGTGTTAATTCTGCTCAACACGGCTTCCGGGGTGCTGTTCCCAGAGGGCAGCGGTATTCGGACGATTCTGGGATTTCTGGGACACCCGTTCACGGCGCTGTTGATTGCCACCCTGCTGGGGTTCTATTTCCTAGGCATTCAGCGAGGCTATTCGCGCCGTGAGATCCAGGAAATTGCCACAAAGTCGCTAGAACCCGTTGGTCTAATTATTCTGGTCACGGGTGCAGGTGGTGTGTTTGGTCGAACCCTGGTGGCAACGGGTGTGGGTGAAGCCTTGGCCAATGCAATGGCTCGGTTTAATCTGCCGGTGATTGTGCTGGCGTTTTTGATCGCGGTCGCAGTGCGGGTTTCTCAAGGTTCTGCAACGGTTTCCATGGTGACCGCAGCCGGACTGGTCGCTCCTGTGGTGCAAGCTGGGACTTACTCGGCACCTGCGATCGCTCTGATTACCATTGCGATCGCCTCTGGAGCCACCGTTATTTCCCATGTCAACGACTCTGGCTTTTGGCTCGTGAGCCGTTACCTGGGCTTGTCTGAGAAAAACACTCTGCGTTCCTGGACGGTTCTCGAAACCATTCTAGGAGTCGTAGGATTTCTGATCGTTCTAATCATCAGCTTCTTCGTATAGCCAAGAAACATAAATCAGATCTTGCACCAGTTGCAAGAATCCGCCGCTGATAGTGAATCTCAAGTGCTTGGAACGGCTTCGTTTCCAGCCCGCCCGTCGATGAATCACGGGCTATTCATCAAAGTCCATTAAAATAGACTGCGGAGGCTGGATGTCCCTCTAGACAGGCTTTTCAACCCATTTTAATGGGTTTTGTCGATTAGCCCGCAATTCATTCGCGGGCGAGTCTGGCAATGACTCATGAGACAGGTGCAAGATCTC
>JALOOP010000105.1 GCA_025454315.1 Oculatellaceae cyanobacterium Prado106
TGTCGTCAGCGGTCGGGGAAGCCTGCCCCCGAGTCCCATGGAACCCTTCGCAGGTCAGGAAGTTCCAGCGCAACTGGCAACGCTAGAGGAGGAAGCTGGCGTGTCTCCATCAATGCCTGTTCTGGGGATGCCAGCTATGAATTCTATGGATTCTCCCTTGGTTGAGGCGCAGGGGTGGGCGATCGCACCAAATGGTCAAGTTCAGTTAGTGGCAATGGTTCCGGGCAGTGTGTCTGTTGGGGAAACTCATCGGGGATGTCAGCCATAATGGCTTCAGCACTAGAGCGATCCCAGACAGGAATTCAGCATCTGCACATAGTTCTTCACTCTGGTTTCAGCCATCTCAGCCATTGAACTAAGGTGGAAGATGTCACATTTTGCTCAATAGCGTAGGTATCTCCTAACTCGTGATAGAGATACATTTCCTGGCCGCTATCAGCAGGGCAAATGAGTCTGACTTCACATTCAGGTTCTAGCTTGCTCCATGTCAGTCTGATACCGCCTTTCTCATCTGTAGATACTGAGGCTCTTGGAAAACTCTCCCCTAACGACTCGTAAGCTTCTACAATAAACCGCATTGCTAGTTTAAATGCAGGTTGGCTCGGCTGCAAAATTCCATAGTCGTCCGTCTCATCCTCTTCCAGAAGAGCAATGAGCCGTTTGAGCGTTACCGTAAGATCGCTGCTTGATGGTTTTGCAGATTGAGCAACTGTCATAGAAACTAAATTAAGCTTCAAGGGAATCTCTTGATAAGCTTAACATATTCCAATATTGCCTCGGCAATAAAAGAGAATGTGACAAAAAGGCGTGGTGGGGGGTGCGAAGTACCCCCCACCACGCCTTTTTATTTGTCAAGACAATACACTCCAGTTCAACTTTTAACAAGCTCTAAACATAAGGACTCGCGGTACCCATCAGCAGATCTTCCACTTGGGATGCCGACAGGAAGGGGTTCGCTTGTCGAACCAGCGCCGCCACTCCCGCCACGGAAGGAGCCGCCATTGAAGTCCCCGAGAGATAACCAAAGCGATCATCCGGCAACGTGGAGTAGATCTCATCGCCGGGTGCAACCACATAATATAACGGCTCATCCCCAGCCCTATTAGAAAAATAGGACAGCAAATAATCTTCCCCGATCGCCCCCACCGCAATTCCCCAGCGATCGGCATATTTCGCAGGATAACGAGGGCTACTTTCTCCCTGATTACCGGCTGCCATGACAATCACACAATCCCTGCTCGCCGCATATTGGATCGCAGCAGAGAGAACCTCAGAATCCGAACTGCCCGACAAACTGAGATTAATCACATCCGCCCCATTGTCCGCTGCGTACCGAATCCCAGCGGCAATGTCGGTATAACTGCCCTGTCCCGAATCGCCCATGACCTTAATGGGCATGATCTTGGCACCGTAGGCGATACCCAAGGCTCTGCCTCCCTCAGCGGTGTTGCCATCCTCTGCGGCGATGATACCTGCGACATGGGTACCGTAACCATCCTCATCCATGGGATTGTTATTGAAGTCTATAAAGTTCCAGCCAATCACATCATCGACATAGCCATTGCCATCATCATCAATCCCGTTCCCAAAAGTTTCATCGTCATTCCACCAAATATTGTCATCCAGGTCAATGTGCGTATAATCCACGCCGGAATCAATCACTGCCACCACCACACCCGCTCCGGTGTAGCCTTGCTCCCACACTTCCGGCGCACCAATATATTGACCATCCCAACTCACTCGACCCTCCACATTAGGGAATCGGGGTTGGTTAAGCGATCGACTGACTGCCTCATTGGCATCGATTAACCCATACCCATAGGTTGTACTGTAATTATTTGAAACAGTTTGGACAACCGGACTCGGCGATTCCGTCCGGGTTGGTTCTGGGGTGGGCGCAGCATGAGGGGGAGGCGGGGCGATAACTTCAGCCGAAACCTGAAGCTGATAGGCGGTTGCCGCATTTCCGGCAGGACGAACGCGAATATAGTAAGTTCCAGGAGCCAGATTGCTCAAGCTAATTTGCTCCGATTTTCTGCCTGGATTAAAAGACTGACCAATGAGCTGATTATTCTCGTTATAGATCTGTAAATTTGCATTGGCTCTCAGTCCGGTCAAGCGAAGGTCAATATTTGAAGATTGATCCAACGAGAACCGAAAATAGTCGTTGGTATCCCGACTGCCAAATTCTCGAAACCCAATGCGATCGCCCCAGTTCCGACTCCCCGAAATCAGCCCCAGATCTTGAGCGCTACTGAATCGATTATCGGTGATTTGCCGAGTCCCCGATCGCACACTCGCCGCACCAAACAGCGCTGGACTGGAAGCGGAAAGCTGCAATCCGGTGAGGCGATCGGAAGGGGTGGAAGAAAAAGAAGAGGATGGGGCGATAGATGGGTTTCTGAATGGAGGAAGGATCGGCTGAATATGATGTTTTGAATCGATCTCAGAATGAAACGAAGCGTAGTTTGAGATCTTCAGAGAACTTAAAGTTCCAGCCGTCAAGGAATCATTGGCAGAGTCAGAAGGATCAGAATACACGAGGCGTGAAGATTTGTTCATGGTCGTCATGCTTGAATGAGGGGCAATTGAGTTCAAAAGCATTGCGTTAGGGACAGCACTGGCACAGAGTTGAGCACGATCGAACGGAAGCTGAAGGTGTTCTGGGGGCACGAGTCGCTCTGTATTGCGGTCTGTGCTGTTGGATGTTGGACGCGAAAGGGAATAGTTCTGGTTTTGAGGCACTTATGCAAGAGTTTGTAGGATTCAGATGGAGGCTGGGGTGCGATCGCCCCATTCATCATTGGCATAAGCATTTGCATAAGCCAGGAAACCCAAGAATTATGCAGAACTAGACCAGAATCAATCTTGACCACTGGACTCCGATTCCTGTAATATCCGCTTGATTACTAGTATTATGAGGCGGAGTATTAATCAGCACGAATACTCCTTTTCAGCAGTTCTTTCACCTGATCCTTTACCCCCAAGGAAGCCCTATGCGTCTGAGCCGACCCATTCGTTTTGCTGTGCTGCTGATTCTCACCCTGACCTGCGTGGTGTCGGCTCCGATCGCCAGCTACAGCTCAACCCCAACGCCCCCTGCCCCCCTTCATGACGTTGCCACTCGCGCCTCTCATCCGACTGCCCTCGAACAACAGGCGCGATCGCTATTTAACACAGGCTCCCTCAGTGAAGCCGCTTTACTGTTTCAACAAGCCGCTCAAGCCTATGCGGATGCAGGCGAACCATTGCAACAAGCCCTGAGTCTCAGCAACTATGCCTTAGCCGCTCAGCAACTGGGGCAGTGGACTAAAGCAAAAGACGCGATCGCCACCAGCCTTACCCTAGTGTCCGATCGCACAAGTATCACTTTTGCCCAGATTCTAGACATGCAAGCCAGATTGCTCCTAGATCAGGGTCAAGCCGATACTGCGATCGCCACCTGGAAACAAGCGGCACAAATTTATGAACAGCGTAATCAACCGGAGAAAGCATTACAGAGCCAACTTGGAGAAATCCAGGCATTGCAGTCCTTGGGCTTGTATCGACAGGCGATCGCCCTCCTCACCGCTCCTTTTCAACTCGACCTCAATCAATCCCCAGAAACCCTACAGCCCAAATTAACTGCGATTCCTCCCAGTGACATCCATGCCACCTATTTGAGAACGCTAGGGGAATCCCTGCGGGTGATTGGCCAACTGGATAAGGCGGCAATGGTGTTGCAGCAAAGTCTGGCGATCGCCCAAACCCTCCAGCAACCCGAGGCGATCGCCCTCACGCAAATCAGCCTGGGCAACCTAGCTCGTTCCCAAAGCCTGTCGAACCCCGATGCCGCCCCATTGCCCCAATCCGCACTCGACTCCTATGCCCAAGCAGCCAGCACTGCAACCTCTCCCTTCACCCGCACCAAAGCCCAACTGAACCAACTTAGTTTACTGGTTGAACTGAAACAATCCTCTGCCGCCCAATCCCTGATTCCCGCGATTCAACAGCAAATCGCCACCTTGCCCAGCCAGCGCGCCAGCATTGAACTGCGAATCAATCTAGCTCAAACCTTGATCAATCTGGGCGGTCAGGAATCAGAGGCTGCCAAACTTTTAGCCACTGCGATGCAGCAGGCCAAGGCACTGGGCGATAGTCGTTTAATCGCCTATGCAACGGGTAGCCTGGGCAGCATCTATGAAAGAACACAGCAGTGGACAGAAGCAGCACAGCTAACAGAACAGGCAGTACAACAAGCTCAACAAATTAACGCCACAGAAATTACCTACCGCTGGCAATGGCAACTGGGACGAATTTTGAAAGCGCAGGGAAAGACTTCAGGGGCGATCGCAGCCTACAAAGAAGCGGTCAGTGCGATCAAACTACTCCGCAGCGATCTAGCCGCAGCTAGTCCGGATGTACAATTTGTCTTTCGCGATACGGTAGATCCAATTCACCGCGAACTGGTTGAACTGTTAGTGGAATCGAATCAGGCTGATGATTTAACCGCAGCACGAGATGTGATTGAGTCCTTGCAATTGGTGGAACTCGATAACTTTTTCCGGGAAGCTTGTCTCAACGCTGACCCTGCCCAGATTGACGATGTGGATGCCAAAGCTGCGGTCATTTATCCGATTTTGCTAAAGGATCAGCTTTCCATTATTGTTAGTCTGCCGAACCCGAACCCGAGCGCAGACGCACCGAAGCGACAACTCAAGTCCTATAAAGTGCCTGTACCGCGATCGCAAGTTGAAACCCTCGCGGCTCGTATTCGGGAAGATCTGGATCAGGCCAATACAGGCAGTCTAACGCTGCCCTGGTTGCAGCAAATGTACGATTGGTTGATCCGTCCCGAAGCCGCAGATTTAGCAATGAGTCAGGTGGAAACGCTAGTGTTTGTTCTGGATGGGGGGTTGCGGAATATTCCAATGTCGGCACTGCATGATGGGCAGCAGTATATCCTAGAGCAGTATAGTGTGGCGCTCACACCCGGACTTCAGCTTTTGGCACCGAGAGCGATCGCCCAGCGTTCTCTCAATGTATTAGCTGCCGGACTAGATGCAGCTCGTCCACCCTTTGATGCCCTGCCTAGTGTTGACGAAGAACTCAACACGATTGAAACTGAGATCTCCAGCGAAGTGCTATTCAATGAACGATTTACCCGTTCTGCCTTTCAGCGATCGGTCGAACGAGATGCCTTCTCGGTCGTCCACCTAGCCACCCATGGGCAATTCAGTTCCAACGCCCAAGACACCTTTGTGTTAGCCTGGGACGATCGCATTCCCCTCAGCCAACTTAGCAGCACCCTGGAAAGCACCGAACTCTCCCAAACTCGCAACCTAGAACTCCTGGTTTTAAGCGCCTGTGAAACTGCCGCTGGAGATAACCGTGCCGCACTCGGACTGGCCGGGGTTGCCGTCCGCTCTGGCGCACGGAGTACGATCGCCACGCTCTGGCGCATTAATGACGAAGCCTCTGCCCAACTCATGGGCAAATTCTACGAAGAACTCGCCCAAATTCGCACCACTGGAATCTCCAAGGCCGAAGCCCTGCGACGCGCCCAGCTTTCAGTGCTGCAAAACCCGGATTATGCCCAAGAGCCTTTCTTCTGGTCTGCCTATACGCTTGTTGGAAACTGGCTCTAACTTGTCTTGGGCAAGGACGAGATATTGCAGCGACTTCAAACTTCCACTCCTCATTGATCCGTCCAGGCTGATGGGTCAGTCAGGTGGAGAATCGCTTTGACCGCAAGCACAACCCAAAGCAATCCACCGAAGCCCTGAAAGATACATTCCCTGCAATTGACCTCTCCAGGAAGAACCGCATCACTGCCATGAACTCGCGCATGATCCTATTTTGAAACCGCAGTGATCTCTGCCAAAACCGGAATGATCCAGCTTGAAACTGGAATAATCCGGCTTGAAACTGGATCGTTCCAGTTCTAAATTGGAAAAGCTTATCAATCGCCCACAGCTACCCCTGTCAAAACTGGAATGATCCAGTCTAAAACCGGAATGATTTAACTGAAAACCGGAACGTTCCAGCTTTAAACCGGAACGTTCCAGCTTTAAACCGGACTGACCCGATTTCAAACCGCAATGCTCCAGCTCAAAACTGGAATCGCCGAATCTGAATAAGTTGAACTTATACAGCCAGCAGACAGGCGGATCAGCCCGCAGCCTTTCCCAATCCTCTCCCCAAGCTCGACTTCCCAACAGTGGGGATAAGGGAGGCGCGCCATTCGGGAAAGAGAGACAGTCTAGAGATTGGTTTGGTTTGCTAACGAGGTCGATCGCCTCTCGAATGGCAAACGATTGACGAAGTTACCCCAGAGTCCTCCGCTCGGACACGCCTCAAAGTAATCTCCCCAAAATTCCAGAAATATTCCCTTATTCCTCAAATGTAACTGTCCTATGAACGAGAAACACTTGAATCTCAGCAAAATTCTGCTCAACTCTACCCTTGTAATAGCTGTTTTGACGGGAAATACTGCCCCTGCTAAAAGCATCGAGACAGAATCGAATCCAACGGAGTCAGCTTCTCAAGAACACCTTAATGAACAAAATCAATCAGCTTTAAACTCATCTCAGAACACATCCTCTGAAATGCTAGATCAGCAGTTAGATGAACAATCCTTAGAATCAGTTTCACCTCTCGCGATCGCCCCCTCTAACCTCCCTCCCCCGATCGCCCCTTCATCCTACTCTCTCTCCCTTGACGCTTCCCCAACTCCCTCCACACCCCTCAACGCTGATCTAATCCCTGAACTCTCACTGGCGATCGCCACTGCTAATTTCACCGGACGAGAACTCTCCTTCGCAGAACTGCTGCAAGCCCGTTCAGCAATTACCGAACTCTATACCAAGTTCTCTGCCCGAGTCGATTGGGGAATTCCGTTGGTGGATGTGGACTCTGGCGATCGCACTTGGCAGGAGAACGGTATTTACTTATCGCTGCGGTACACGTCGTTTTAGAGAAAAGGAAACACAGATGAATACGGATAAATAAACCGCAGAGACGCAGAGGAGAAGAAGGCGAAAGGGGAAAGGGAAAAGGCGAAAGGGCAGGTTTTACCCCACCACCCCATCTCCCCACCACCCCACCACCCCATCCACCACCCACTCCCTACTCCCTACTCCCCACTCCCCACTCCCCACTCCCTACTCCCTATTCCCTACTCCCCACTCCCTCCTAAAAAGGTAATTACTATGATGTTCCCTCTGACTGCTCGTTTTGCTGGACTCTTGGTTGGAATCGCGGTTCTTTTGGGTTGTCCGGCGATCGCTCAAATTACGCCCGATGAGACGTTGGGGAATGAGCGATCGCGGGTGACGCCAAATGTGACGGTGCGGGGGGGGAATGGCGATCGCATTGACGGCGGTGCAACTCGGGGAGGGAATCTCTTCCATAGCTTTAGTGAATTCAATGTCAACACAGGACAACGAGTCTACTTTGCAAACCCGGATGGCATTCAGAATATTTTGACGCGAATAACCGGGAATGATGTCTCCGATATTCTCGGAACCTTGGGCGTGGATGGAACTGCCAATCTGTTTTTGTTGAATCCCAATGGCATTATTTTTGGGCAGAACTCCCGGTTGGATATTCGGGGTTCTTTTGTGGGGACGACGGCGAGTGGGGCGCGGTTTGGCGATCAGGGACAATTCACTGCAACCGATCCAGGTGCGCCCGCTTTGTTGACGATTTCCCCTTCGGCCTTGTTCTTTAATCCATCCACAAACGGCAGCATTATTAATCGTTCCCAGACTGTCGTTGGCACCACTCCAACCGGGGTGTCGCTGTTAGGCTTAGAAGTCCCGACTGGGCAGAGTTTAGTGCTGGCGGGGGGAAATGTTCGGCTGGAAGGCGGAGGAATAAATGCGCCGGGAGGACAGGTGGAGTTGGCTGGGGTTACAGCAGGGCAGGTTGATTTACTGCCCTTGGAAAATGGGTTTAGGCTACAGATTCTAGAAGATGTCACACGTTCTGATGTCAGGCTGGATAACGCGACGGTGAACGTGGCGGCGGATACGGGAGGAGCCATTTCCATTCAGGCTCGAAACATTGACATTGCAGGTGATAGTTTTCTGCGAGGAGGAATTGAAGCAAACTCGGGTTCCAGTACAAGTCAGGCTGGGGATATTCGTTTAACTGCAACTGAAGCGGTTCAAATTGAAGGTGAAGGCCTCATTAGCGGTGCTGTCCGCAACAATGCTCAGGGAACAGGCAGCAATGTCATCATCCAGGCAGGATCACTCGCCATGTCTGAGGACACAGAGATTACCACCGCTGTATTCGGTCAAGGGAACGGTGGCGATATTCAGATCAAGGTGCAAGATCTGGCCAGCTTTGATGGGAATCTTCTCTCTACCAATTTAGAAACTACCGCACCCGGAAGTGCTGGCGATATTCAGGTCACTGCTGGATCGCTACAATTGTTGAATGGGGCACAGTGGCTCACGGCCAGTTCTGGTCAGGGCAATGCCGGAAATGTGGTTGCTAATGTAAACCTTGATTTCACGATGAGTGGTATTAGCCTAACAGGGCTTAATAGTGGGATAGTTTCCGATGTCCAGCCTACTGGAATTGGCAATGCCGGAAATATTCAAATCACAGCAGGTTCCTTCAATTTGCTGAATGGGAGTTTTTTAGATACAACTCACCTAGGCAGAGGAAATGCCGGAAATGTTACCCTTACGGCTCGCGATCGCATCCTCATTGATACCAATGACATCAACAATCAAACTGGCACTATCAGTACATTTTTCAATGGAACTGGAATCGGACAGTCCGGTGATGTGCAGATTGTGGCCAACTCTTTGGAACTGACCAACGGCGCAAGGATTCAAACATCACTTTTCGCTCAAGGCAGATCCGGGAACATCAACATTACAACACAAGGGGCAGTTCGTCTCTCAGACAATTCCATCATCAGCAGTAGTTTAGAAAGAGGGGCGATCGGAACAGGGGGGAATCTCTCGATTGCGGCTGGAAGTTTATCTTTGCTCAGCGGTGGTCAACTACAAACAAATCTAAGAGGTTCTAATTCAACACAAGAAGGGGCTCAGGGCAATGCCGGAAATATCACACTAGATGTTCAGGGTGATGTCATCTTGAGAGGAGACAGAGCTATAATTGGTAGTTTGTCAGCTTCAGGGGCGATTGGTAACGCTGGGCAGATCACGATAAAGGCAGATTCTTTATCATTAGACGGAAGCGCTATCAGTGCTACTGGTCTCGGACAGGGCAACAGCGGGGATTTGATGTTTCAGATCGATGGTGCAATGACGCTTAACGACGGGTTCATTACGAGTCTTGCATCTGAACAGAGCAATGGACGGAGTGGTGATATCTCGATGAACGTGGATTCTTTGTCCATGGATAATTCCTCCTCGATTAGTTCTCAAACAAGTTCTCAAGGTCGAGCGGGTAATGTTGACATCCGGGCGACTAATGATATTCTGCTTCGGAACAGTTCAATTGGGCCTACTACAAATGACACGGGCAATGCTGGCAATCTGATCATTCAGGCTAGAAATTTATCCTTGTCAGAAGGAGCATTGCTATTTACCACTACCTCGAATCAAGGAAATGCAGGCAGTATTAACTTACAAATTCAGAACAATCTCTCAGTAGATGGCAGTTCAATATCAACGGCTACTGCTGGCAACGGCAATGCTGGAAACATGACCATTCAAGCCGAAAATTTATTTGTCACAGGAGGGGGATCGCTGTTCTCGACCACTTTTGGGCAGGGCAATGCAGGCCATATCGATGTGCGGCTAGGGAATCGTTTAGTGGTCGATGGTCTCAATACATCCAATAGTCGCTTTAGTGATATTTTCAGCGGCGTTACCGCTACTGGTTCTGGCTCAGGGGGTAATCTCCTGATCCGGGCACGATCAGCATCTATTACCAACGGAGCGTTGATTAGAACTGACACCAGTGGGCAGGGAGATGCTGGAGACATAGATTTAAGAATCACCGATCGCCTCCAAGTTGATGGTGCTAGCTCAGCCAATCCTGTCAATAGCAGAATCAGCAGCGGTGTTTTTGAGAATGGAACAGGACAAGCAGGCAATATTCGCATTCGAGCAGGTGATTTATCAGTGACTCGCGGGGGTGATATTAGTTCCAGCACCTTTGCTCAGGCTGATGCAGGCGATCTGGATATTCGAGTGCGCGATCGCTTCATCATTGACGGCGTAAACCCTACCAATAATCGCAATAGCCTGGTTCGGAGTGTGGTGGGCAACAATGCGGTTGGGCAAGGTGGCGACATTCGTATTCGAGCCAGAACCCTATCGATTACCAATGGCGGAGAACTTAACTCCAGTACCTTTGGTCAGGGCAACGCCGGGGATTTGGATGTGCGGGTGGGCGATCGCACCCTCATCCGTGGCTCCAGAACCCTTGCAAACCGTCAAGCCTCTATTTCTAGTTCGGTTGGACAAACGGGTGTTGGGAATGGTGGACGGCTTCGGCTTGTGACTCCCCAACTGGATCTCTTAAATGGGGGGGAGATTAGTGTAGCGAGTGTCGGACAAGGCAATGCGGGTAATATCCGGATCAACGCTGATGAAATTTCGATTATGAGAACCGCTCGCACCCGAACGAGCCTCAGTGGAATCTTTAGTAATTTGGGTACTACAGAGTTTAATCAAGCCTCTGGACAAAGCGGCACGATTCGGATTAACACTCAGGATTTAAGCATTCAAGATGGTGGCATTATTGCCAGTTCTACCTTTGCCCAAGGTCGAGCCGGAAACATTACCGTAAACGCCGATCGCCTCTCCATCAGCGGCACCAATCGTCCAGGGTTCTCCAGCGGACTCTACACAGTTGCCACCCAGCCTTCCACGGGACGCGGCGGCAATATCACCGTGAATGCCGATGAAATTCAACTGGACGATGCAGCGGTCATCAGTGCCCAAACCTTCAGCCAGGGGCGTGGTGGCAATGTAACGCTAAATACCAACGAATTGACCGCCACCGATGGCGCACAGGTCATTACCTCGACTGCCAACCAAGGACGTGCTGGAAGAATCCGTTTGAATGCCATTGATGTTAATCTGGAGGGCAGTGATCCAACCTATGCCCAACGGCTACAGCAACGAGGTCGCTATACCACCACTGAGGGAAACCGAGGCGTGGTCACTCAAGGAGATGCCAGTGGACTATATGCAAATACAAGTCGAGACGCAAGAGGACGGGGTGGAGATATTGTTGCAAACACTCAAAGTCTCACTATTGAGGACAGTGCGAGGATTTCAGTAGGGAGCCGAGGAAGCGGGCAAGGTGGACGGATTCAACTCCAAAGTGAATCCACCTTGCTCAATGGTGGCCAAATCATCGCCAACACCGATCGCACCAACAGCGGCAATATCGACATCCAAAGCGAGAGTGTGATTCTGCGCGATCGCAGCCGCATCTCCACCAACGCAGGCACCGCAGCCGCCCCTGGCAACGGCGGCAACATCAACATCAACGCCGGAACCATCGTTGCCCTGCCCACGGAAAACAGCGACATTACCGCCAATGCCTTCACCGGAAACGGCGGCGAAGTCAACATCACTACGCAGGGGATTATTGGTCTAGAAGCCAGTCCGACGAATCAAGCCACCAGTAATATTACCGCTAGTTCTGACGAGGGAGTGCAAGGGGCGGTGACGCTGAATACTCCCACGATCGATCCGACGCAAGGACTGGTGGAATTGCCTGCGATCGTCACCGATGCCAGTGACCAAATCGATCGCGCCTGTTCTAACCGGAATCCTGATCAATCCCAAAATCAGTTCGTCGTTAGTGGTCGAGGCAGTTTACCGCCGAGTCCGCTGGAACCGCTGGCAGGCAGTGAGGCGATCGACGAGTTAGTCCAGTCTGAGGACAGGGAGCGCGGTTCTGGGTCTGGTTCGGCGATCGCACCGGAAGCACCCGATGCAACAGCCTGGGTCGAGGCGCAGGGATGGGCGATCGCACCCGATGGACAAGTGATGTTAGTCGCCAATACACCGTCAACTTCTCCTCTCGCTGCTGGAATCGCACACCCGACCTGTCAGCCGCGTTAAGGACTAAGGTGATCTCTGAAAAAGAAGATCCCAGATTTTTTGTGATGTGGCTTCGCCACATCACAAAAAATCTGGGATCTTCTTTCATGGAAATGTCCTAAGTCTTAGAACCAGTGAAAAAGGCGATCGCTCCTTACCCCTGATATGATCCGTAATTTCATTGGATGGATGATAAACTGTGCCGGATTATTCCGAGTCTAGTCAGGGGAAATTGGCCAACTATACCGCTCTAAAGGTCAATCTCCGCCTTCACCAGATCAATGCTGCGCTGTAAGCGGAAGCCGACCTTTTCACAGACCCGCTGCATGGCTGTGTTTTCACCGAGAATATCAGCGGTAATGCGGCTCAACCGATCGGCCTTGCCAATTTGGATGAGGCGATCGAGCAACTCTGTCCCCAACCCTAATCCCTGAGCCGGGTCACTGACCAGCAGCGCAAACTCTGCCTCATTGTTGCCATGCAGCTTGCTCAACCGACCAACGGCCAGCATTTCGGGTTCGCCCGTTTCGGGGTTTTCATGTTCCACGACGAGTGCCATTTCGCGATCGTAGTCAATGAAGCAGAGCCGCGTCATGCGCTCATGGGCGGTTCGCTGGCTCAGTTTCACCAGATGGAAATAGCGAAAATAGACGCTGCGTTCGGAGAGAGTTTGGTGGAATTTCACCGCCATCGGTTCATCTTCTGGACGAATCGGGCGAATAGTGACTTCCTGTCCGTTTTTCATTGTCCAACGGCTGACATATTGGGTGGGATAGGGACAGATGGCAGGTTTGGGCAGTTGCTCGGGGAGGGTCTGGGGCGGATGGAGGACAACCCGCGCATCCAGGACGAGCAGATCGTGGGGTTGGGTGTCGGACTTGGGTGCGACGACGAGGGGATTGATGTCGATTTCTTGAATCCAGGGTTGTTCGATAACCAGTTGGCTGAACCGGACGAGGAGTTGTTCCAGAGCCGCCAAATCGACAGCGGCGCGTCCTCGGACTCCCTGTAAGGCAGTGTAGATTTTAGTCTGTTCCATCATCCGGCGGGCTAGGGTGGTGTTGAGGGGGGGGAGTGCGATCGCCCGGTCTTTAAACACCTCCACCAGTTGTCCCCCGGAACCAAACAGCAGCACGGGGCCAAACTGCGGGTCTATGCTGCTGCCCAGGATGAGTTCATAGCGATCGGACGGGGAAATCATCGGCTGTACTGTAACGCCGAGAAAATGCTCGGCTCCGGCTTTGGCGGTGACCTGGGTGAGGATCTCCTGGTACGCCCAGCGGACGGCATCGGCATGGCGCAGGTTCAACTGCACGCCCCCGACATCGGTCTTGTGGGTGATGGTTTTGGAGAAGAGTTTGAGGACGATGGGATAGCCGATTGATTCTGCTTGTGCCACGGCTTCGGCTTCACTGCTGGCAATCAGGGTGGGCACGACGGGAATGCCGTAAGCCGCCAGAACTTGCTTGGATTCAGCTTCGGTTAACAGTGTCCGTTGCTCCTGACGCGCGGTCTGGAGCCATTGCTCGACCTGGACGCGATTCGGTTCGGCATCACTGGGGGGCAGCATGGGGGTTTCGTAGATGCCGCGCAGGTTGTAGCTGTAGCGCCACATATAGTTGAACACGCGAGCGGCAGCATCGGGATAGGGGTAGGTGGGGATTTTGGCCTGGTTGAGCAGGGATTCGCCTTCCTTGACATCTGCGCCGCCCATCCAGGTGGCCAGAATGGGTTTCTTGGGATGCATCGTTGCCGACACCGCAGAAACCAGGGTGTTCACCTCCTGGGCTGTGGCCGTTGGATCGGTCATGGACTGGGGCGTGAGGATGATCAGCAGTCCGTCACTGTTGGGATCTTGCATGGCCACTTGGAGGGACTGAGCATAGCGCTCCGGGGTGGCATCACCCAGAATATCGATGGGGTTGCTGTGGCTCCAGAAGGGAGGGAGAAATTCATTGAGGTTGGCGATCGTCGAGTCTGCCAGGTTCGCAAGCTGACCGCCACTGCTGACCAGGGCATCGGTGGCCAACACGCCCGCACCCCCGGCGTTGGTAATCATCGTCAGACGAGGGCCTTGGGGACGGGGCTGTTTGGCAAAGACTTCGGCCATGTCGAACAGTTCGGAAATGTGATCGACTCGCAAAACGCCCGATCGCCGCAGGGCTGCATTAAATACTTCATCGCTTCCGGTCAAAGCTCCCGTGTGGGAAGCTGCTGCTTGAGCCGCTGCTTCAGTGCGGCCTGCTTTGATGACAATAATCGGTTTGCTCAGAGCCACTTCTCGGGCGGCAGAGAGAAACGATCGCGCATCCCCGATCGACTCCATGTAAATCACAATGCTTTGGGTATGGGGATCATCGCCGAGATAGTCAATTAAATCGCCCCAGCCCACATCCAGCATGGAACCAATGGAGGCAAACACACTAAATCCGACATTTTCTTGCAAACTCCAGTCCAACACTGCGGTACAAAGTGCGCCACTCTGGCTGATGAAGCCGACATTCCCCGGACGCGCCATGATGCTGGCAAAGGTGGCATTCAGATTGCTATGGGGATTCATCACGCCCAAACAGTTGGGGCCGACGATGCGGAGGTTGCCTTGACGGGCGATCGCCAAAATCTGCTGCTCTAGTTCCACCCCAGCCGCACCTACTTCCTTAAATCCGGCTGAGATAATCACCGCACTTTTTACACCTGCATCTACGCACTCTTGCACAATCTTGGGAACGGTGGCGGCAGGAGTGGCGATGATGGCCAGGTCAATGGCTTGGGGAATAGCGGCGATACTGGGATGTGCCTGGATGCCCATGACGCTAGCATGTTTAGGATTCACGGGAAACACGGTGCCGTGGAACGATCCGTGAATCAGATTTCGCAACAGGGTATGTCCAACGCTACCAACTTGATTGCTGGCTCCGATGACGGCAATGGTTTGGGGAGAGAGGAGCGATCGCAAGGGCTGATGCTCGGCTCGGAGAATGTCGTAGGCCGGGTCGGGGGTAATGGTCGGATTCAGGGTGGTAGAACTAGACATGGTTTTGGAATTCCCTTAGTGCAGCTTGATTTCAGGGCATTGTGGGCTGGAGATGGTTGTCCGGGTTACTCTCTGACAATGCGTTGCTTGATTCGTTATACCTGACCTGAAGCAGAGTTGAACCATTCTGTTAAATCTGTTTGCGAAGCGTTTCCCTTGGAAATAGTGGAACGCACCATTTCGTTGATAAGTTCGATGCGTCCGCTCTATTGATCCCGACAACGAATTCAATCGGGGGAAATAACCGGGGACGTAGTTTAATGGGCTTCGCTGCGAGGTTTTCGCCCCCCCGCCCCCAACTTTGGGGGAGCCGAGCCTTCCAGGAGTTTTCCAAAAATCTTCATGGAGCCATCTTAGAAGATTCATTGAATTCAAAGTCCCCCAGAATTGGGGGATTTAGGGGGCGCTAAACCTAGAGGTCTAACTGGCTTCGCTGTGGGGTTTTCGCCCCCCCGCCCCAACTTTGGGGAGCCGAGCCTTCGAGGAGTCTTCGAGGAGTTTTATGGAGTTCACCAAGGATCAACCTTAGAAGATTCGTTGAGTTCAAAGTCCCCCAGAATTGGGGGATTTAGGGGGCGAAAACCTACAAGCGAAGCCGATCGAACTAGTGTATCCGGCCTTTCAAAGAAAGTCGCACTAAACCAGCGTCACCAACTCCGATTGGGTTACTCCTGGATGAAACGCTCCGGCGTCAATGCGGCAGCCCTGATAGGCCAGCACATAGAGTTCTCTCAGATCCTGGATCAGTGGATAACGAGGATTAGCACCTGTGCATTGGTCATCGAAGGCTTGTTCGGCCATCTCTTCCAACTCGCGGTAGAAGCCCTGGTCATCTTCGGAGAGGGCTTCGCGAATGGTCAGGGGAATGTCAATCTGGCGCTTCAGATCTTCGATCGCTGCTACCAACCGCTCCACCTTTTCATCCGGGGTATCGCCCCCGAGTCCCAGGTGATCGGCAATTTGGCAGTAGCGCGCCTTGGCATGGGGATATTCGTACTGCGGGAAAATGGCTTGCTTGAAGGGGGCATCGGTGGCGTTGTAGCGGATGACATGGGAGATGATTAGGGCGTTGGCTAGGCCATGGGGGACATGGAAGGTTGCGCCTAGCTTGTGTGCTAGTGAGTGACAGATGCCCAGGAAGGCGTTGGCGAAGGCCATTCCGGCGATCGTTGCGGCATAGTGTACCTTTTCTCGGGCTTCGGGATCGGCGGCTCCCTGGTGGTAGGCACGGGGGAGATATTGGAAGAGGAGGGCGATCGCCTGCAACGCCAAGCCATCGGTAAACTCGGTGGCCAGCACGGACACATAGGCTTCCAGGGCATGGGTGAGGGCATCAATGCCGCCGTAGGCCGTGAGTTTCTTGGGCATGTGCAGCACCAGCTCGGGATCGACGATCGCCATATTGGGTGTCAGCGCATAGTCGGCCAGCGGGTATTTCATGCCGACGCGATCATCCGTGACCACGGCAAAGGGGGTGACTTCTGATCCCGTACCGGAGGTGGTGGGACAGTTCGTAGACGCGCTTGCGGATGTCCATGAAGCGCATGGCTAGACCGTCAAATTCCACTTCGGGATGCTCGTACATTAGCCACATGACCTTGGCCGCATCCATGGGAGAACCACCGCCAAAGGCGATTAAGACATCGGGTTGGTAGCTGTTGCAGATCTCCAAGCCTTTGTTGACCGTGGTCAGGGTGGGATCAGGCTCCACATCATAGAAAATGTGATGGCCGACGCCCATTTCGTCTAACACTTCGGTGACTTCCTGGAGTAAGCCCATGTCATACAGCGGTTTATCGGTGATGATCAGCGCTCGTTTCTTGTCGGATAATTCTCGCAGCGCCACGGGTAAACAGCCCGACTTGAAATAAACCTTGGGCGGGACACGGAACCACAGCATGTTTTCCCGTCGTTCGGAGATGGTTTTGACATTGATCAGGTGACGGGGCGTAACATTTTCGGAGACGGAGTTGCCGCCCCAGGTGCCACAGCCTAGGGTCAGGGAGGGATCAAGCTTGAAGTTGTACAGGTCACCGATCGCCCCTTGAGAAGACGGTGTGTTGATCAACACCCTCGCGGTCTGCATCCGTTCTTCAAAGTAGTGAATGTCGGCCTTGTTCATGGGATCGGTGTACAGCACTGAGGTATGGCCTTGTCCACCAAAGGCGATTAGCTGCTGGGCTTGTTCCACCGCATGGTAGAAATTTTTGGCGCGATAGAACGCTAGAACGGGAGCGAGTTTTTCAAAGGAGAAGGGTTCTTCACTGCCGATCGCCTCTACTTCTGCAATCAGCACTTTCGGGGCTTGAACACCGGGAGGCACTTGCAGATCGATCCCGGCCAGTTCGGCAATTTTCGTCACGGATTGACCGACGATCGCCGCATTCAGATGGCCATCCACCAGGATCGTTTGGGCGAGTTGCGATCGCTCCTGTTCATT
>JALOOP010000511.1 GCA_025454315.1 Oculatellaceae cyanobacterium Prado106
GAAGACTTTTGGTTCTATGAAGGATTGAGGGTTTCATCTCCTAGTTCTCTAGGGAAAATACAATGTTCCCCTTTCCCCTTTTCCCTTTCCCCTTTTCCCTTCCCCCTTTTCCCTTCCATTGGCTCAACTGGCCAACTGATTCATCCTCTTAGCCAGCTCCACATCGAGATGGGTGATGCCGCCCGAATCGTGGGTGGTTAGATCCACGGTGACGCGGTTGTAGACATTGAACCATTCGGGGTGGTGTCCCATGGATTCGGCGACGAGGGCGGCACTGGACATGAAGCCAAAGGCTTCGACAAAGGACGCAAATTGGAACTGACGATGTAACTTTTCGTTTTGGATGCTCCAGGTGCCCAGTTCGCTGAGGGCGGCATCGAGATCGTTGGGGGAAAGTCGTTGGGCTGCCATAGGGGATTCTGCCTTGGTTGTGAAAGGGGGCTGAGTTGAAGGGATGGGTTTTGCTTGCACGAGTTGTGCTGGAGTGGCTTGAGTTAGGACGGTTTGGGCTGGAAAGGCTTGGGCTGGAGGGTTGCGATCGCCCCCCACCCCATCCATCGCCTGAACCCGAGAGCACGATTCCCATCCTCCCAAAAACAGCATAAAACAAAGCAGAACCCCACAAGCCATCCCTCTCCAAAAACGTTTCATTCCCCTAGACCTCCTTAATGAATGCTGAAATGATCCACTTCTATCCTTCTGCATCAAATTCAGGACAGATTAAGGACAAAACAGCGATCGCCCTCATCATAAGATTGCAGCCTGGGTCGCTCCTCCGCGTTGACCTCCTGATAGCCAAGCCGCATCAACAGCCGAATACTTCTCTGATTCTGGGGATGGACAGTCGCCCACCACTGGGTTTCCGTACTGTGGGCTGCAAGATACTCCTGCCACCACAACATTGCTTCGTAAGCCAACCCTTTGCCCCACCAGGCTTCACCCAACAGATAGGCTAATTCACCCCAAGCGCCATATCCGGTTGCCTCTAGCCGACCGATCGCTAAAGCAGGCGGCATCTTGAGCCGAACCACCACGTTAAACCATTGCTCAGTCGGTGAAATGGGCTGATAGGGACCTTTTGCCCGAATCCCATAATCTGTTTGCAGTTCCTTCAGAGTGAGCGGCGGTTCTTCAGGATCAATAAAAGCCAGAACACCAGGCGTGGTCAAAACGCCCAAGAGTTCATCAGCATGAGCAGCCGTGAGCGTCTCATAGGAAAGATTCTGACTTTGCATCATAGAGCTAGATCTTGGATTCAGGGAACTTAGAGCATTCTCAAGAAAGCTCAATGAAGCAATTGTATAGAACTCCTCAGCCATCCCGAATATCTTTAAAGCTCCTCACTTATTGAAAAGCTAAAAGACGAAAGGGAGCGATCGCCCCCTCTCTAAATCCAAGGTCTAAAAATCAAATAACCTGATATTTCCCCGCTAAACCACAAAGAAAGAAGACAAACCCCTCCGCATCTCTGCGTCTCTGCGTCTCTGAGGTTTAATTTTCCTCCAGCTTATTTGCCTCCCATTCTTAAACTGAATCCCAAATCCATCATCAAGTCGATTTTGCCTTTGTCGTCTTACTGCTAGCAGCCTTCGTAGTTTTAGCTTTAGCGGCTGTTTTAGTAGTCTTCTGAGTCGTACTCGTCGATTTCGCCTTCGCCGCCGTCTTGGTAGTTCGCTCAGCCTTCAGGCTTTCAGCCCCTTCAGCCTTAGCCTCCGCTTTAGGAGCCGCAGCTTTCTTGGTGGTGGTCTTCTTCTCAGCAGTTTTGCTAGCGGTTTTCGTACCACTCTTCGCCGCACTCGCCTTGCCGCTAGAAGCCTTACTAGCAGAAGCCTTACTGGTCGCAGCCTTGCCCTTGCCCTTCTTGCTGCCAGCCTTCTCCGCTAGAGCCTTTAGCGCCACTTCCAGCTTGATCCCCTCGACGGTTTCCCCTTCAGGCAGGGAGGCATTGACCTTACCATGCTTGATGTAAGCACCATAGGGGCCGTCATAAAGATTGACAGGTTCGTTGTCGTCAGGGTGGTTGCCCAGTTCGCGCAGGGGTTTGGCTGCGGCTTTGCTACGGCCTCGGCCTGCTTTGGGTTCTGAGAGCAGTTCCAGGGCGCGCTCCAGCGTAATGGTCAGGACACTGTCTTCTTTTTTGAGGGAGCGGTAGTCCTTGCCTTCCTTGCCCTGGTCATGCACCACATAGGGGCCAAAGCGTCCCAGGTTGGCCTGGATTTTGCCGCCTGTTTCGGGGTGTTGCCCCAGGTTGCGAGGGAGCGCCAGCAGACCCACGGCCATTTCTAGCGTGACATCCTGGAAACTCACGCCTTTGGGCAGAGAAGCCATCTTGGGCTTGGGGTTCTCCTCAGTTTTATCGCCCAGTTGGACATAGGGACCATAGGGGCCAATGAGCTGGTAAATCGGTTCTCCGGTTTCGGGGTGGAAGCCGACTTTGTCGGGGCCTTCGGTTTTTTGCCGCAGGATCACCTGCACCTGCTCGGGATCGAGATCCCCTGGAGTCAAGTCTTGGGGCAGGGAAGCCTTGACCATTTCCTCGCCGTTGTTAGCTTCGATGTAGGCACCATAGCGACCAATCCGCACCTTGGCTTCTAAGCCTTCCAGTTCAACGGTACGGGCTTCGGTGGGATCAATCTGGCTTTCCTGTTGCTTAACTTGATTGTCCAGCCCCTGGTCGCCGGAATAAAACTGGCGCAGGTAGGGTAGCCACTGGGCTTCTCCGGTAGAAATTTCGTCGAGGGTTTGCTCCATACGCGCCGTGAAGCGGGTATCGACTAGCTCAGGGAAATGTTTTTCCAGCAGAGCCGTCACCGCAAAGGCGGTAAAGGTGGGCACCAAGCTGTTATTGACCATTTGGGCATAGCCCCGGTCTTTGGTGATGGTGCTGATGATGCTGGCGTAGGTGCTGGGTCGTCCGATGCCTTCGCTTTCCAGGGTTTTGATGAGTGAGGCTTCTGTGAATCGGGCGGGGGGTTGGGTTTCATGGGCGATCGCCTCCACTTCCCGACAGCTTGGCGTATCCCCCATCCGCAGCGTCGGCAAAATCACTTCCTGGTCTTCGATCGCCGCATCGGGATCATCCGACCCTTCCACATAGGCGCGGAAGAATCCGGCAAAGTCGATTCGTTTACCCGTGGCGCGAAATCCAGCGTCATCGGCCTGGATTTGTATCGTGATGTGGGTTTGACGGGCTTCAGCCATTTGGGTGGCGACCGTGCGCTTCCAGATCAGTTCATAAAGTCTGAACTCCAAGCCGCTCAATCCGGTTTCTTGGGGCGTGCGGAAGGTGCTGCCTGCGGGACGAATGGCTTCGTGAGCTTCCTGTGCGCCCTTGCTCTTGGTGGAATATTGCCGGGGTTCGGGGCTGAGGTAGTTGGAGCCGTACATTTGCTCGACACAGGAACGGGCAGCGGCGATCGCTTGCTGGGACAAATTCACCGAGTCTGTCCGCATGTAGGTGATGTAGCCCTGTTCGTAAAGATTTTGGGCAATCCGCATCGTGTCCCGCGCCGACAGCCGCAGCTTGCGGTTGGACTCCTGTTGCAGGGTTGAGGTGGTGAAGGGCGGCGAAGGTTTGCGGGTGGAGGCGCGTTCTTCCAGGTTGGTGACCGTCCAGGTTTGGCTTTGGAGACGGGCTTGGAGCGCGATCGCCTCAGTTTCCTCCAGCAGCAGGACATTGCGCCCCGCCGTGATTTGCCCCGTCGATTCATCAAAGTCACTGCCATTGGCAATCCGGGTGCCCCGCAGCGTCACCAGTTTCGCTTCAAAGGGCGACTCATCCTTGCTTAGCGTCGCCTTCAAGTCCCAGTAGCTACCCTTGCGGAAGGCGCGTCGCTGCTTTTCACGGTTAACAATCAGCCGCACCGCCACCGACTGCACTCGTCCAGCCGAGAGGCCAAAGGCAATCTTTTTCCAGAGCAGCGGCGACAGGGTGTAGCCCACCAGTCGATCGAGAATGCGGCGGGTTTCTTGGGCGCGCACGAGCTGGTCGTCTACAGTGCGACAATTGGCGATCGCCTCATGGATCGCCTCTTCTGTAATTTCGTGGAAGACCATCCGCTTGATGGGCACCTTGGGCTTCAGCACCTGGAGTAAGTGCCAGCTAATGCTTTCCCCTTCCCGGTCTTCGTCAGTCGCCAGGACAAGCTCATCAGCCTCAGCCAAGGCATCCTTGAGCGCCTTGACCACCTTCTTCTTGTCCTGGGGGATGATGTAGAGCGGCTCAAAATCAGCGTTGACATTGACGCCAATCTTGGCCCAGTCCTCGCCTTTGACCGATGCCGGAATATCACTAGCCGACTGTGGCAAGTCACGAACATGCCCCATCGATGCCTCAACGCGGTACCCCTGAGGCAAATAGTTGCGGATCGTCTTGGCTTTGGTCGGGGACTCAACAATAACAAGAGTTGACATGGGCTAAATCGCTTGACTAAACGGCCAAATTGAGGGCTGAGGATGCGGCATCCGGAAAGGGCAATCGAGATTAATCTGCCACCATTCTCAAAAAAAACATCGACTGAAACGAAGAAAAATGAATCGAGAGTCTCTTAACTAATAACGCATAACTTCTAGGAATGAACTCCAACCCGTACAGGAACTCTAAAATTTTCTTGAACTCCGAAGCGGCGATCGCTCCAGATTACCGCATGATAAACCCAACTTATC
>JALOOP010000512.1 GCA_025454315.1 Oculatellaceae cyanobacterium Prado106
GCTTCGGAGTCCTCCAATAACATGACATTCTCCCGTTAAAGCACAACTAAAGAAGACAAACCCCTCTGCGTCTCTGCGGTTTAAAGGTCTGCCAGTTTATTTGCCTCTCATCCACCATTAAAAATGTCCAGGGATATTCAGCAGATGTCATGGCTCTATCTCTGAAAACCCTTTCCCCCTTCCCCTTTCGCCTCTTCTTAAAAATCCTGCTGAAACCGCGCCACCTTCGTCCCCGGATAGTACTTGTTGAGGATTTGCTGATAGGTGTAACCCTGCTCCGCCAGACTGAGAGCGCCAAGCTGGCTCATGCCCTGTCCCTGAAACGCTTCAGCGACAATATCCTCGGAGGCGGCATAGAGAGATTCCACAACACCACCCTTGTAGCTGACATATTCGCCAGCGGTGGCATCGACCGCCTGGTTGGTGGCTTCTGCTTCACGGCCAATGCCGCTGTAGACCTGGTAATACTCCGTGGAACCCAGATCGAAGAGGGAACTCATGGGTTTGAAATGGTAGGTCAGGGCATAGGAACGGGCGGCGATCGCCTGTGCCTTCAGCGCATTAGCCTGCCAAGTGGGCGACACCTCACTAGCCACCACGCTATAGAGATACTGCCGCAGATTAATCAAATTCACCGCCCAAACCTTACCGCTGTCATTCACCAGCACAAACCGACCGCGATAGGTGCGATCGCCCACCGTAATCAACCCACCCGCAGGCGGCTCCACCCTCACCCCAAAAGGAATCGGCTGCCCGTTAATCAACAGCCCTTCCCCCCCCGGCTCAATCGTATAGGCCGTCCCTGCCGCCAAATCTTGCAGCAACCCGCCATTGCCGTCCACCAGAACCGCGCCCTGAGACGCACTGAGACGAAGACTGGAGACACCCTGAGCGATCGCCACCCGCATTTCCACCAGCGAATCCACCGAAGAAGCCTGCGATGCCGCCAAGCGTTCCTTCCCCGCCTCGTTCAACGCCTGTTCCTGAGCCGACAGTGCCTGTGGATTTACCGTTTGGGGTTCGTTCGGAGTCGGACTGGCCGTGGCTTGCGGTTTGGCGCTGGCGCTGGGAGAACCCGCCGGAGTCGGACTTGCGGTTGATCCTGACGCGATCGCAGTCGGCACCCCACCCGGAGACGGCGAAGAACCAGCAGCAACTCCTGCTCCCGGAGACGGCAACGCCCCCACCGTCCCACTCCCACTCCCAGCCCCTGCCGTAGAACCTGCAACAGAGGGCAACGACGAAGCCGCATCAGAAGCGATATCAGAAGCGGTATCAGAATTGGGCGAGGCTCCAACACTCGACCGCATCAAAGCCTGATTCAAGAACAACCCACCCCCGATCGCCACTCCCCCCACCGCCAGCGCCAGCCACCCAATATTTTGTTTCAGGACGCTCAGAATTTGCTTCATAACCTTGCTCATCTACCAAATTCAGCAGTTATTTTCACCGAATTGTCTTCACTTATAAGATGCTAATGGGGCAATTGACCTCAGTAACAGCGAAGGCGAAAGGCGAAAGGGAAAAGGCGAAAGGGGAATCTCTGGCTTTTCACAGGTTGATTCACGAATAAGTACTAGGACTTCCCCAGTCTTTCACAGGTTGATTCCGTAATCCTTCTCCCTGAAACCCCTTTCCCCCTTCCCCTTTTCCCTTTCCCCCTACTCCCCACTCCCCACTCCCCACTCCCCACTCCCCAACTTTTTGCTCACTCTCATTCAAAACGTAACAGTTTGCAACATATAATGAAGCACAGGTAGACACAAGTATTTCAGAGGATAGTCACGATACATGCGAGTTGCGATCGCTGGAGGAGGACTGGCAGGGTTGGCCTGCGCCAAGTATCTCGTGGATGCTGGCCACACCCCCATTGTCCTGGAAAGTCGAGATGTGCTGGGTGGGCTAGTTGCAGCCTGGAAAGATGAAGATGGAGACTGGTACGAAACGGGGCTGCACGCCTTCTTCGGAGCCTATCCCAACATGCTTCAGTTGTTCAAAGAACTGGGTATTGAGGATCGGTTGCAGTGGAAGCAGCATACCCTGATTTTTAACCAGCCCGAAAAGCCGGGAACCCTGTCGCGGTTTGATGTCCCTGATATCCCGTCCCCGATTAACGTCATCGTGTCGATTCTGCGAAACAACGACATGCTGACCTGGAATCAAAAAATTCGATTTGCCATCGGGCTATTGCCTGCGATCGTCCGGGGACAAAAATATGTCGAGGACATGGATCGCTACTCTCTGCTGGAATGGCTGCGGCTACAGGGCGTGGATGAAAAGGTCAACACCGATATTTTCATTGCGGCCTCCAAGGCACTCACCTTCATCAACCCCGATGAGGTGTCCGCCACCATTCCCCTGACTGCGCTCAACCGCTTCCTGCAAGAGCGCTACGGTTCCAAGATTGCTTTTCTAGACGGGTCACCGACCGAACGTCTCTGCCAGCCGATCGTCGATCACATTATCGAGCGCGGCGGCCAGGTCAAACTCAACGTGCCGCTGAAGCAAATTGTGCTGAACCCTGATGGGACGGTGAAGCATTTCCTGCTGCGCGGACTCAACGGTGCCCCGGATGAGATTTTGACTGCTGATCTCTATGTTTCAGCGATGCCCGTCGATGTCATGAAGGTGTTGATGCCCCAGCCTTGGGCTGAGATGGAATTCTTCAAGAAATTGGACGGTCTGGAAGGGGTTCCGGTGATCAACCTGCACTTGTGGTTCGATCGCAAACTCACCGATGTCGATCATCTCCTGTTTTCCCGCTCCGATCTGCTCAGCGTCTATGCCGACATGAGCAACACCTGCCGGGAATATGCCAACCCCGACAAGTCCATGCTGGAGCTAGTGCTGGCTCCCGCCAAAGACTGGATTGATCGCTCCGAGGAAGACATCATTGCGGCCACGATGAAAGAACTGGAGAAGCTCTTTCCTCAGCATTTTGCCGCCGAGAATCCGGCCAAACTGTTGAAATCCAAAGTGGTGAAAACGCCCCGCTCGGTCTATACCGCGTCTCCCGGTCGGCAAGCCTGTCGTCCGACTCAGGCCACTCCGATCGCCAATTTCTTCCTGGCGGGCAGCTATACCCTCCAGCGGTATTTGGGCAGCATGGAAGGAGCCGTCCTTTCCGGTAAACTAGCAGCACAGGAGATCAGCAAAGTGCAGCCTGCGATCGCCGATGCATCAGCACCCGATCTGCAATTGGCCGCATCCTAAAATTCTGATTTGGGGTGCAATCTCCAAGGTTGTGCCCTAAATTTTGAATTTCTGTTTCCCCAATGTCTTTCCTAGCGTCCCCCTCCAAGGGATACTGGTAGCTAATGCACTGAATGTTTTCATTTTTTGACGGCCAGTTTCTACTGCCCCTCTCGGAAATATCAGGCATTCCTCGTCCGCTCTTCCAGTAATTGCTTCTAGTAATTGCTCCATCGTCAACAACCCGCCCGCAATGTAATGCTGCAATTGCCTGAATCTTCTCGTGTTACCCCTCTAGCCCCCCTGGAGGAAGCCTATGAACTTTGCCGTCAGGTCACGGCAGAGTATGCGAAGACTTTCTATCTAGGCACGTTATTAATGTCAGAGGAGAAGCGACGGGCAATCTGGGCCATTTATGTCTGGTGTCGTCGCACCGATGAATTAGTCGATGGTGCCCAGTCATCCCTCACCACCAATGACACCCTCGATGAGTGGGAGCAAAATCTTGAAGCGATTTTCGCTGGAAATCCCATCGACGACCCCGATGTGGCGCTGGTCGATACCCTCAGCCGCTTCCCCATCTCCATCCAGCCCTTCCGCGACATGATCGCCGGACAGCGGATGGATCTCTACCGCAGTCGCTACGAAACCTTTGAAGAGCTAGAACTCTACTGCTACCGAGTGGCGGGCACGGTCGGCCTGATGTCCACCTCCGTGATGGGCATCGATCGCCCCCTCAGCCATTCCCCCTGGGATGCCGCCCAAGTCAAACCCAACCCCGAACCCGAAGCCGTTGCCCTTGGCATTGCCAACCAGCTCACCAACATCCTCCGCGATGTCGGTGAAGATGCCCGTCGGGGACGCATTTACATCCCCCTAGAAGACCTCGATCGCTTCAACTACAGCGAAAAAGATTTGCTCAACGGCGTGATTGATGAACGATGGCGATCGCTCATGCGCTACCAAATTCAACGCGCCCGCCAATTCTACATCGAAGCCGAAAGCGGCATCCGGCATCTCAGCCCCGACGCCCGTTTCCCCGTCTGGTCTGCCCTCATGCTCTACAGCCAAATCCTAGACTGCATCGAGCGCAACCAATACGACGTATTCCGCAAACGCGCCTATGTCCCCAGTTGGCAAAAGTTCCTCAGCCTCCCGATCGCCCGCCTCAGAGCCGCCGTCCTCTAACCTGCTCCCCCAGCGCTGAGTGCCCAAGATAAAACCACCCAAACCCTAAACAACCTTCCACAAAGCCACAGAAAGTAGGCTTGCCTCTCCGCCTCCCCCTCTCTGTGTCTCTGCGGTTGAATTCCCATCAACCCACTTACACCCCATCCCAAACGCCCTAAACAAACTCCAGAAACCCACCAACCACCGATACCATCGAAAAATCTGATGGTACAGCTTTGCCGCACCATCAGGACACTCGATTCAAGATCGACGGGAATGACTATACTGTTTTCAGTTGAC
>JALOOP010000513.1 GCA_025454315.1 Oculatellaceae cyanobacterium Prado106
GTTTTTCATCGTAGGATTTCCTGGTTGTTTACACTTGACTCAGAAAATCCTACTTTTTTTTGCGCCAGAAATCACCCCACAATTTTGCATTGCTCCCTACAGTCTCCCAGTTCACTCCTGATGAATTAGGGAGACTTTGCTATCACTACTCTTCAGACCTGCTTTGAAACTAGATGTTCATCCCTAGGTGTAAACGAGTCGCAGTCATGATGTCTCCTGCTTGCGCCCTACTTCGATTGCCAATGATCGTTTGCAGTGGGCTGATCATCGTAGTGTTGCATCGCGGTTTTGACATCGGCAATGTGTTGGTAAGCCCATTCTCCCAGGATGGCCAAGGGTTCAACTAAAGACTTTCCTAAAGGGGTTAGGGAATATTCCACGCGGGGCGGCATTGTGGGATAGACCTCCCGTTCAATCAACCCATAGCGCTCCAGATTTCGCAGATTTTGAATCAGCATTTTTGGAGAAATTCCTACGATTTGCTGCTTGAGTTCACCGTAGCGCTTCTTTCCCTGAGTCAGGGCATAGACAATCAAAATAATCCATTTGTTGGCAATATGCTCCAGGATTTGATGTCCGGCGCAGCTTGTGTCAAACAAACTCATTTGGGCAATCCGCTCTAGCGCGGGCTGCGGCAAATAGTTTGGCTGTGAGTTCTCAAAGTCGTGATGAATCGCCATGCTTACCCAAAAGTAACTTACCCAAAAGTAACCCTTACACTTTACTGTAAGTCCTTCCGAACCCCAGTCCTGCGATCGTACTGTATCACCATCGACTTTTTCTGGAGAATAAACCATGAAAGCTTGGGTGATTAATCAATTTGGCGATGCAGATGTCTTCCAGGAAGTTGACTTGGCCATGCCTGAAGTGCAGCCCGGATGCGTTCTCATTCAAGTGGCTGCAACCAGTGTTAATCCAGTAGACTACAAGATTCGCTCCGGTGCCGTGGCGGATCTAGCTCCTGACTTTCCAGCCGTTTTGCATAGCGATGTAGCCGGGATGATCGCCGCAGTCGGTGCAGGCGTTGACCAGTTCCAGGTGGGGGATGAGGTGTATGGTTGTGCGGGTGGCCTTAAAGGTATGGGTGGCGCATTAGCCGAGTACATGCTAGCGGACGCTCAGTTGATTGCCCATAAACCCAAGTCTCTAACCCTGGCTGAGGCTGCTGCTTTGCCGCTGGTGTCTATCACGGCTTGGGAGGGGCTGGTCGATCGCGCCCACATTCAACCGGGGCAAAAGGTTCTGGTGTATGGGGCGACCGGAGGCGTGGGACATTTGGGCGTTCAACTGGCCAAGTGGTCAGGGGCAACGGTCTATGCAACGGTGTCTAGTGATGAGAAGGCTGCGATCGCCCATCGTCTCGGCGCAGATGTGACCCTCAACTATCGCCAGCAACCCGTGGAAGAATTCGTGGCGGAACATACCAACGGCGATGGTTTTGATCTGGTATTTGACACCGTCGGCAATGATAATCTTCAGAATGCGTTTAAAGCGGCAAAACTGAATGGAACCGTGGTGTCGATTGTTGCGCTCTCTCAGCAGGATCTGACCTTGCTGCATGTCAAGGGACTGACCTTGCATCTGGTGTTCATGCTGATTCCCATGCTGTTTAATCTCAATCGTGCTGCCCATGGGAAAATTTTATCCAAGTTGGCACAGCTTGTGGATTATCATAAAATTCGTCCGCTGATAGATTCTCGCAGCTTTACAATGGCGGATGTTGCGGCGGCGCATCAGTATGCAGAATCAGGGCAGGCGATCGGCAAAGTGGTGCTGACTTATTGAGATTGAGCCGATCGCAGTTCAGGGGGTTGAGTGTCAGGAATGAGGGTTAGCCCACGATAGATTTGTTCGATGGGAAAGCAGAGTTGGATGCTTTTCAGTTCGATGGTATCGCCTGCCTGGTAGTTGATCATGATCCAGTCCCCGGCATCGTTTTTGTGATACAAATCAATTTCGATGCTGGTGGAACTCACCAATAGATAATCTTGTAGCACTGGGTTGTGGCGATACAGTCTAAACTTGCGACCTCTGTCGTAGGCTTCAGTACTATCGGATAACACTTCAACGATTAGGCAGGGATAGGTGATGTACTGGGGGGTGAGGGTATCGCGATCGTCGCAGGTGACGCTGGCATCGGGATAGGTGTAGTTCTGCGTTCCGGCAATTTTTACTTTGATGTCAGAGTTGCCTGTGATACAACCGCTTCCATCTAGGTGAGTATCAAATAATGACGTTAAACGAATGGCGATGCGACCGTGATTAACGCTACCGCCGCTCATGGCGTAAACTTCACCATCAATGTATTCGTGCTTTTCCAATTGGGTCGATTCCCAAGCCAAATACTCGTCCGGGGTAAGGTGAGGGGTATTGTCCTTAGCTGCGATCATGGTCGGGGAACTCCTAAATGAGTCGAAATCGGAAAAACGGTCATGGGAGATTTACTCTAAATTCGCAGGGTGGTCATGGGGGAGCCTCGTCAAGCTAAAAATCGGGAAGGAGCAGGGAAATCGGCGCAAGCTTTGGAGTCTATTATATTGGGTATGACCAAAATTTGATGTAAAATCGCTGAAGCCATTGCATGGAGACTATTCTAGCCATTCATGGAAGTGTCAACCATACAATTCCATTGCTTAGGTTTTTAAATCTGGAAAGCCTTTTCATGAAGATGGAAGCTTGGTTTAGTGAAACATTAAATTTCGGTCACACCCATTATATTGATCTTTTTGACCTTGCAATACTGTTGTCGCGAATATCATTCTTGCTAAATCAAACCTGCAATGCTGAGTTGCAGATTCTCTTGTAGAAACTCAGTCATTCGTTTGACTCGGGAAGAGAGATGCGGTTCACTGGCACATCGAATGTAAATCAACGAAGAAGGGAAGCCATAGCTGGGCAACACTCTGACCAGTTGTCCTTCTGCCAAAAACTGTGCTGCGGCGAACTCAGCTACTGGAGCGATTCCCATTCCCTGCTGACACAGCATGAGGGCGGCTAGTCCATTGCTGACCGAACATTGCGTCGCTTTTTCCATCCCATCAGCATCGCCCAATCCTCCTAGTGGAATCCTTCCTTGAATCCCTGCCGCCAACTCTTGTCGTACTTCTGGGGGAAATTCCAGCTTTTCATCTGCACTTTAATTGAGTTATGAGTATCTTTCTGTTCCCCTAGTTCATCAGTAAGTGATCTGCGTTACAACGCTTTATTCCAGTTGAATTATTGCCTCTGAGGGAAGACTTTTCTGGCAACGCCGTCTATGCTGTTCATTACAAAGCAAAGCAACATTGAATCAATCTTGAGTCATTGTAGAGTCTCAGGTTTTGGACAGCAAAGCTTGTATTGGAGTAGCGCTTTGTCGTAGATCTATCTGCCTAGATTTCTGCTTCGGCAGGGATCGTTTGCAGTGTGGTTTGGATTTCACTTCACGTCCGAACCCGGTTCATCAACCTGTCGATGCAAGGCCTGTCAATGTAAGGCTTGAACCCTGTTGCAAATTCAATCAGTCAATGGAGGCTGTATGACCATCTTTACGCAACTCACTCGAAAACTAGACTTGCTCCACCCGATTCGATATCGGTTAGAGGCGGTCGAGATTCGCAGCCCAAGAACAGCGCACTTAGTCTGTCAGCTTATTCCTGCCCAATGTCCTTTTGCCAGAACCATAAAGCTTTTTGGTCACACGATCTGCAAAATTCCGCCGCTCTGCAAGCTGAATCCATTTTATGAACAAATTGTCTATCTGCGGTTTAAGGCATTGACCTATTTAGCGGATGATTGCGGCGAAAATATCATGGGTTATCTGTGAATCTACCTTAGTCTTGAGGATTAAACCAGCGATAATCTTGGGGATGAAACCAGTGATAAAACCGTGGGAATATCTGCGAGTCCTCCATGATCTTTAGGATTGAAGCAGCGATTGAACCAGGGATTGGATCAGCAGTTAAACCAGTGACTAAACCAGTAACTCAACAAGGGCTCAATTTCGATGAAGGAATTTCTGACGCATTCTAATCGATGGCTCAAGCTCACTTTGTTTCTACCAGGACTAGTCTTAAACGCTTGGATGATCATTCGTCTGTTTCAATACTTTGAGCCGTTCGTCACGATTTTGGTAGTAGCTGGTATTCTCGCCTTTGTGCTGAACTATCCGGTCGAGTTTCTACAGAAACGTCACTTCGATCGCAACTATGCCGTTCTCCTTGTGGTTCTTCTCAGCATCATTGGATTGGGGACATTGGCCGTCACGCTTCTGCCAGTTTTGCTTCAGCAACTATCGGGCATTGTGGAGCAGTTTCCAGACTGGCTAAGCACCGTTGATCAAAAGCTTCATGCGTTTTAGGGCTGGGCTTCTAGTCATCGGTTACCGATTAACCTGGGCAAAATTATTCGGGAATCCACCGATCGCCTCCCAGAGCAAATTGAAGGCTTGGGCGATGAGACTGTTTCCTTGACGCTGAACCTGACGCTTAACACGGTTGGTGCCCTCTCAGCCATTTTCCTGACGATCGTCCTGACGGTTTATCTCCTTTTGGATGGTCAACGAGTTTGGCAGGCACTCTTTCAGAGCGTATTTCTAAAAAAAAGATTAAATCAAGGGCAAGATCACGATAGATGGATCAAGATCGATCAGGTGATGTTCATGAGGTAGGGATCATGGT
>JALOOP010000514.1 GCA_025454315.1 Oculatellaceae cyanobacterium Prado106
CCCAGAATTGGGGGATTTAGGGGGCGCATAACCCCCAAGCGAAGCCGACCAAACTGGTGTCCATCGAAGTTTCAAAGTCCTCCAGAATTGGAGCTTCGCCGCTGGCTTCTCGCCCCCCCGCCCCAACTTTGGGGAGCCGAGCCTTCCTAGAATCTCCATTGGGCGATCGAAGAATCCTCATCGAGCGGTCAAAGAAGCTTCACTGAACTCAAAGTCCCCCAGAATTGGGGGATTTAGGGGGCGCATAACCCCCTAACCGAAGCCGACCAAACTAGTGTCCATCGAAGCCTTACAAAGGGAAATGACAGCGTTTGAATCATGGCATCAGATTAAAAAAACTACGCCGTCGCCGACTTCATCTTCACCCGATCCCACAGTTCCGGACTCTCCTTAATCACCTCCGACAACAAACTAAAGTTGACAAACTTCTCATCCGGCAACGCATTAATGTAGTTCAACTCCTTCATGCTGTCCGCCCGAGAGAACATGAAGTCCTTCTTGTCGCGGATATCCACCCCCGGCGGCTGCGCCTTGGCTGCGGCCAGCACGCTCTCTAGCTCCGTCTTGTAATACTTGCCCACCGTCGTCTTAGCCGCATCCTCAAAGTTAGATTCAATCATATACTGAGCCTCAAAGAAAGTGCGAATCACATCCTTCACCACCTCCGGTTCCTTCTCAATCAACTCATTGCGAGCTGCCACCACACAGTCCGGATAGCCCTGACCGTAGATGTCGGTGCCATCGCCCAGAATGTTGCCTTGGGTGCTGGTCTTGGCCTTGGTTGCATAGGGTTCAATGTGGCTCACTGCGTCTAACTGTCCTGCTAAATAAGCGTTCAACAACTCCGTGGCATCGCCAAAATAGACCATCTCCACATCCTTGTAGGTCATGTTGTTCTTCTTGAGATAGTCATAGACCACCACATCCAGGGTGTCCGCCTGGAAGGTGCCAATCTTCTTGCCCTTGAGATCGGCAAAGGTTTTGATCTCTGGTTTAGCCACCACGATCAATCCCTGTACCCCACTCCCGGCCACAATCTGGAACGAAGCGCCCTGGGTGTAAGCGGCGATCGCATTGGTAAACGGAATCACCGCCATCTCCACCCGCCCTGTCGCCAACTGTGCCGCAATGTCCGACACCATAGGGGTTAGAGCGACATCGCCATTGATATTGTGCTTGGAAAAAAGCTGTTTCTCCACCGAATAAAACAGCGGCATGTTGCACAATCCGGCTCCATGGGAGAACTTAATCGCCCGAGCCGCAGGGCTAGCACCCGGACTGGTGCTGGCTTCAGGGGTAGAAGTGTTGGCACAGGAATTGAGTAGGGATGCGATCGCCGGAGTCAAGGCAGCAGCGGCTCCCATTCCCAAAAAACGACGACGACTAGGACGAAATCCAAACATATACATCCTCCAGGTTTAGTTCAGTGCAATGGAATTAAGATTAGTGAAACAGAACGAGAAAGCTTAGAAATGAACATCGTGAACAAGAAAAAATCTTTAGGGTGAGAAATGGCGATCGCACTTCTAAGAGCGGCAGCTTTGACAGTAGAAGGGATTGCATTCCCCGCCCAGCCAGCCATCATAGAACTTCTTGACATGGGGGAAAACGGCATGGGCTAGCTCCCGTCTGCGCTCCTGTTCCGCAGTTCGAGGCACATTCAAATGAGCCGACAACTCCGCTAAAATCTCCTCCTTATTGATCCGAGTAAACTGACCCTGCTTCAAAATCACCTCCCCGGCCACAATCACCATTTCCACCCCAGCAGTCTTACTGCGATGCACCACCGCATCAATCACCGAAATGTCATCGTCCAGATAGGGATAGGCAATGTGATGCCAATTCATCACCACCAGATCCGCCGCCTTACCCACCTCCAACGTGCCAATCTCCGGCGCAAACCCCGTCGTCTTGGCTCCATGCTCCGTCGCCATCTGGAAGACCTGCGGCGATGTGGGAACCAACTCATCCATGCCCGGAACCCGGTGCAGCTTCAGCACCATTCGCATTTCCTGGAGCATATCGCGATCGTCATTAATCCCCGCTTCATCCAGTCCCATGCCCACGGTCACACCCTTCTTGGCATAGTAGTTCAGCGGCGCAATCCCACTCTGCAAGCGCAGATTAGAACTGGCATTGTGGCAGATCATCGTTCCCGTTTCAGCCACCAGATCAATGTCTTCCTCCGTCAACCAAACCCCGTGCCCCAGCGTAATATGCGGGCCGAGGAAACCGCGATCGTAGAGGAACCGCACCGCTGTTTTGCCCGTTCGCTTCTGGGCATAAACCTTCTGATAAGCCGTCTCCAGCAAATGCATGTGCATCCCCACCTGATACTTTTCGGCATAGGCATGGAGCATATCCAGCGCTTTATCCGAACACCAGTGAAGATTGGCAGGAGCCAGTTGAATCTTGATTCTACCGCTCTCATGGTGGTGCCACTGTTGCCACAGATACTCAAAAAATTCCAGATAGTCCTCCGCAGGCACTTCTAACTGCTGAAGAATCGCGCCAATCTCAGGGCCAATTTCCGGCGGCAGTTTTTTGACAAACTCCTCATTCGGCTCATAGACAAAATGATTCTGATCCCGCACCGCATAACAATAGGACACCCGCATCCCAATGTCATCGTAGGCTCTGAGAATCTGCCCCGCCACATCCGGCCAAGTGGAAGAAGGCCCCGGTCGCCACCCATGAATATGCTGCACGGTGGTAATGCCCGATTCAATCATTTCAAAGGCAGAATAGAGCGTATCCAGGTATAGATCCACCGGACGCGCCGAGAACCGTCCCGCAAACCACAGCTCCAAAGGATAGTCCAATGAACCCAACTGAAGCGGCGTTAACCCAACATGGTGATGGCTGTTAACAAATCCCGGCATCACCACATCATCGGGCGAACCCAGAACGACATCCGGCTGATATTTCGCAAACAACTCATCATAGGAGCCGATTTCAACAATCTTGCCATCTTGCTGAAAGATCGCTCCATTCTCAATCATCTCAACTTCTGTACGGCTAATCGCACGACAGATGACATACTTACCCCGAATAAGGGATGAAGGCATAGAATATCTCCCTGATCAATAAATGCATGAATCCAGATGCTTTGACCCAACCCATGTAAAGTCAACGTTTATAAAGCCAACCTTTTTTCATGATCCAAATTCAACAAAAAATACCTAGAAACCGTAGAGTGCGTGCAGCAAAGCGAAACACACCAAACCTGTAAGCGGAGGTAGAGCGTTCCATTCGCTAAGCTTTGTCGAGTAGTCCGCAGTTCATGATACTGCTGGCGAATTCCAATCGTCTGAATCGGCTTCGTTTCCAGCCCGCCCATAGATGAATCACGGGCTAACAGACAAAGTCCATTCAAATGGACTACGGAGGCTGAAAGGCTCTCTAAACAGGCTTTTCAACCCATTTTAATGGGTTTTATCGATTAGCCCACAATTCATTCGCGGGCGAGTCTGGAGCGTAGCCATTTCAGATTCTTGAGCGATGAAACATACGTCAGCAAAGCTTTGGAATTTGCCAGCAATATCACTCATTCACGAACGGACTTAGAATATAGCCAGTCGTATAATCCCTCATGAACAACAAAGGATAGCATCATTCTGCTTTCCATAACAGAAACAAAGAATGAAGGATGGCGATCGCGGCGGGTACCTCATCCGCTTCCTGTTCCATCGATGAACCGAATCTAGAATAAAATTCTGTGTGAGAATCGTTCTCGTTTGCATCATAGAGAGTGGGTTGACATTGGCTATATAGTAAGACTTCAGGCATGTTGCGCTAGCATCCCAAGAGCATCATAAAGACCATCCCAAGACGCTTCACCTAAAGGCTTAAGCCACGCCAAGCTAAGCCGTGTAACCATAAATATCTGTTTTTAAACTGGAAAACCGTATCAAATGCAACCAAATGAATTCCCCCTACCCTCAGCCGCGATCGCCCTCCCCCAAATCCACCAGGGACAGTACTCCGTTCGCGACTGGGTAACAGCCTGCTTGCAACAAATTGTAACTTGTGAACCGAGCGTCCAAGCCTGGGAGTATTTTAATCCTGAACTGATTGAACAACAGATTGACCAGATTGAGAATCATTCCCAACCTGAGAGCCTGCCCCTAAAAGGACTGCCGATCGCCATCAAAGATATTATCGCCACCGCAGACATGCCCACCGGATGGGGTACGCCCATCCATGCGGGCACAATGCGCGGCTACGATGCAGCAGTCGTGGAAAAACTGCGATCGGCAGGAGCCATTCTCATGGGCAAAACCGTCACCACCGAATATGCCACCGCCCGAGCTGGCAAAACCACTAATCCACACCATGCGGCGCATACTCCCGGCGGCAGTTCCAGCGGCTCAGCCGCAGCAGTTGCAGCGGGAATGGTGCCTGTGGCGATCGGCACCCAAACCCTTGGATCGATTCTGCGTCCCGCCGCTTATTGTGGTGTCATTGGCTTTAAACCCAGTTTTGGAACAATCTCCCGCTACGGCATCATGTCAGTCAGCCGAGAGTTGGATCATGTGGGGATCTTTGCTCGAAGTCTGGCAGATATTACGCGAGTCTGCTCCATTTTAGCAGAATCCGATGAACGCGATCCGGATTGCCGAGGGGG
>JALOOP010000515.1 GCA_025454315.1 Oculatellaceae cyanobacterium Prado106
TATAAACTTCTTGCTTGCTCATTTTGAACCCACCTGTCCCTGAAATAGTGAGTTCAATATACTCTAAAAGTGTGAAGTTATTTCTTGACAGTGCCTAAGGTCTGCACTTGCACTTCTTGCCCCTGGACGAGGGATACTTTGCGATTGTCGGCGATGCCAAAAAGAAAACCCACTTCCTCGTTTCTGAGAAACTTCAGGTTTGCTTGACTCGAATACCAACAATCGCCTGTTACCCAGTCAGGCTTAACTCCCCAGCTTTTAATCTCAAGGATCATCTCAATGAAATAATCGTTCTTTGTTTTGTTCTCCCGTTTGTCATAAAGTCGAAAGTTAATTGGATAAGAATGACCTGCGACATCAGTGTAATATAATGTGATGAGATTAATCCCCTTGACCGTTCGCTTATGCTTGCCTGACCAGAAATACCCGACCAATTCAGTCTTGCTCGGATCGCGGTAAGGCTTATCGATTACACTGTCATCGACACTGGTTGTTCCGCCTTTTAAGTTCAGGTCTTCTTTCACCTCATCAAAGAGGTCTTGAGGCGTATATTGCTCTCGCAATAGAAAACGGTTAATGCTGTCGTGACTGAGTTCTTCAAGGATCTCAGACAAGCGCACACAACTGACATACTGGGGTTCTGCCAAGAGAAACAAGGTGTAGAGGTTGGCGTTACACTGAGCAGTCGAGGGCTTTGAGCGTTCTCTCACAACTAAATACCGCTGAGGGGACTCTTCCCAACTCACCACACTTTTGGACTCCTGTCAATGCGTAAGTCCTAATACAGTGAACTAAGGGCATAGGCAGCCGTTTCAGCTTTTAAAGACGAGAGGCCGATTTTCTCAACCTCTCATTTTTTGTCAATTCACGACCAGCGGAAACGCCATGCCCGTTATGGAAGATTAACGTAAAGCAATGAGTTTGCGGATACGCAACCGTTGAGTCTGTATCTGCTTGCCAATCGTGTAGTTGAGTGTGTACAACCTTTGCATGAGCTTCGAGGACATTTGAAAAGCCGCTTCATGCCACCAGTGGCGACCATTATGCAATAAACCCGTTTTAAGGGGATAAAGCAGGTTTCTGAGCCTGTAGGGGCGAGCCAGAGGGGTTAGGAAAGACTGGTCTCCCCAGCCATCCTCCATGGGAAAACGCCCCCATACTTTGGCTTCTGCGGGAGTCAGGTGATGCCAAAACTCGTGTTGTAGTTGTGTCAGGGTTGAACGGATATCACTTTGCTGATTCAAATAGGTGGGATTCAGCATGAGGAGATCGGCAAAGCGACAAATACTCGCTTGCACCACGCGATAGCCCCAATCCAGGATGGCCTGATTGGTTTCCTCCTTGAAAACAGGTTCGACACATTGACCGCTCTGACGATAGGTGACAACCGTGCCATGATCGGCACTACAAACCATTTCTAGGAAGCTAGTAATACTGGGAATCTGAAATCCTAGGGATAAGGGGGAGTGATTGAGATAGGGTTCGGGTAATCCAAATCGAGTGTTGGGCACCCCGGCTCGAATGCCTAAGTAAAAGCTTTTGGGGGGGGCAACACCTACGGTTTCTAGGACGGATGCCAGGGCATTATGGAGCGATGAGCCACTTCCTAAATCGACTAAGCCAAAGTTCCCCTCCGTGACTCGTTCCTGTTGCAGGTAGCGCAGCATTACCTGACGCTTTTGGGCAGCCTGATCCAGAATGGCCGCTCGAAAATCGGGATCTTGCAGCATGAGTTGGCGCAGTTGTTCTCGTTTTTCCAGCGTCAGATTCTGATCCCAAGTTGCTTCAGTGAGTTGAATTTTTGCGAGGCTATGCTGCACCATCTCGGGAGTGAGGCAGAATCGGGCTAAAAGGATGCGAACGGATAGAAAAATAACATCGAATTTTTTTAGAAAGAGCAAAGCTAGGCTGTCATCATCAAGATGGGTTAGGCTCGGTATTAACCAGGATTGACGGCTGCCATAGAGGTAGCGCAGTTCACAGTCTAGATCTAATTTTTGAATCAATTGTTGAGCGATCGCCAGCAAAACTTGGCCATCTCTCGCCAGGAAATACAGCCGCTTCAACCCTAGGGTCTTGGCCCGATTTAACACCCAAAGAACAAAGTGAACCAGCGTCGGTGCTGCAACGCTGGCAGCCACATCGCGCAGTAGGGCTTCGCTTTGCGTTTGTACCGGGATGGATAAGCGGGTTAAGCGAGACGCGCCAGCCATGGCTGAGGATAAGCCTTCGGAGTCCCAGAGTCCAGATTCAAGAATTTGTTCGTAGCGATTCAGGTTGCCCTGGAGAAAAGGATGGGTTTGCATGCCTAGAGATTGGGGGGCATCCACATCCGACCAAGGGTGATTGCCGTAGTGAGTTACCTCAGAAGCCGTCAAATGTTCTTGTTCTAGAACCAATTTATAAAGGGTTCGCTCCAGCTTAGATTTTTGAAACTCGCTGGACACGTAGAGGCGATCGCCCTCTTGGTATAAATTGTGGTGAATGAGTATTTTCAGGATAAAAGCATGGTCTAGATACATATCCGAGATAAACAAAATTCTTTGCCCCTGTTGACGGCAATAGTTCAACATGGCTTGGGCTTCAGGAACAACCCGGAGAATGTCAAATTCCATCTGAAGTTCATGGTTCAGCCACACTTTCCAGGACGCTTCAGGAATACGCAGCGTAAACCCAACTTCTGCATAGATTGAATGTAAACTCACTGAAGAATCTAACCCACCCGCATTCTCAAAGGCTCTCGCTTCAGCCTGAGCGCGAATTCTGGCAAAGGCTTCTGGAGTGCAAGGAAGGCTGCCAAGCTGATGCAACTTTCGACCTAAGAGTAAAAAGCTAGCAGCGGGGGAACCCACTGAGCGAGTCAAAACCGTATCAAACACATCAAACGAGGCCACTTTAGTCATTTTTCTCATTAGATTTAGGTCATTCAACAAGGAGCCAGCAGCCCATGGGTCACGGAGGGGGCATTTTGCAAAACCAGAGCAATCAACCCAGGGCACTATACGAGCCACCCTGATTCAATCCGTGTAAAACCTAAATCTTTAAGGGAAATTCAAAATCTTCAGCCGGAGCAACAGGAAAAAAGAACCGCAAAGTTGACCTGGGAAATTTGTCTCACTTTAACCTCATGAAACAACTCGGTATCGAATTTTACAACTCTAACTCAGTAGTCGCTTCAAGGTGGGTACCCGAGCAAGCACCAGATAATCCAAGAGCAACACTGCAATCAGCGAAATCCCCACCAGCGGAAACGCCACGCCTAGAATGGCCACGATCGCCAACGGCACCTTCCACAACCCATTGTTGGGCAACTCCGGCGCACCCAACCGTCCCGCAGGCCGCCGCCGCCACCACAGAATTACACCACTAACGGACAGTAAAATAATCATCAAACAGGTCAGGAACATCAGCAGTTGATTGGCCCAACCAAAGTATTTGCCCATATGAATTGAAATGCCCAGTTCAACCGCTTTGGGCACCATCCCATAATCTTGCCAACGGACATCAGCTAGAACTTTGCCCGTGTATTGATCCAGGTGAGCCGTCATTTCTTGGGTGGAATCAGCCGGATAGGCGGCAACGGTATAGACACCCGTTTCGCCTTGGGGCAAGGTGACGCTGAAACCCGGTGGAGCATTTTGCGATCGCGCCCATTCCATTACCTGATCCAACGAAATCGCCGCATGTTCTATCGTGCCGCCACCGCTAGGATGATGCTCCCCTGTTCCGGATTGCGCCGATTGCGCCGATTGCGTTGATTGTGGCATAGGCAACTGCTCAACCGCCCAGGGAACTACCTGAGTCCCCTGCTGATTGAGAGAACCCGTCAGCACCGTAGATTTTGGCGTTTGTCCATCAAACACATAGGCCGGAAAACGATTCCAAATCTGGGCAAAGGATTCGCCCCAAAAGCCCGACCAGGGTAACCCGGTCAAAATCAAAAAGGCAATCAAAATCGAGCTATACAAGCCCACCACCGAATGCAAATCTCGCCAAAAGATTCGCCGACTTGGACTGCGGAGCCGGGGCAGAAAGGTGCCAAAGATCGAAGATCCCCCGCGAGGAAACCACAGATACAGCCCGGTCAACAGCAGCACCAAGCCCCAGCAGGCCGCCAGTTCCACCAAATAATCTCCAGTTTTGCCAATCAGCAGTTCACCGTGAATTTTACGAACGATCGCCTGTAAATTCTGTTCTTCATCGCGATCGCCCAAAACCTCAGCCGTATAGGGATTCACAAAGGCCATACGCTTGTGATCGTTGAGCGTAAAGGTGACTTCGGTGCTGCGATCGGGGGCAACACTGGGCGTAATTTGAGAAATGGCCGCATCGGGATAGCGTTGCTGGACGACCTGCATTTGCTGCTGGTAGGGCAGAACTGAAGTCGCAGGTTGGACAAACAGCAAGTTGGGATACATGAGTGCATCCAACTGGGGTTTAAACAAATAAATGCTGCCCGTGATGGCCAAAATGATCATAAATGGAATGACAAATAACCCGGCATAAAAATGCCAGCGCCACGGGTGCGAATTGAAAAAGCTGTGGGTAAGATGAAGTCGCCTAAAAGAGCGAAAGTCGAGCAGGAGAATAGTATTGTGAGATTACCAAGCCTTACAAA
>JALOOP010000106.1 GCA_025454315.1 Oculatellaceae cyanobacterium Prado106
GCGCTAAGCGGAATGGAAAGACCCAGAATAAACTGCCAATGGTGATTGCAGCGATCGCAGGCAGCAATAAATCCTGTGCAAAATGAACCCCTCTTGCAGGGGGCAGAGGCAGAGGTTTGATTTTATTCACGATGAAAAATCCTTCAATGAAGTGGCGACAAGAAACTAAGAGTTCTCAGCCGAACTCCTGGCCTCTCCGGGGCAGGGAGAGCGATCGTCTAGAGCCATCTAGCCACGAACCAATCTGAGAGATGCTGCGACAGGGAACAGGGAAAGCAGCAAGCAGGGAATTAAACGGCGATCGGCAAATGACTTCCTGATAGATCAAATCCAATGCGGTGCAGAATAGCCATCTGAAGTATGAAACCAAATCTCACAAAGTACTACTTCTTCAGACTGTTTCCATGCAATTTCTTGCACTTTACAAGGTTCTACGGATATCCGTCAATACATTTACAGAATTTAATACTGACACCAAAGCATCGAGCAGGGGTGTTCAGATTTCTTTTGCAGCAAACATTTGGATTTTAGCCAATGCATTACGGGGGTAGAAGGGTGAAAACTTCCTCCAATAGGGCATTTCAGCTTTCATCGTGAAAGTGTTACTCGATAACACTTAACCAGGAAATGTTAAGTTCAGCTTTGCTCTAGCCCCGAACTTGTAGTGATTTAGTGAAGTCCTCCGTGTGACGTTTACTTCCCTGGGCACAAAAATTACAATCTCGCTGTCTAAAATTCCATCCTGTGTGTGAGGAAGTGTAATGAGTCGAACCAAACCCAATCCAGAACCCGAAGAACAGGCCGATGGCGTATGCCGAACCACAATCTTCATGACCACGAATCTGCTGGAGGCGATCGATGCCCAGTGTGCCGTTGAGGATAAAAAGCGATCGCCCTTTGTCGCAGAGATTCTAGAACTGGTCTTGATGTCAGAGATGGGGCAGCGCTTGTGTGCGAACGCAGCCCGGAACGAACGGAGCCTGCTCAATGAACTGAAGCAAAACCTCTTGTTGTTTAATCCAAGAATTCCTATCGACACCATTGAAGAACTTGCAGAAGACAGCCAGCGTTATCCCGATCAGATGCTATTAAGACTGATTTTATTAGGGTTGAAGGTCTATGAGCGATCCATTGCCCGGATGAATGCCGAGATTGAATCCGGAAATGAGTTGCCTTGAATACTTGCCCTGAGCGAATTTGTATACTAGTATTTGCAAATACGTAGGTCAGCAGAATTACGTAGAACTTGTTTGATTTGCGATCGCCTACCTCATGTGCCACTCAGACGGCACATGGATTGAGGGGTGTGTCTTCCAGTGTCATTCACTTGAAGACCAGGAGACTTTGGAAATGTGGCTATACTGGCTAATTCGCGCAGTGCGTGACCTTTGGGAAAGTCTGGATTTATACATCAAATCGCTTCTCGATGGTCTTTTTATGGCATGGAACAATGGCGCGATATGTCACGTTGCGGCGAGTTACAGTTTCTTGGGATGCGGCAGTCCGGTTCGCGCTCCGTGAGGGGTTGCCCCTTGAGAAAATCCGCTGTGCGCCGGATGCTGAATTGTTGCATCGGACGGACTGGTGGGCCTGGTGGTCGGATGAGCGATTGACGGGGGCGATCGGCATTCCCGAGGAATTGCGGCCAGTCAGTTTGACACCTGACGCAGAAGAGTTGATTGATGCAGTTTGGTGTAGTTTTTCTACTGAGCCTGCTTGTAGCTGGCAGATTTTAGCCAAAGTTGAGCGTGTAATCGAGCGTAGAATCCTGTCTTGCGGAAAGTTCTACCCAATGTGTTCTTGTTTCCTGGAATGCCTAGAGGTGAAATTGTTGAATGGACAGGTTTATACTTTGTACGCTCATTGGGTTCAGGATATTGAAGGAGGGTGGTCTTGCAATATCATGGTGGAGCGTCCTGGTAATTGCCTGTCTCCTGCAAGTGGCCATGAATAAGGAGTTCCATCATAGGACAAGGGGCATGACCCGGAGGTGCTATTTAAGTAGTATGCCTCGGCGATTGCTCCGCAGGCGGTGATGGTGAAGTTTTAGGCGAGGGGCGATCGCACTTCTGTTCTATTTACTATGCAAGGAGGGTGGGAGTGCGATCGTGTTTCAGGAATCATGTTTGAGTTGATTCTCAGCAGTTCCTACCTTTATCAAAAATGTCTGCTTTACTCATCGGTGACTTTGCCACGCAGAGATTTAATCTGGCTGCGTTGATTTTTGCGTTGCAACGCCCTGAATCTTCATATCCTTCTGGAGCAAACTGAGACGGGACGGGCGATCGCTGCGATCGCTGAAATCTCAGATTGCCGGGTGGAAGCAGATTCGTGTGAGGCAGCGTTGGCGGCGCTGCAACAATTGCTGAAGGATTGTCTAGCTCAGATGGAAATTATTCCGCTGACTCTGTCGCTGGAGCCGCCTGTGCGAGAGAATTCTTGGGTGAAGTTCATTGGTATGTTTGAGGGTGATGCGGAGTTTGCTGAGATGGCTGAATCGCTACGTCAGGAACGCGGGATTGGTGGAGCGTGATCATGATCAATCTGAAAAAATGTTGTTTAGATCGCGTCGTCCGCTGACCACTCTCAGAATTTCAAGTTTGTTGCCATTCGACATTTCACTGACCTGATAGAGAATGATAAAACCTTTTAGCGTTAATCCGCGTAAGTTAGGGCGGAGATGGGCGTAACTACGCCCGATTTTAGGAAAGTTGACAAGTTGCTGGCACTTGGCATTGAAAGCAAGGAGAAATTGTTCACCTGCTTCTACGTTGGTTTGAAAAAAATAGTTGGAAATTTGGTTGAGGTCTTGGATTGCTTCATCAGAGATGATGTACTGACTCATGGCTGAGGGGTGCGAGCTTGACGAAAGCGATCGAGCAGTTGATGAACCACGGTTTCTCCGTCTTTTCCCCCGTTGGCTTCCAGGGACTGAATTGCGGCATCCACTCTTTGCCGAGTGGTTTCAATCCAAGCTGGGTCTTCGACCAAGCTTTGCTCTTCTTCGCTAGTCTGGCCGTTGATCAAGCTTTGAGCCAGCATTTGGATAATTTGTACTTTTTCGGCGGGAGCAAGGCTAAGGAGTTGGGCTTCGAGATCTTGAAGGGTCATCAATGTTTTACCTATTGGGCTACCTCAGTTTGATTTTAACGCAACCCCTACATTAAGTACTCCAAACTGCGTCAAATCTCTAGTTCATCCACAACCAAAACTTGCAATTTTTTGACACTCCCCAGCCCTAAAGGGACGGGGATTCTTGGTTCATCGAGCCAACTTGTCTGAAGCAATTGCTTGATTCAGATAGAGGTCGTTCTCTCCCCAAGCTTTGATTCCGGTGTGCCCCACCGTATTTAAGCCCTTCTTCAAGATATTGATGGCAGCGTTATGGTCGCGGTCTTGCACATGCCCACAATGCGGACAAATATGGGTCCGAGTTGAGAGCGACTTTTTGACGACTTCCCCGCAGTTCGAGCAGTTTTGACTGGTGTATTGAGGCGCGACTGCAACGGTTGCAACGCCGTACACCTTGCCAAAATACTCAACCCAACGACGAAACTCACCCCACGCTGCATCACTAATCGACTTAGCCAAGTGATGATTCTTGACCATGTTGCGAATCTGCAAGTCTTCCAGCACCACGAAGTCGCTAGACTTCACCACGCACCTTGCCGCCTTAACAGCAAAGTCTCTACGCTGGCGTTGCACCTTGAGATGCGCCTTACCCAACCGTTTAACCGCCTTGCGACGATTCTTTGAACCCTTCACCTTCTGACTGGCTCTACGTTGCAACCTTTTGAGACGTTTTTCAGCTTTGCGAAGATTGCGGGGATTCTCCACAGTATTGCCGTCCGAATCAGTATAGAAGTGGTTCAACCCCACATCCAAGCCAATCGTCTTCTTAGTCGGCTCCCGTTCCTCAGTGCGCTCTATGTCCACAACAAACTGAACATAGTAGCCATCGGAACGACGTACCACACGAACCCGATTGATTTGTTCAAGCTGATAGAAATTCAAATCGCGAGTTCCCATCAACTTAAAACGTCCAGCACCAAACTTATCGGTGAACGTGATGTATTTGCGGTCTTTAGACAGCTTCCAACCTGTCACTTTATATTCAACGCTGGCACGGGTTTGATACTTTTTGAACTTTGGGTACCCCTTTTTGCCGGGAATCTGCTTTTTGCAATTGTCGTAGAACCGAGCAATCGCAGACCAAGCCCGTTCTGCCGCCGCTTGTCTAGCTTGAGAGTTGAGCTTTACAGCCCAAGGAAACTCCGCGCTATCTGCCAAGACTTTGCAGTATTTATACAAGTCGTTGCGGCTGACTTTTGGGTTGTCCATCCAGTACCGAAGACAAGAATTTTGGATAAAACGAAACGTCCGAATAGCTTCATCCAAAGCCTCGAACTGTTCGTCTTTACCCTTCATTTTTGCCTCAAGTACCAGCATCCTTACTCTAAGCTATACAGCGTAACTTTTATAGTATACGACAGACCGCCTTCATATTCCGGACAGTTGCGAAGATTATTGGCTGTTTTCGGGGCATCGAACCCCTCAACAGCCCTGGCTTATATCCCCATGCGTGAACGCAGGGGCTTTACGCCGATTTTTGGTAACACGCTTCAGGTGGAGTTTGGCAGACGCTAAGAGTCTGGGAAATAAAAAATAAGCTTTCCTAATCTTAAACCGATCGCCCCCACCCCTCACCGCAACCCTCCAACCTCAAACCGCATCGTTTTAATTTCAAACCGCAACGTTGCGATCGCAAACCGCATCATTCCAGTTTGAAGTCGCATCGTTGCAGGTTTAAGTCGGAATGGTTCTGCTTTAAACCGCATTGAGGAACCCTATCGATTAGGTTTTCCAATTTCAACCTGCATCATTCCGGTTTTCAGTTGCATCGTTGCGGGTTGCGATGGCATCCATGCTATTTTTCAAGGGATGAATGGCGATCGCACCTCCCCTCACCAACCCTGAACGACCCAGAATGCGCTGGAGCGGCGGAAGAGTGCGATCGCCCGTTCCCTCATTTTGTTGCATCATCAAACCATCCTGACGATTTCTAGGATGGTTGCCACATTGAATCTAGAGTAGGATGAAATATGATGTCTCGGATAAGGTTACCCTCTCAACTCGGCAGGGCAATGAGCTTTACACGGTTGTCCAAGTTTTAAAACACTTGACTCATAATTTAGCAGCCGAAGAGACATCCTAGAAGGATGTCATCGATGTATTTGCGGTCTGTGGCAACTGGGTTCATGGCACTCTCGGCGAAGGAGTTCACCTCTTTATTTTGCTGGCAGAACTCCCAGGCGTACCCATTACCCGTTTCTCATAAAAGCTGCGCTCCAACGAGTCGTCAATCTTGAGCAACTCAACGATATGCGACTCACTCAATTTGTGCGACACTGCCGCACAAATCTTGTCAGGCCATCGCCACCCACTCCAGAAGAAAATCCCGCTCCCTTTTGCGCCCAGTTTCCTGGTTTTGCTGGAACAATACTATTTCTTGGAAGGTAAAAATCTCTAAAAAAATTCGATCCGCCCAAGGCGGAACTACAAGTGCTAAAACCCGAGAGCCAAGTGACCAAGCGACCGAGGGCTAAGGGATACGAGTCCTGGACGACAAACCAACAACACGAAAACCGCTATAGTTGACGTCGCGAATCCCCGCATCATAGTCGAAGCGAGAGGCGGAGCGGCAACTCCCAGGATTGAAGATCCAGGAGCCGCCGCGCCTTACCCTTGAAGCATCTTCTTCGGCATCAGAATCAATCCATGCACTTCCATCATCCGGTGCGCCTTCATAGCTGTTATGCCAGTGATCCTGACACCATTCCCAAACATTACCGTGCATATCAAACAAGCCAAATCGATTGGCCAGTTTGAAGTGTCCGACCGGGGTTGTTTCCTTTCGGTATTCTCCTTTGGGACTGTCGTTGTAACTGTAGTTGCCATCGTAATTCGCAACGTCAGGGGTAATGATATTGCCAAAGTGAAATGGGGTCGTTGTCCCGGCTCGACAGGCATATTCCCACTCGGCTTCGGTGGGCAGACGGTAGGGTTTTCCAGTGAACTGGGTCAGTCGTTGGCAAAATTCAGTGGCCTCATGCCAAGAAACACGCTCGACGGGGCGATCGCCACCCTTAAACCTGGACGGATCAGGGTCAAGATCGCGGAGAATTTTAGGCAAGGATGCCACAAATTGCCATTGAAGTTGGGTGACAGGGAATTGTCCCATGAAGAAGGGGGCGATCGTCACCGGATGCTGAGGGCTTTCATTTTCCGCATGCTCAGGCTCATCTTCAGGAGAACCCATCATGAAACTGCCGCCTGGAATTTGCACCATGTTCAGGACAAGGTTTGGGCTTCCTGTAGGCTCCAGAGGTTCAGCACTCAGAATTTCCTGGAAGCGTTGGGCGGTGGCGGGCGATCGCTGTAGCATCAAAGCCATAAAGCACCAGAAGAAGAATGGGGGGTGGGATCGGGCAAGCCGTTCGCCGGAGCTACCAGGCTACCCAACCCCTTTTGCTTTTTGGATACCTGCAAGCAAGCATCACCGGAACAGGTCTGGACTCACCCAGGCACACCGAATCAATCTCCCATCGACTCGTTCTGGCCACGAGGAGTGCTGGACGACAAACAAACAACCCGAAAACCGTTATTGTTGTTGTCGCGAATCCCCGCATCATTGTTGTTGCGAGTGGCGGAGCGGCAATTCCTAGGATTGTTGATCCAGGAGCCGCCGCGCTTTAGGTTGCCTGCCCCGGTTTTAGCTTACCTCAGATATACTGGATTGCAAGAACCATTCTGCTGAAATAGCTTATGCGTACCCTGGAATTTAAGGCCACGCCCCAAAACGGCATCGTTGCTCTCCCTTCTGAGTATTCCTCTGAGTGGGAAGGCAAAACAATTCGTGTGATTCTCCTGGATGAAGCCATTTCGCCCACTACAGCGAATGAAGCCAAAACTTCCCATCTGGAAAAGGTTGCCTCTGATGCGATTCCTCAACCGGAAGGATCTGAGTCATTGCTCTCCCGATTGAAGCAAATCAAAATTTCTGCTCCTCCAGATTTCTCCGAGAACTTGGATGCCTACTTGAACGGTGAGAAAGAGGCATGAGGCTATGTTCATTGATACGGGCTATGTCATTGCTCTGATTAATCAAACCGATCAGTATCATCAGCGAGCACTGCAATTGGCAGAACAATATGATGGGATTCCTGCCATTACAACAGATGCGATTCTGCTAGAGATTGGAAATGCACTTTCTAAAATCGCTCGGAATGAAGCTGCTGAAATCATTCGTTATTTCCAGACTGCTCCTGAAGTGACTGTTGTTCCTCTCACCTCTGAGTTGCTGACTGCTGCACTCAACTTGTACAGTCAATATCAAGACAAAACCTGGGGATTGGTCGATTGTATTTCTTTCGTCGTGATGCAGGAACGGAAGGTTTCAGTCGCTCTGGCCTTCGATCGCCATTTTATCCAGGCAGGCTTTTCTTTAGCGGGTTAAGGAACAGATTCAGCCTGGACAAAAGCCCAATCATGAAAAATATCCCAGCGCAAGCGCCAGGTGTCTGCGTGTTCTAGATGCGCTAGCCAACTGTGAACCGAGCGGCTAAGACGGGGCAGATTAATTCCGTGGTTGGCGTAGGCGGACTGGAGCGATCGCAACCTCACCCGAGAACGCTGCAAATTATCACTGCGAACGCGCAGACAGATATCTCGGGGAAAGGTTTCACCCAGACTGAGGACACGGAACCCGACAAAGTTTGCACCTTGCTTGGTTTCAAAGAGTTGACTCTTGATGGGATGGATTCGTAAACGAAGGGTTGTGAGATAGGATTCGAGCGCTACCCTTGCATCTTGGAGGAAGAGGCGATCGTTGGAAAACAAGGCAAAATCATCGACGTAGCGGAGATAATGTCTGGCTTTGAGTTCTTCTTTGACAAAATGGTCAAAGCCGTTGAGGAAGCAGTTGGCAAAGAATTGGCTGGTCAGGTTGCCGATGGGTAATCCATGCCGTCGCAGGCAGGGCACCAGGAGATCATCACCCGGGAAATAAGTCAAAATTGGGTCTTGTTCGTTGCTGCGATCGATAATCTGATCGATGAGCCACAAAGTCTGGGGACATTTGATTTTGCGGCGCAGGAGAGTTTTTAGAATTTCGTGATCAATGCTGGGAAAATATTTTTCGATATCACATTGTAAAATGTAGCGGTTCTGTCGTGAAAATTCAACGAATCGTTTTAAGGCGCGGTGCGTTCCATAGCCAGTACGATTGGCGTAGCTGTCATGGATAAAGGTACGTTCAAAAAGGGGAATAATGATGTTGCAGAGCGCGTGGTGGACGACGCGATCGCGGTAAGGCGCTGCCGAAATTAACCGGGGTTTGGGTTCGTAGATGCGAAAGGTGCGGTATTGACCGGGTTCATAGGTTTGATCTTGCAATTCCTGATGGAGCCGCAGCAGGTTTTGTTCCAGATCATAGTTGAACTTCAAAACATTGGGGCGAAAGCGTTTGCCGCGTTGGGCTTGTCGTGTGGCTCGCAGAAGATTGTCAAAATCGATGATTTTAGGCCAAAGATTGCCGGAGCGCTTCATAATTATCGTTGCCGTTGTTGTTTAATCCAGCCGCCCAGATCGGCTCCAATGTCACCAATCAGTCGCCCCGCGTAGGCATAGCGCTGGCTATCCATCACTTCAAAATCGAGCAGCAACCGGGTTTGGTAACGCAAAATGTCTAAACCACTGCTAAGGGTTTCTAACCTGGGGAGTTTGTCAGAACTGTAGCGGGCTTTGATCAGACCTTCCAGGAGGTCATACAATCCCGTAATGATGCGATTTCCCAGCAAAAATTTGTGGTGACGGGGCATCCGATTGAGAATCGGCACATACCACCGAATCAAGTCATAGGTTTTCTGGATAATGGGAAGTTCTTCCATGAATAAAAAATACCTGAATTCTGAAAGTTTTCCTATATTCGCACAGAATCTTTTCTCTGAAAAAACATATAAAAAATAAAAAAAATTCGATCCGCCAAAGGCGGAACTACAAGTGCTAAAAACCAAGAGCCAAGCGTCCAAGTGACCGAGGGCTAAGGGATACGAGTCCTGGACGACAAACAAACAACCCGAAAACCGAAATTGAAGTTGACGCGAAACCCCGCAACATAGAAGTAGCGAGAGGCGGAGCGGCAATTCCTAGGATTGACGATCCAGGAGCCGCCGCGCAGGACACGATAATCGCTCTCAGACTCGATTTCGTCGATCCAAGCACTTCCATCCGTTGGCGCGCCCTCATAATTGCTGTGCCAGCGATCGCCACACCATTCCCACACATTTCCATGCATCTCGTACAGCCCCCACTCGTTCGCAACTTGGAATGAGCCAACCGGGGTCGTCTGCTTTCGATATTCACCCAACCGACCTCGACCATACTTGCCGGGATAAGTAGTATCTCCAATTTTTTCGTCCTGAGCGCAATAATTTGCAATTTCTGAATCTATCGTCTCCCCAAAATGAAACGGAGTTGTTGTCCCTGCCCGACAAGCATATTCCCACTCGGCCTCACTGGGCAGCCGATAGGTTCTCCCGGTCAATTGGGAAAGGCGATCGCAAAACTCTACCGCATCGAACCAGGAGACACACTCAATGGGGCGATCGCTCCCCTTAAACCTGGCTGGATCAGGATCAAGTTCCCGCTCCACCTGCGGCAATCCCGCCACAAACTGCCACTGAGCCTGGGTCACCGGAAATTTGCCCATGTAAAACTCAGAGAGGGTGACTTCATGCTGAGGCCGTTCACTGTCCCTTGACTCAAGTTCTTCTTCAGAAGAACCCATAAGAAAACTTCCGCCTGGAATCTTCACCAACTCCAGGGTCAGGTCTTCGGTCAGGGTTTCAATATATTGCCAGTCCTGTTTGGAGGTACGACGGATAATAATTTGTGTGGCTTGCCCCGCTTCTGGTTCACAGTAGTCCGTTTCAGCCAGAGTCAAATTGAAAGATTGGAAAAAGCGATCGAGAGTGTGCTGCTCAACCCTGTGCTTGCAGGCCAGCACTTTGGAAACGCTACCATAACTCAAACCAGTACGAGCGCCCAATCTCTCAATGGTCAGCCTTTGCATCTCTTCTTGCTCTACCGTATCAATGGCCTCTCGAAGCTTTTGTAATCCTTGAGCAGTTAGGACAACACCCCGACGGCGTTTAGAAGAGGATTGCGATCGCGCCTTCCTGGATGATTGGAGATTTTTCGGAGCAGTTTGTACCTCGATTGTTGCTACGGTAAATTCATGGGGAACGCGCAGCAAACTACGAGGTTGTTCCTCGGCTGTTTCAACAAATTCTCCCACTTCAAATTCAAAGGTTTCCAGCAGTGGGATTTCCCAGTTGGCCGATTCCACCCATTCAGTCTGAACCACGGGCGCAGCATCCTGCACAGGAACCTGATGGAGTTGTTGGGCGATCGCCGCATACTCCGCCCCCAACTGCTGCAACACTTCAGCCGTAATTTCAGCAAAGGGCAATAGCTCAGATCGCATCTCCTCCTCCAAAGACAAGTTCTGCAACAACTCCGGCACCAGAAAAGCTTCAAAACTGCGGGGCGATCGGCCCAGGCGTTGAGCAATATCTTCAGAAAGTTGCCGTCTCACTTCTATGGGCAACTGACTCAGGGCATCCTCTGCCACCTTTTCCAGGACTCCTTCTGTGGCATAGACAGGCACCGCACTCAACAACAACTGGCGGACTCTGGGCGATACAAATTCATAGCGCTGTCGTATCCGGGTTCCAGGCGTTGCCTCGGGGATGGGCGATCGCACCGGACGCAATAAACCACTCAAAAACACTTCCGCAACATGCACCGTATCCGATTGCGGTAACAGATTTCGCTGAATCAACCGAATCACCGATCCACTCACGGGCACCGCTGCCATCATCTCAGCCAATCGTCGAGCCGTAGGTGAAGCCGTTCCCCGAAACCGTTGAACCAGTTCTTCTGGAGATAAATTTTCTGTGTCCTGTAGGGGTGATTCAGGATTATTCTCAACGTAGCCAGCCAATTCATCGAGGTCGAAGACAACCCCGGATGTTAAAGGTTCACCACTGCCCACCATCATCCTGGCCCATTGCTTCAACGACAAGGGATCTAACGTCACCACAGGCAAGGTCAACAAGGCCGATCGCTGCCCTTCCCCAGAACCTTCCTCATGGGTTTCAAGATGCCGCTTCCGGGGTAACCCTTCAACCATGAGGCGATCGTTCAACACACCGGGTTCTGTTGCCCCCAACCACACCGCATCTCCCCACCCCAGCGTACTCCGTTCCCACAACCGCCCCGGCAACAGTTGCACCAGGGTCACCGGATTTTGCTCCATCCACTGCCCCAGTAACTCCAGCACCCTGCCCGATCGCCACCCCGCCGAAGTACAATCACTCACCAACCAGATTAATCGTCGCCCACTCGGGTCAAGCAGTTCGCCCGGTTGACGCGGTTGACTGCGATCGATCCCTGACAGCTTACGGCGAAATAGCCGTGCACTGCCATCGCGATCGCACACCAACTGCCAGGAACGCACATCCCGAAACGCCCCATGTCGCTCCATCAACTGTTGAAATTCGGCGATCGTTTCCTGCCACACCTCCAGCAAACTCGTCTCTTCCACCACGATCGCCAACTCCAACCACCGCTCCGGCGCAGGCTCCATGACCGGACTCCAAATCCGCTCATCGACAATCCGCACCACCGTCGCCTCTTCATCCAACATTCGACGACTGCGAGACTTCACCTTTCGCATCAACGGACGCAGCGATCGCGCAATCTGCATCGCCTGGGGCAGGGCAGAGGCAGCGGGGATGGCGATCGGCAGTGCGGTTCCCGCTTGCGCCTGGGCTGCCGAATCCGTCTCATCAGCCTCAGAAGGTGGTTCAAGCACCACGGAAGCCGCAGGCTGCGCTGAAGCAGCGGAACTGACTCCGGATTCACGCCCAGGCAATTCCTGGCGATCGTCCTCCCGGTTCTCTTCCTGAACTTCCTCAGACTCATCCCCCGATGCCGTATACTTGCTCTTTTCCAGCAGCAACCACAACACATCGGCCATCTCCAGCGCATTCAAATCCAGCCCCACCTGTCTGAGGTGAGTGATGAGGGTGGCGATCGCCTGAGAAGATGCCTCCGAAGCCGTCATGATTTACCCTCCTTCGTTACTCCCCAATGCTTTCAGGAGAGCAGCCTTGAGCCGTTCCTGTTCTTTTTCACTGGGAGGCCGATCCTGAGTCAGCAAATGGATCACGTTCAGGAGTTGATCAACCGCCAAAACACCCTTACCACTCTCTCTGAGAAATCGCACGATCAAATCTTCTGACTGTGCCCTGGCTGCTTCACCCAGATGCGCGGCCACAATTTGCCCCAAGGCTTCTGGCGTTTTGGGCGTCGGCATATCATAGCGTAAACAACGCCGCAAAAACGGCGGCGGAAAGTCGCGCTCATTGTTACTCGTCATAATCACCAGCGGAAACTGCCGACAGCGCACCAATCCATTCCGTACCGATGCCGTTTTGTGAATCTCTTTTGTGCGATCGGCAGTGCGAACCGTCACCGGCGAAATTTTCAACCGCTGAAGTTCAGGAATCGCAAACTCCCCATCCTCAAACAGATTCAGCAAGTCATTGGGCAAATCAATATCGCTTTTGTCAATCTCATCAATCAACAATACCCGTGGAGACTTAGAGGGCAAAAACGCCGTCCCCAGCGCGCCTAGCGTAATATAATCCCCCATCTGCTCCGGGTTATCTTTGCCACTCAGTTGAGCATCCTGGAGACGGGCGATCGCATCATAGCTATACAATCCGTCCTTAAGCGTCGTGCGAGTCGTAATCGCCCACTTCAACACCGTCCCCAGGTTCAACTCATAGGCCACCGCATAGGCCAAAGACGACTTCCCTGTGCCCGGATTGCCCGTAATTAACAAAGGACGCCGCAGATAAAGAGCGGCATTGACCATCTCGATCGCCTCCTCATTTACCTGAAAGGTTTGCCCTTTCAGTCGCTGTCGTTCAGCAATCCATTTATCATCCCCCTCATCACCCCCTTCATAATCCCCTTCGTCCCCTTCATCGTCGTATTGAAACTGCCGCCAAGGGGGTGGCGGCGGGAGTTGTGGGGGGCGATCGCCATTCGGCTCACGAGTCCCTCGGAAAAACTTCCAGTCTGAGTTGGGGGTAGATTGAGTCATGGCTAGGTTTCGGGGTAGGCGGTTGAAGGAAAAGGCTGCAAAGGATTGTCCCACAGTAAAGCAACGGATTGAACCCTCTTGTCTGTCTCAGAAGCTCGAATTCGTCTCGCCTGCCTCCGTTTCTCAGCCAAAGACTGCTGCAATTCACCCACAGTCGCATCACTCACCACAGCATTCAAAACCGCGCCCGGATCAACCACAGCAGGGTCTGACCGAATCCAAACCGCGACAGGCAACCCGGTTAAAAAAATCTCGTCAAATCGCTCCTCATCCTCAGCCGGATTCAGACTTCCCACAAAGCCACATCCAACCTGGGTTGCATCTTGCAATTGGGCATAGAACTGCATGTAGGATTGATCGTCGTTTGCCTGCTGTAGCACAAAGATATCCTTGCAGTTCGCATTCCAATTCGCCGTCAAAGTTTGCCAACGTTCAGACCAATTTCCATCCGCCTGCCGCCTTCCAGGCTTTTGCAGTTCTAACTGACGTTCTAAAGACCGTACAACAAACGATTTGCAAACCTTTGCAATCACCTGTTGTCCTCCACAAAATGAAATCTCCTCTTGCTCGATCGCCAGGTTCAACAGTTGCTTTGGCAAAAAACACTGAACCGTTAGTTTCTGAGATGGTACCCCTTGATCAATACAGGCTTCCACCAGATCCGCAACCACCCTGGGAAGTTGTTCCCTGGAAAACCTTGCATTTTCAGCGTTCCCCACGGGCAATGTCGTCTCGTTTCCAAAATCATTCCCGATCTGTTGCCCCAAAACAGCCAGCACCTCGTAGCAATCGCGCATCACCTTAGACTCAAACACATAAACCATCAAACAAGGCTCTGTCTGGATCACAGGCGGCCTGGACGCTTCGGGCGTTGCCCAAGGCTGCAAGGCTAACCGCTGCGGCTCCGAAATAACCCGATTTTGAATCAACCCATCAATAAACCGGGGTAGACGGTGTTCCACCCCCTTGGGCAACTGAATGAGAGCCGAGAGGATGGCTTTGGGCGATCGCGGAAAAGGCTGACTGTCACACTCCGGGTAAGCTTTTCGGTATGACTCCTGGAGATGGGGGATTGCGATCGGTTCCAGGAGTGAGAGAAGGCGATCGGCCTCTGAAAAGCGATTGGAAAGATTGGCAAATCGAGGGTTCCGAATAAATTGAGACAGCTTTTGAGCATTCGTGCAATCGCAACAAGCCTGCTGTGGTTTCCCATTCGACTCCAAAGATTGATTAATGGCATTCACCCAGGCATTCACGTCAATATAATCTGGATCGGCTCGAAAAACTGGGTGATCAGGATTCTTCATCACGGATGTCAGCGCGTCAACAAAATCTCCATCCCCCGCTTCTGTGTTGGTGTCCGTTGAGGAAACAATCCAGAACCCGCTGCCTTGGGGCGCTCTCCCCTTGAGTCCGCTTAAAACCTCAGAGATTTGCTGCTTCCCTGCTCCGGCATAGCAAGTATCCAGAATCAGTAAAATGTTCTCTGGATATTCTCGGTTACCTGCTCCGGGAAAGAAACATTCCACGAGTGAACTGGTTTTGATGGCCGTCGTTGTGATTTTGTTTGGGCTTGAATCCCATGTCCAAAGATAGTGTTCTTCAAACTTTCCCTCCTCGACCCCACCATGTCCAGCATAATAAATTACAACGCAGTCAGAGGCTCTCCGCTCTCCGCTGGCAAACCAGTTGCTGAGCGCTGTTTTAATATTGTCAGAGCCATCATCTAAATCTATCTGATCTGACAAAACTCTTTGATACCCTTGCTCTGGACTCGTAAACAATTTCTCGATCTGCTGAATGTCAGATTCAACCCGAGCCAAGTCGCGCATCCCCATCTTTGGAGAACGGGATGACCCGATCGCAATCAAATATCGACGTGGTTCTTGTTCTGGGGTATTGCTGCTCATGCCTCTGTATCCGTTAATCCTGTTGCGATCGCCCGTCCCGTCTTCTGGTCATTCAAATAGCGCACCGCCGAGTGAGACTCCCACCCGTTATGCACCCCCTCATCCACCACCCCACCAAACCGGGGAGCCAATGCCTTCTCTAACGCCACAATATCTCCCCGATCCGCCACATTAAACCATTGTTTCACCGGAGGCCACACCCCTTTCCCCTCCACAGGCTCAGGCGTCAGGGCATTAAAGATAGACGAAATCCCCAAAGGAGAACCCAAAGTCACCAGAGTCTGCACCTTCCACTCCGGATGGGCACACAGACACTCATAGGCCACAATCGAACCCAGCGAATGCCCAATCAAAACACGGGTATCTTCTGTCACCCGCTCCACCACCCGCTGCTGAATCGCCGCCTTCATCTCCGGGTTATACAGATACTCCCGCACCTGCCGCAGCGCAAACAACACCAACCTTGCCCCACCGAGTTTCTCAAAATACCTCGACTTCGTGAGTTGTCGAATCGCCCGCTGCACCATCTCAGGCGTACTGCCTCGCCCCTGGAACTCTGGCCCCTGAATCGTCAGGTCTTCCCCCAACGGATCTTGCTCCTTGCGATTCAATTCTGAAAGTGCCGCTGCTTCTCGCCACCACTCCAGCAACAGCGCCTGTTCCCACTCATCCGTCACATCCTCCGCCGTCAGCCTGGGCAGATCCCCAGCACGGGTTCCAGCAGGACGAAACAAGGCTCCGTAGGCGGCGATCGCAAAGTCCTCCCTGGCCAACCGTGCAAAGCCCGCTTCCTCTAATCCGCCTTGCAATGCAGGTAACCACTCCACTTCAATCTGAGGAGCAGTCAGGTGGGTGTGGGCAATTCCATGAACTCCAACAACTTTCATTGAGGCTACGCAGAACGACAGCCTCATCATTATCTCCAGATTGAGCCAAATTGACCACTCGTTGGCTATTTTGTGTACTTTGGGAAGGGTGAGGCGATCGCCCCTTCAAGAGCGATCGCCCGCTCCTCATCTCTCGGCGTGGATCTTTCGATGTGGATATTTGGGATATTCTTGTAAAATTTTGATAAATTTGGGAACAATCGTCTTTTTCATCGCTTGAATTCTTTGCGAAGAGCTTATAGAATCCATTTGACATCTTTTCTAGGCCGCTAAGCGCTTGACCATCAAGCGAATGAAACAGAGATTGAGCTTGGCCCTAGCGTGTTCCAGCGT
>JALOOP010000107.1 GCA_025454315.1 Oculatellaceae cyanobacterium Prado106
GTTACCCGAGAAAGCGATCGCCACCCTTACCCCCATCCTCCAACAAGTCCCCACCCTCACCACAGGCTGGATTCACGCAGGCAGCGGCCTAGGAATGCTACGAATGACCGCAGCCTCCGTCTCCACCCTGCTCCAACTCCGCCAACTCTGCCAATCCCAAGGCGGCTTCCTCACCGTCCTGGAAGCCCCCACCGACATCAAACAATCCTTCACCGCCCAAAACCTTGACCTCTGGGGCTACCCCGGCAATGCCCTTGACGTAATGAAAGCCATCAAGCAAAAATTTGACCCCACGGGGTTGCTGAGTCCCCAGCGGTTTGTCGGCGGCATTTAGGGGAAATGGGGAAAGGGAAAAGGGAAAAGGGGAGTCCTGGATTACTTCCAAAGGATTACAGAGAGCAAAGGGAAAATCTCCTCGACTCCTTCCAGAACTTAATCCACATATCCCTCCACGCCATCCCCCTTGCTACCTTCGCCCAAAATCTCTCCCCTCCTCCAACCATCCCCCCTTTCGCCCTTCGCCTTTCCCCTTTCGCCCTTCGCCTTTCCCCTTTCCCCTTTCCCCTTCCACCCCTCGCTCCCATGACCCAAACTCCCCAGCCGCTCAAGTTTGACCTCCAGTCTCCGCCCGATCCCAAGCTGATTGATGCTTGTGTGCATTGTGGATTTTGTTTATCGACCTGTCCCAGTTATCGGGTGATTGGGAAGGAAACCGATTCGCCTCGGGGGCGGATTTATTTGATGGATGCCATCAATGAGGGGGAAGCGCCGCTGTCGGAGGCTTCGGTGCAGCATTTTGATTCTTGCCTGGGATGTTTGGCCTGTGTGACCACCTGTCCTTCGGGGGTGCAGTATGACAAGCTGATTTCGGCGACCCGACCTCAGATTGAGCGCAATCATACTCGGGGATTGGGCGATCGCCTCTTCCGTCAACTCCTGTTCTCCCTTTTTCCCTACCCCAATCGGCTGCGCGTCCTGCTGCTGCCCCTCGCGTTCTATCAACAGCTAAAATTGCCCCAGTTGATTCGCTCAACCGGGCTATTACAAAAGCTTTCTCCCCGTCTGGCCGCCATGGAATCCTTGCTGCCTACGGTGACGGCCAAATCCTTCCAAGACACGCTCCCGGATGTGATTCCGGCGCAAGGCCCCAAACGCTACCGGGTTGGCCTGATTCTGGGCTGCGTCCAGCGGCTTTTCTTTAGTGATGTCAATGAGGCGACGGCGCGAGTCCTGAGTGCGAACGGGTGCGAAGTAGTGATTCCCAAGGGGCAAGGCTGCTGTGCCGCCCTGCCGCAGCACCAGGGACAGACCGAGCAGGCTCAGGCACTGGCACGACAAATGATTGATAGCTTTGAAGGGACTGAGGTAGACGCGATTATCATCAATGCGGCGGGCTGTGGCCATACCTTGAAGGAATATGACCATATTCTGCAAGATGACCCGGACTATCGGGACAAAGCCAAAGACTTCAAAGCCAAAGTCAAGGATGTCCAAGAATTTCTCGCCTCGGCAGGACTAACGGCAAAGCTGTCGCCCCTGCAAGACGCGCCTCTGACGCTGGTTTACCAGGATGCCTGTCACCTCTTGCATGGCCAAAAAATCAGCTTCCAACCCCGCCAACTGCTGCGCCAAATCCCCGGCGTAACGCTGCGCGAACCCATTGATGCAGCGCTCTGCTGCGGCAGTGCCGGAGTCTACAACATGCTGCAACCTGAAGTCGCCGAAGAGTTGGGTCAGCAAAAGGTCGATAACCTCCTCAACACGGGAGCCACGCTGATTGCCTCTTCCAATCCGGGCTGCTCTCTACAAATTCTCAAGCACTTGGAGCAAAAAGGAAAAACCATTCCTGTCCTTCACCCCATCCGGCTGCTGGATTACTCTATCCGAGGCATTCGCTTGGACGGGGACTCAGCAGAAGTTGAGGTTGCTAATTGACGGGATGAATTGAGTTTGGCAGCCGTCACACGCAAATTCATCCCTTGTTGAAGCAAGGTCTAGAAGTTGGAGCAGAAATGGGCGCAAAAGCTGGGGTGGAAGGAATTTCACTAGGTTGGACTAGGGGATTGACCGCCAAGATTCAACAGCCAATACCGCTTGAAACGCAAGAGAGACGTTAAGATATAAGGCAAGTTTATTGCTCATCTGATGTAATGGCAGCTTCTGAAATTCCCCGTTCCTTCGATCCGCTCCCCGCAGAGCTTCCGGACACCAGGCTCCATGCCGCTCCGGCTCATGCTGATCATGTCCATGAGGATGAAGCCGTGCATCCCCATGTGCATAGCGAAGAGTCTTTACGCAAAATCGCCAATCGGCTCTCTCGGATTGAAGGGCATATTCGCGGCATCAAAACGATGGTGCAGGAAAGCCGTCCCTGCCCAGAAGTGCTGGTGCAAATTGCCGCCGTCCGGGGTGCCCTCGATCGCGTCTCCCGCATGATTCTCGACGAACACCTCACCGAATGCGTCGCCCGTGCTGCCAAGGAAGGCAACATCGAAGGCGAAATCGAAGCGTTGAAGGCAGCTTTGGATCGGTTTTTGCCGTAATCAGGGGAAAGGGGAAAGGGGAAAGGGAAAAGGGGAATGAACGCGGATGGAATCTTGGATTGCCTGGGGAAAGGACATAGATAAGATAGGGATAGAGGAACTGCGATCGCTACCCCTGATCAACCGTTAGTGAATCAACTATGAGCGATGCTTAAAGAAACTCCACAATCACATCTCATCGCCCCCCTTTCCCCTTTTCCCTTTCCCCCTTCCCCAACAACTTGCCCCAGCAAAGAAACTTAACGCCCCAAAGATCTCGATCGCCCTATCCTGCATTAAGGTGAAAAATATTCATCTGGTGTTTCATTGCAGGTTTGGCTATGACTCCATTCATTGCATTTTTGGTTTGGTTGATTCGTCTCATTCAACCCATGATGGTGCCCGTGTGTTTTGTGTTGGCCTGGGGCATTGTGATTGTCCTGGGGTGGAGCCTGTGGGCTGCCATGCGAGACGGGGTGCAGCGCGCCCAGCAGATGCATGAAATTCCCTGTGCCAACTGCCGTTATTTCACCAATAGCTATCATCTTAAATGCTCGGTGCATCCCAGTCAGGCGCTCTCGGAAGAGGCGATCGGCTGTATGGATTTTGAGTCCACCGATCGCCCGATTCAAATGATTCAATGATTTATTCAATGATTCAAATGATTCAGTAACGCAGTTCGCATCACCTCTACTGGAACGGGCTGCTGGAGCCACTGTGCCAACGCCTCGGCTCCTTGCTGTACCAACATTTCCACCCCATCGATCGCCCCCAATCTCAACTGCTGTGCCTGCTGCAAAAACAGCGTTGGACGCGGGGTGTAGATCAAATCGTAGGCGATCGCATCCTCTGGCAATCGTTCCATTTCACCTAAGCTAAGGGGAGCGCGATCGCCCTTGGGAGCCATGCCCACGGGCGTGGTGTTGACTAATAGATTGGCCTGGGGCAATAACAGGGGCAGATCCTCCCAGGAATGCACGGTGAGCGGAATCGGGAAAGGTGCCTGTGACCAGCTTTGGGAAAAGGCTTGGAGCTTGTCCGGGTCGCGCCCCACCACTTGAATCTGGGCAAATCCCAGTTGGGCACAGCCCACCACCACGGCTCTCGCTGCGCCGCCATTGCCCAGCACCAGTGCGGTTGCGCCTTGCCAGGATTGCGATCGCAACGGTGCCACAAAGCCCACGACATCGGTATTAGTGCCGCCCCAGCCCTGTGCCGTGCGGTATACCGTATTCACCGCGCCGATCGCCGTCGCAATTTCGGTCATTTCCGACAATAGCGGCATAATGGCCTGTTTATGGGGAATGGTAATGCTGAATCCCTCCAGGCCAATTGCTGCAAAGCCTGCGATCGCCACCCCCAAATCCTCCGGTTTCACGGGCAGCGGCAGGTACACATAATCAACTCCCAGATGGGCGATCGCCGCATTGTGCATCACTGGCGAAAGGGAATGGCGCACCGGGTCACCGATCACGCCAAGCAGCTTCGTCGTCCCGGAAATGGCCGCAGGCACTGAATCTCGTAGTTTTGATACATCACTTACCATGTTTGACGCTCCCCAATGTCTTCGCACGTTCAACGGTGTTCCATTATCCTTCGATTGGGGGACTTGGAACTGGCTAAAGCTGCCCATTCTAATTGGTTTGGCCGCCATGCTTGTGTTTGCTCTGGGCTGGCTCTGCCAAAAACTCCTGAAACAGCGGCTTAATCGTCGCAAAGTCTGGCTGGGTCTGGGGAGTGCGATCGCCCTCTCTGCCCTGCTGCTAACCTTTGCCGATCGCGGCCTCACTGCCTTCCTCCCCGCAGATCCGGGGACTCCGGTGGATGCGATCGTCATTTTGGGCAGAGGTACCGATTTTAGACATTCCCGCGTGCAGATCAGTGCGGATCTCTGGCGCACCCAGCGGGCACCCTTGATTTTTGTCAGCGGCATCAACGATACGCCCAAGATGCTGGAGCAATTGGCCAATCAGGGCATTCCCCAGTCTGCCTTGGATGGTGAAAATTGTTCGCTGACCACGGCTGAAAATGCGCTGTTTTCGGCGGCTATTCTGAAAGAACGCGGGGTTCAGAAAATTATTCTGGTGACGGATCGGGCGCATGTGTGGCGATCGCAACTCGACTTTGAATCCGTTGGCCTCTCGGTCATCCCGCGCCCCAGTGAATTTCCCCCCCAAATGAACTGGTCAGACCGCACGATTTTGGTTCTACGAGAATATTTATTTCTGTTCACATCCAGCCTCTATAGCCTGATCAACGGACAGCGCGTGAATTCGTTCAATAGCCCTGACAGTTCAGATCTGGTGGAACTGGCTAAAGCATATGGCCGGGGACGCTGATACAGCCGTTTAAGTTGTGCTAATCAGGGGGGTGATCGCCCATAATCACTAAAACTCGGCGGATGTTAACCACCCCTTCACGATTGGTTTGAAAAAGGGCGATCGTAGCGCGTCCGGTTGGTGTAATGCCAATCATCTGAGTGGCATCTTCATTCCAGGTAAAGTGTTCTTGCCAAACCATCTGACGGGGATGGAATAAGGGGACGGATTGGCTGGACACTGGGTCAGGGGCTTCAGTTTTGGTGTACTTGTAGTTATTGCAGGTTTGACAAGCCAGAGCGAGATTTTCAGCAATCGTTTTACCGCCACGACTAATGGGTTGAATATGGTCGAATACTAAGGGATCGATCGCAAACTTTGCTTGGCTACGGCAGTATTCGCACATCCCCTTGGCGCGATTGAATACGAGTTGTTTTAAGGCAACAGGAATATATTCGCTAGACATAACTGACAGGCTGAATGCCCAGAGTCTCCATCAGATCTAGCAAAGAGACTTGTCTCAATTGTGCCAAGCTAGCGAGGGCTTCAAGGCGTTGGGCACCGATTTGCTCAATCTGATTACTGAGTTGGATCAAGGTGTCATATTCCTCATCCGTCAGGGTTTCTGCTTCTCGCTTTTGACGCAGACTTTGGTAGCGGGTACGCAGATCAGCAGGGACACCCTGATTGATTTTCAGCAGAAGTTGGGCTTCTTCTTCGGGGAGAACTTGCGTTTTGCGGCTGGCACGGAGAACGACAATCTGATGGAGCAGTTGTTCGAGGTCGGTTTCGTCAAGTTGATGGGCTGCCTGAATGAGTTCGTCGAGGCTCATGGCTGGCTACGGCTGATGAGGAGATCTCTCTGATTGTATCGCGATGCAGCGCGTCAGATTGTGCTTCCTATTGGCCAGCCTTTTGTCTTGGTTCCATGGGATTCTTGATCCGCTATGAGGCTCTCCCGGTTCGACTTACCCGACTTGCCCGTGGAGCCGATCGCCGTCCCACCTCATCCTGGATCATGACAGGAGGCATCAACGTTGCCGAACGCACTGCCGAACCTGCTGTCGAACCTGCTGCCGAACCTGCTGCCGAACGGACTGCTGGACTTGCATCTGGTCGGGTGGCAATCAGCACATCGTCTCCCAATTTCTGTTCAAAATCGGCCAATCGAGCGACTTCAAATTGATTTGCGCCTCTGCCGTAAATGCGGGGGAGGCGATCGGTGTCGGCTAACACTTGGCGCACTTCGGTATCGGCGATCGCAGCCAACGAACGACCCGAGAGCAACGCCAGACTACAGGCAATCCCTACACCTTGCCCCACACCCACATTAAACTCCACAATCCGTCCTGCTGAAGAGGCATACCCAGTGAACCCAGAACCGGGGCTGATGACCGCCAGATTCGGCACCGTCGTACAGAGACTATGCTGGATGCCAATGTTAAATAGCGGCGGCTTAAACCGCAGATCCCGGATGCCATTGGCATTGGCGTTTCGCTCAATCCCCGCGATGCCGCCGCGAATATCAAAGGCATAGCCAAAGGTGCCCAGCGCCCGATTTGCAGGCAGCGCCCCAGTTAGCATATCGGCACCGCTCAGCGGATTGACCACCTCGGCCACATTCCCCGCATGGCGGATGTAAAGCTCGGGAGAAGGCTTCACCGCACTGGCTCCCAGACTCTGGAACCACTGCTGCACCAGCGCCATTTCCCGCAGCATCTCTGGGGTGGGACGAGCGGCACTGCGCGCCAAATCTTCGGCTTCGGTGGCGTTGACATCAAACAGCAGCGCATTCCAGGACAGCCGACTGCTGCCCAGGATAGCGATATTGGCATTGTCGAGAATTGCGCCACTGGCAGCGAGCGCTAGCTTTGTACCCCGGAAGGAATGATAGGCGATCGACAGCGCCTTACTCCGCACGTCAATATAATCTCTGCCGACAATCATGGTTTTGAGGTTGCCCTGAGCGTCGGTCATATCTTGGCGCAGTTGTTTGGCATAGGCTGCATCTCGGCCTGCTGCAATGTTGAGCCACCCTTGTGCTTCGGTGTCATTGGGATTGCTGAACCGCTGGAGATAGATGGACTCGATCGCCTGCAACTGCTGCACCCGTAGCCCCAGCGTCTCAAAGGTCAAGGTCACCGACAGTTCCGAGTCCGGCAACCCTAGCGATTCAAAGCCTCTAAACTTCCGTACGCCAGCAAACTGAGCCAACTCGGCATTCACCGTAGCGTCGATAAACTGTTTGCCCAGGTAAATTTCGCCTTTGGTTAACTCAATCGCCGTCAGTCGATCGCCCTCCTTCTGCACCGCCGCAATTTCCACGCCCCCCAGCGTATCCACATTGACTTCCGCCATCATGCTTCGCAGGGCAGCACTGGCTTTTTGCGGGTCAAGGGCGATCGCATCCACCCCCGATCGATCCAGGAATTCTTGATAAATGGCCGCAGGTTCCCCAAAGGACGGCAACCCCAGCGACTGCCGCACTTCTAGCGGAACATGACTGCGATCGAGGTAGGACAAGCCGCCGCGCACCAGATGGCCACCCACCCCCAACTGCCCGTTGCCTTTGAAGATCAGCAGACTGCGAGGAAAACGCCCCGTTTGCCGACGATGTTCTCTGGCGGCAGAGACAAGGGCGAGAATTCCAGGGACTTCGTCGCCAAAACCAATGAAATCGTAAGTGCGAATGACAGGAGGCATGGGAGAAAAGGAGTGGGTGAATCGTTTCAATACCCTCACAATGACGGAATTCTCTGAACAAGACGAGTGCCCTAAAGGGTGATTTTTTACACTTGCTGAGCAGGAACCCAAGGCATCAGGTTGACTCTGCTGACCCATCCCTGGCTTCAGGGTTGTTCATCGCAATGTCCCAATGTCCCTGATTTCTAGAATTTCTAGGATGAAGCAGGTTGGGCGATCGAGGAGGACGTGACATGGCGCTTTTGTAAGGGCGATGTTTTATGTTTCGGGGGGCGATCGCACATACCAGGAAAGCACCTTGAAAGTTTACAAAGCCACCAAAACACTCTTATCCACAATAACCTTGGATCTGAATTAAGATGTTAATTAAGATCCTAATTCAGTCTAGAATCTAGTACTATGCAAATCAATTTGGGAAACATTCTATCGCTAACCGACTTTAAGAAGAACGCCTCACAGCTTGTAGAACAGGTTCGCCAAACGCATTCACCCATTGTGTTGACGGTTAACGGCAAAGCTGAGGTCGTTGTTCATGAGGCGGAAGCGTTCCAATCCATGATCGACAAAATCCAGCAACTAGAACAAGAGCTAGAGTCCATTCGTCAAGCAGAACTTCGGCAGGCGATCGAACTTGGCATTGCTGAGGCGGCTAGGGGCGAAGTCGCACCTCTGGATATTGAGGCGATCAAGCAAGAAGGCAGACAAAGACGCTCAAAGCTCTAAATCGTCAATCATGCCAATCATTCTAAGAACAACTCAAGCTAACCGCGATTTACTCCAAATCTGGATCACAGTTGCCGAAAGACGCAGTGATGAAGCTGCCGATCGCCTGCTCGATGAAATCGCAGATTTGTGTGACCTACTGGCTCAACGCCCTCAAATGGGAAGAACCCGTGAGGAATTCTCAATCCCACTCAGAAGCTTTCCAATACAGTCCACCTCCTATGTGATTTTCTACAATCCTATACCCGGTGGTATTCAAATTTATCGAGTCCTGGATGGAAGAATGGATCTCAATCAATTACTTTAAAAAATACATATCCGACATAAATCCGATCGCACTCAACGACACGGAACGGGTTTGTAATGATGAACGACGAGTGGAATGAAGGTTGATAACAAAGCGGAATGGAGTAATGCGATCGCCTCTCCTAACTAGGTAATTGCACCAGTCCTAAGGCTAGCCATAGGCGGCGTTCTTGGATGCGATCGCCCCGATTCAGTTGCAGCAGTCGAACTGTGGTTCTTGTTTTGCATTGAGTTTCAAATAGGCTTTTGCCTTAGCAATGCGGATTACATGCTCAAGATATTCATATTGTTGCCAAAGTTGCTGTTCAGTATCCGTCAGGTCTTGAGTTTGGTATTTCTCAGACAGACGATCGATTTCAGCTTGCAGATGAGGAGATGGACGTAAGTTCAAAACTTCTTCAGGCGAAGGGAGATTCGCTAAGAAATCTAGAACCTCTACAAAGCCCGTAAAACCGATTTGAGGTCTAGCTAATGCTTCATTTAGCCCTAATTCCAGGATCTGGGTGAGATTTTGGGCTTCCAGTTTTGCAAAGAGTTCGTCAGGAATCTCTAGAGTAATCTGCATAGTAGGCCATGACGCGACTCTTCCATTGTGCCATGAAGAACAGAGCTATGGATTGCACTTGCTCCTGATGCAATACGCTCATGCCAAGCTGCTCATGTTGACTGTTGCAGGACTTCTTCAGTGGACAACGACAAAGCCTGAGCGATCTGTTCCACTGTTAATCCCATTGTTAAAAGCTGCGGTACTGCGTTTTGTCGAGCTTGTTCAGCACGGGCTGCTCGTTCACTGCCTGTTAACAGTAGGTTCCCATCGTTATCCCACCAGCGTAACCACTTCTGAGGCTGGTTCTGGTAATGGCCTGACCAAACCCCTAACTCTACATTCATGCCTTCAATCGGGTAGTGACCGCGATCGTTCGGTGTCAAACGTCGATAATGTGCGTTCACCCAGTTGTATACTTCCAGTTCACGGGTGTTTATCACATAAATCGCATAGTAGGGAATGCGAATAATCTGTTCATAGACCCAGAATTTTCCGGGTTTCGGGCTGCTGCCCTCGGGGAGTCTGGACAATGGTGTGTTGTCTCGTTCCTCGCTTCCGTCACCGCTGGCGAGTTCGATCGCAATCAACGGTGCAATATACTCCCGCCACAGCACATAGGAACGACGAATAGCTCCATTCAAAAGGGGCGGCACATTCGGCACATAAAACCAGTCGGGCGCTTCTGCCCCGCGTTCAGGGGGATCGGTTTCTCGCCAATAGATGCCACAGTCCTGACCGATCGCGTATTGTCCATCTGGATGCAGTGCTTTCAGTGTTGTTTCAAGGGAATCGGTCAGCAAAATACTCTGAGGATGCTCCTGAAAGTTTTTCACAAAAGTACCATCGGAATCAGGAAGTTGCGTATGATCGGGAAAGGCTGGCGGAACAAGGGTTGGGTCAAGGCTTTGAGTCATGACAAAAAGCGTGATGGAATGCAAGAGAAAGCATTGCCCTTTCATTGTGCCATGAAGATTCTTTTTCCATTGAGCAACAGAGCGGGAATGTCCTAGGTTTGTTGAAATGAGCCTTGAGATGAGACACCAAATGGTAAGTAGGTGGAACTAATTAAATGTAAGATGCTGAAGCCTGAAAGTCTTGTTTAGCCTAAATTCATCTAAAAATAATTTCAATTACCTACTGACAGGGTGAGGAATCATCATTTTCCTAAGCCGCGTACACAAACGGTTATACACGGGCTAGTTTAAAGTGCGACAGGGATGCTGAACAGTGTTCGGCATCCCTGTCGCGGTCTCAGAATGAGGATCTGGTTTTTATCGGCGGTTGGCGATCATGGCGGGGGTACTGCGACCTCCAGCGTTGGGGCTGTTGTGTTCCCGCAGATAGTTGGTCACCATGCTGATGCTCGACAGGCGGAGGGTGGTCAGCTTGGCTAGGACTCGTTCCACCGAGGTGCGATTGGTCTTGTTGGCGGCAACCACCATGAGGATTTCATCGACTTGGGTGGTGAGGAAGCTGGCGTCGGTTAAGCCGTAGAGGTGGGGCGTGTCGTAGATGACGAGGTCAAACTGCTGCTCGAATTTTTCCATGACCTGTTTCATCATGTCTGAGCCAAGCAGTCGGGCAGAACCGGGGACGGCAGGGCCAGAGGTGAGGACATAGAGGTTGTCGTCGAGGGGCGATTGCTGGATGAAATCGTCGGAGTTGAGGTTGCTGGAGAGAATGCCGCTTAAGCCTTTGGTGTTGGGCACATCCATGCGGTTGTGCACCTGGGGCTGGCGCAGGTTGGTGTCTACCAGCAGCACTCGCTGTCCAGCTCCGGCTGCGGTCTGGGCGAGGTAGACGGCGATCGTGGTTTTGCCATCGCCCGACTCGGGGGAGCAGATCATCAGCGATCGGATGGGCGGCTCGGAGAGGCGAATGTTGGAGTAGAGGTCGCTGAAGGCTTCCCGGAAGGGTGCAGTGCCCATGCGGCTATCTTCAACGGCCATCTCATCTGCACCGAAGGTGGAAGGGAAGTCGAGGGACTGCTTCGCGCCTCTGGAGAAGGGGATGACCCCAACCAGGGGCAGTTGGATCGCTTCCTGGATGTCTTCGACCGAATAGAAGACGTTGCGATATTTTTCGAGGAGCAGAGCCAGCAGGGTTCCCAGGAGTAGACCACCAGCAGCACCTAGAAGCACCAGTCGAGATGCTCTGGACGGCACCGGAACGGGGTCGCCGTCGGCATCACGGGGAATCAGCGGATCGGAGACGAGTTCCCAGGGGACTTCGGTTTGGGCGGCTTCCACCCGTAGGGTTTCCCGTTGGGTTTGTAGGCGGTTAAGCTGTTGGGTGGCGATTTCTAGTTCGCGGTTTAGATCGGTGTAGCGCCGTGCCACTTCGGGGAACTGTTGGATTCTGCCCTCGAAACTGCTACGAGCTTGATTGATCACCCGATTGCGAGCTTCCAGCATTTCGACCTGGTTGCCAGCTTCCACCATTTGGCCGATGAGGCCAATTCGCACCGAGTTTTGGAAAGCGGTGACTTGGCCGTTGCTAGTACCTCCGCCCAGATTTTGGCCGATGATAGTCTGGGCTTGGCTGCCCATGAGCGCCATGATGTTGGCTTCTCGTTGACGCAGCGATCGCACCACCGGAGCTTCTTCGTTAAACCGCGCCAGTTCGATGGCCAACTGAGTCTGTACCTCTTGCAGAGCGGCTTTGGAGGCTTGATAGGTGGGGTCTTCGCTGAGGGCGGAGGCGGCGATCGCTTCCTGGGGACTCAGCGCCAGTTGACGACGGAGGTTGTCGTAAAGGACGCGCTGTTCCTGGAGGAGTTGTTGGGTGGCGATTTGTTGATTGGTGATGTCGCCGATCTGCTGGGACAGTTGACCGCCTTGGGCAGCAGGATCTAGGATGTCGTACTGCTGCTGGAGTCGCTGGATGTCGTCCTGGAGGCTGTTGACGCGCCGTTGGACATCGGGGAGTTGGGCTTCGATGAACTTAACCCCTTCGCCGAAGCGGGTTTTGCGTTCTTCTAAGCTGTATTGCAGATAGGAGGCAGCGGTGACCTTGAGAACTTGCTGGACGAGGGCGGGGTCAGTGTCTTCGTAGGTGACTTCGATAATTTTGGTGAGTTCTGGGTCATTCTCGCGAGCAAGCCGCTGCACCGTTAACCCCTCTTGCAATTGCGGCAGGCTGAAGGTGGGGAACTGCTGCTGCACTTCCTGGACAATGCGGTTGAGGCGGGCAGGGCTGGTGAGAATTTCCAGTTGGGTGGAGTAATCTACTGTGAAAGCGCCGCGATCGGGTACACCCGCATCGGTTCGGGTGACTACGGAGGGGTCAACGGCTCGGGCTTCGTTGGTGACCGGTTCAACCAGAACTTGGAAATCGCCTTCGTAGCGATTGGGCGTGTTCATGGCTAGATAGCCTGCGGCCACTGTTGCGGCAGTGGTGATCCCTGCAATCAGCATGATCTGCCGCTGTAGGGTTCGACCGAGCGATCGCAGATTTAAGCCCCGGTTGGGGGGATTGTCACCCTCGTCTGGGTCAGATTGCGGCTGATAAGCGGGGGGTCTAATTCTGGTGCTGGCCGCCAAACTCGGTGATATTTGCTCTGTCTCCATGTTGCCCTCTGTTGCCCTCTGTATGTGCCCACTAGGGGCTTGCTATATTGCGATCAACCGATTTCCACTTCACCCTAGTCATGTCTTTCCGGGATTCCTGAGATCCCGGGATCTCAACAGGACTTAGGATCAGAGGTTATCACGATGCCTTGACTGGATGCCAAAAACCTTTAGATTTGTCATTCGATGCATCACCGAATCGCCAGTTGCCCTATTCCCGCTAAAAAACTCGATTTTGCAAGGCTTCATCCTTGATCATCCCTCACTCAAGAGCGCTATCCGGAATGCCCCTCATCATGCCCAGGATCAATTCAAGAGCATTCACTTTGTTTCCGGACTAATCTGATGGCGATTCTCTTGAACATCATAGGATTCTCGTGTAGTTTTGCACACCCATTTTCTCTAGAAGGATTGAGCGATCGCCCGATACACCTTAGAAACAGCTTGACTCACTATGAGGTAGGGATAAGGTCTGTCTCAGAACCTGGACAGGCAAGATGCCTATTCCACAGGAGTGGCTGGAGTTCATTCTGGCTTATGGGGCGATCGGCTTTAACCTCTATTAATTGTCATTGAACAAATCGTCAAACACATTGAAGATGCCGAAGATGCTACCCAATGGTCGGAAAATCGTTTCCAGGGTGTCGGAGGTGCGGGTGATGCCCGAACGACCCACGACAATGGTATCGAACTCTCTCAGGGAAGGATTCGTTTCCTCGTTGATGCCTGCGGCTAGGTCAACCTGAACCTCACGGCGAGTGGCAGTGCCATCCGGATTCAACCGAATTAACTCAACCCGGCTTCTTCGAGCGCGCTGATTATCGAATCCGCCTGCTGTCAGCAGTGCCTGGTTGAGGGAAGTGTTGGGAGCTACCTCCACGGTGCCGGGAGCTTGCACTTCGCCGACCACGTTAATCAGCATGGTGGCGGGGGCAAAGCTGGCGCTGCCCGTGACTAGGGCTTCGTCCGGATTGATGGTGCTCGCTTTGGGGATGACGAGGGTGTCGCGATCGCGCAGAGCTACATCCTGTTGAATTTGCCCGGTACGAATCAGTTCCCAGAGATTGACGGTGATTTGGTCAACGCTGCCGTCAGGTTGGGGACGGCGCAGTTGGACATCGCGCAGGTCGGCCAGTTGGGTGATGCCGCCTGCGGATTGGATGGCCTGGGTGACGGTCGGCCACTGGTTGGCGGTGCCGCCGCCTGCGACCGAGGCATCGCCGACGAGAATTTGGTTGGTGCGGCCTTCGGGGCTGATGATGTAGGTGCCGGGGCGCTTGACTTCGCCCACGACATTGACCCGCAGGGTGCGTGCGGTGATCAGGTTAACGGTGATACGTGGCTCCCGAATGAAGGGGCTGTAGGCGGATTGAAGTTTTTGGGAGGCGGCCCTGAGGGTAAGACCCTGGAGGGATACGGGGCGATCGAGCCAGGGTAGGTTGACGGTGCCATCGATCAAGATGACATGGCGGCCATTGGCTCCACTCAGTTCGGGCACATCAAAAATTTCTAGACCAATCAGGTCACCAGGTCCCAGGAGATATTCTTCTTCGGAGAAGCGAACTGCTGGATTATCGGAGCGAGGCAGTTCCACCCGACTGGGGGTGGGAGCACTGGGGTTAGCCGCCGGAGCCGCTGCTGGATCTGCTGGAGCGGACTGCGCCGAGGGGACATTGGTGGGCGGCGTGGTGGAAGGCGTGGTGTTGGTGGGGGCGATCGGTGGAGGCGGCGGAGTTGCAGGCAGCGGAGCCGCCGGGGTAGTCGTTTGTGCCTGACCTGCCAAAGGAGCTATCAATGCCAAGAAAACGACTGTGGAACAACTGACGGCCTTAAAGAAGGAGAGGTGTGACCCCCGGTATGGTGGACGGGTTGCTGAACGTCGCTGCTCCGATTGGGGTTGTGAGGTCTGGGAAGAGTTCGCCGGGGCTTTCATTGTTTTACAGGAGTAATTGAACATATCAAGCTTTCAATTGAGAAATCTGATGGGGATGCTGTTCTGATCGAGACGCTGTGAAGTAGAAAGGGGTGAAGCGCAGTAGAGAGGTGAAGCGAAATTACTTTAATAGATAGGACATGCGTAAGGAGGTGATAAATCGGACATTAGAAAATTAGACATTAATAGGTAGGAAATAGATAGGACAGAAATTGAGACGGAACCACTCCGGTTTGATTGGAGTCCTCGATTGCCAGCGATCGCAACCGTTTCAATAGCGGTACAGATAAATGAGAGGCGATCGCAATCCCTATTCTCAAAAGCTGACCGTAGACGCCCTACCTAGAGAAGACCTGTCTTAAAAAGACCTATCTCAAAAAGACCTATCCCAGAAAGACCTATCTCAAAAAGACCTATCTATGGAAAAAAGGTTGGCAGAAGATTTCCGTAGTCCCCTACTGATGAGAGGCTGCCCCTCCGAAGGTGTTCGCAATAGGTGCCCGTAGTCTCCTATCCGTAATCCTTTGGCTGTAAAAATCTGGAATAGTCGGGAGGAGTATGCCCGAATCCTGCACCCAAGCTATCACAAGTTGTCAATCCTGCTGCCCCTAAGTGTCCGTTTTTCTCAACGGTTTACCGTAATTTCATCAATCTGGATTGATACCTTTGTAAACTCTTTGTATAAAAAATCACATCGTTTGTCAAGTTTTGTCGAGTAATGTGGGGAGAAAGCATGGGAAGGATTGCATTGATCTAGGTGGAGAGGTTAGAAATGGGGAGTGAAAATTTTTATTAGGAAAATTTACGGTTCCCTTTAGGATTGATCCAGGCTAGACGACTGTTGTTCCGGATGGTCTTTATTCCGGTCGATGAATTTTTGATGAACGCCCTGTCCTGAATCTTGCAATCACTTCAAGAGAATTATGTCTGATGCTACTCCAGCCGCCGCTGAGCCTACTGCTGAACCCATTGCTGAATCTGCCGCTGAATCTGTCGCTGAATCTGCTGAATCTACGGTTGATGCCTCTGCGTCCGTCAACCCCGTTTTGTCCAAATTAAATCCCAGCTTAAACATTGTTATCCTGAACTACCGGACTCCAGAACTGACGGTGGCCTGTCTGCGATCGCTTCAACCCGAAGTCAGTGCCCGACCCGAAACCCAGGTGACCGTCGTGGATAATGACTCCCAGGATGGCTCAGCCGAGAAGATTGCGGGGGCGATCGCCATAGAAAGCTGGAGCGACTGGGTCACCTTCCTGCCCCAGTCGCGCAACGGTGGCTATGCCTTTGGTAACAACGCGGCCATTCGTCCAGCGCTGGCCTCAGAAAATCCCCCCGACTATTTTCTGTTGCTCAATCCCGATACCGTCGTCCGTCCGGGTGCCCTGCAAGCCCTAGTTGACTTTATGGAGCAGCATCCAGAAGCAGGCATGGCCGGGAGCCGCCTGGAAGAACCCGACGAAACCGTGCAGTGTTCTGCCTTTCGCTTCCCCAGCCTCTGTAGCGAACTGGATGACGGACTGCGGCTGGGGCTGGTGACTAAGCTCATCTCGGAGAAAATTGTGCCCATCCTGCCTGTTCCCACTGAGAATTGTCAGGTAGACTGGGTGGCGGGTGCCAGCATGATCGTTCGTCGGCAGGTGTTTGAAACCGCAGGATTGATGGATGAGCAATATTTCCTCTACTTTGAGGAGGTTGATTTTTGTTTGGCGGCGCAGCGA
>JALOOP010000108.1 GCA_025454315.1 Oculatellaceae cyanobacterium Prado106
AAAAAAGAAGTTCAAAAAAATTGGAAAAACTTCGGCAAGAACTTTTGAAATTCAGAGGAATTTTGGCTAATTCAAAGGATTTTTTCTATTTTCTGAAGTTTAAATTCAAAATTTACAAAGTAATCGGACAAAAGGAACTCTTTACGATAATCGAAAAATGATAAGGTTTGACAATGCCAATGCAAAAGTTAACTTTTTTGTCGTTACCTTGTGCAAAAATTAACTTTTATTGAAGTCGGTTAACTAAGGCTTTACATTCCTCTATGGCTTTTAAAAGACATTCTCCTGTTTTGGCTCTGGCTCTCTTGTTTGCCCTAGCTGGTGCCCCCAGGTCAGCCGCAGGGGTTTCCGACCTGTCGCATGTGCCGTTGAATTTGCCGCTGAATTTGTCAGTGGAGCGATCGCCAGTCCTATCACCCGCGATCGAGTGGCCGACCCTCACTCCGGCAACCCTCACGGCGGGAGGAACAACCGGACAGCAACCCGACCCAGCAGTGCCGCCGCCTGTCCTTGGGTCGCCACTTAATGTACTGCCCTTGATTGGAGGACTCATCGTTTTTCTTTGGCTCGTGACAACGCTTCTGGCTCGGCGACGGCGCAGTGAACCCTCCACAACCTTAGAAAATCAGACACCGCCCACCCTCCCGCCCACCCAAGCCCAGCCAATAAGCGCTCCGGATGCAGATGGCAACGTGGGGTTAGCGGCTCGTACCGGGTCAGTCATTGCAGCCGATCGCGAATCCATTGCAGAACGCACTCAGGCCGTCTCAGAAGCCGCCAATAACAGAACGAATGCCATAGAGTCTCCTTCAGTACCTGCCTCTGAGTCGAATCTCCCTGGAATTGAATCCGCAGGACTAGAAGTCCAGGCAAGGACAGACTTAAACGCTAATACCAGCCAGCCAGGAATCCAGTCAGGAACCCGCTCAGTTGAGCCACCCCGCTCCACGCAGCCGATTAATCCTGTCGCAGAAAATGCCTCAGTTAATCCAGTTAATCCTCCCGCTTCTCCCCTTGACGATTGGGCTAACGCAGACTGGGAATCCTCCACCTCAGCTTCTTCCACAGCACAGCCTGCAACTCCCGCTCCAGAAGTCACCCCAACGGCTCCAGTCACTCCAACGACTCCCGCTGGAACTGCACCCGCATCCTCGACAAATGCGACTCCGATTCCCCCCACTCCTGTAGAGTCTCCGTCTGCTAATGCGGCGATCGCAGACTTACCCACCATTCCTACGGCTATTCCTCCCGCCGCACCTTCACCCACGGCGGCTGAAACTGAGTCATCATCGGTCGAATCCGGAACTGCTCCTGGAACTGCTTCTGAGAGTCCGGCGATCGCCAATCTCGGTACCGCAGGGCTGGCTATGGGAGGGGCGATCGCCGCTTCCGTACCTCCTTCGATTCCTCCAGATCAATCAACACCCGTCTCCGATGCAGAAGGCATTGCTCAGTCCACGGTAGAAGCCGCCAAGTTTGACGTTGGCCAAACCGAAGATGGCCTGGGTGATGGCGAAGTATCTTCCGCTCCTGTTGCTGTCCCGGCTCCCGTTGCAGCGCCCTCAACGCCAGCCTCCTCTATCCCGCTCAGCCGCGAAGAATTAGCGACGGTCGATGCCACCCTGGCCGAGTTGCCTGATGGGTACGACGAAAGCCGCATTAGCTTACTCCCTCGCGATCCCTACTGGGCTTACACCTACTGGGATGTCCCCAATTCTCATAAAGAAGCACTGCGCCAGCAAGGCGGTACCCGTTTGGCGCTGCGTCTCTACGATGTCACCGACATTAATGTAGAGGTTCAGAATCCCCACAGTCTGCAACAGTTTGAATGTGAGGAAATGGCGCGGGATTGGTATGTGCCCGTGCCGGTGAGCGATCGTGACTATTTCATCGAGATTGGCTATCTCACCGAAAGCGGCGGCTGGTTGCTGTTGGCGCGATCGCTCCCTGTTCGCGTTCCCCCCATCTACCCCTCCGATTGGGAAGATGATCAATTCGTCACCGTAGATTGGGATACCCCGCTCGAAGGTCAATCCCTCCTGGAACTATCGCCTCCCGGCAACCGAGCCAAAGTCAGCTTCAACCGACTGTTTGACCGCGACCAATCCCTGGAAATTCAGCAAGTTGCAGGGTCACTGTTTGGCTCGATGCAGCAAGTCCCTGCTGAAACGCTAAGTTCCTTCGCCTTTGCTTCGGGTGTTCCCGGTGTCACGACCTCTGGCATCGGCATGTCTGGCGTTGGCATGGCTGCTGGCATCGGCATGTCGGGTGTCGGCATGTCGGGCGTTGGGATGTCGGGCATCGGTATGTCAGGCGTTGGGATGTCGGGGATTGGCCTACTGGGTTTTGGCTTATCGGAAATGAATATGTCTGGCGTGGGCATGTCCGGCGCGGGACTGCTCGGGATTCCCGGTTGGAGCCTATCGGGGGTCGGCATGATGTCCGGCATCGGCATGGCTGGCCTCAGTATGTCTGGAGGCGGCATGATGTCCGGCATTGGCATGTCGGGTCTAACGATGTCGGGTATTGGCATGTCCGGTGCCGGGATGCTAACGATGTCGGGCGCAGGCTTCGCGTCCATGCCTCCCGTTCGTCCGCGCCAGTTCTGGCTGGTGGCAGATGCTGAACTGATTATCTACGGTGCAACCGAACCGGATGCGACCGTGACGATCGCCGGACAACCCATCCCACTCAACCCCGACGGCACCTTCCGCATCCAAATTTCCTTCCAGGATGGCCAAATCGACTTCCCAATCATGGCGGTCGCTGCTGACGGCGAACAAAACCGCTCCATCCACATGACCTTCAACCGCGACACCCTATCGCGCAACACGAACACTCGGGATGAGGCGCAGGAGGAGTGGCCGGGGAGTTGATCGCGTGAGGGATTGAGCAGGGATATGGGCGATCGGTAGGGGAAAGGGAAAAGGGGAAAGGCGAATTGTTCTTTGAGTCCCTCGGAACAATTCAAAGGATGATTCAAAAATAATAAAGAGAATTTTTCCCCGATCCTCTTCCTGCTTCTATTCCATGACGCTTCCCAAGATCCCCCTTTAGCCCTTCCCCTTTCCCCCTTCGCCCTACTCCCCACTCCCCACTCCCCACTCCCCACTCCCCACTTAAGGCACATCAACCGGAATCAACGCATTCTCCGGCAGAGAACTGACATAGCGGCCTTCATCGGCCAGAATCATCACTAGGCGCAGGGACCAGTCTGGTTGCACCAGATGGAGATCAGCCCAAGGGACAGCAACTTCCAGGCAGGTATTGAAGGCGACCTGGGCGCGGCTGGCGCGGGAATGCCACTGGTAATGGTCGGCGGCTTCCTGGAACCAGGTGGCTTGGGTCATGAGGTTGATGCCCAGGTGATGGTGGAAGTGATAGTTGACGGGTTGTTCGTCGGGGACTTCGGCGATCGGAGCGGGGCTGTTGCTCATGGGGCGATCGGGGTAAAACCAGAGCAGATGGAGTTCTGGGGGAATGTCTACACCCGGTTTGGTGCCCGTCTTGAAGTCGAGGCGGAGATAGAAATTGAGGTGATCAACGCCGTACCAGAGGCGCTGGACGGTGCTGCTCTGGTGCATGGTGCCGCGTGCGCCGCCGACTTCGATGCGTCCAGCTTTGTCCCAGTCTTGCTCGTTGCCCTGGCCGTTGATGACGGGATGGATGAAGCTGGTGGGACGGTGGTCGCCGCGCTCCTCATGGACTTCGACGGGGCGACGGACTTGGGCGGGGACAGGTTCGTTGAGCGCTTGGTAGAGGGCAACCAGGTGTTCTCGGAAAAGCTGGTCGAACATGGCATCCTGATTGGAGCTATGGCCTTCGCCGAACCACCAGAACCAGTCGGAACCTTCGGCAGCGTAGAGCGCTTCCCAGGCTTCGGGGTTGTTTTCTTCGGTGGCTTCGGGGTGGTTGGCGAGGACTTGACGGGCTTCGGCGAGGAGATCCCAGGCGCGGTTTTTGGCGGGGTCGCCAATCCAGGTGGTGAAGTTGCCATCAACCCAGGAGCCGCTGTGGAGTTTTTCGCTGGGCAGGACGACGGTGGCAGGGAATTGATCGAGGAATTCGGAGACGGTCACCAGTTGAATGCCCGAATGGTCACTGAGGATTTGATAGAGCGATTCTAGGAAGGGTTTGCCGTCCTGGGTGTAATATTCCCAGCAGTTTTCGCCGTCGAGGGCGATCGTCACAAGCCAGGGATTTTCTAAGGTGGTGCATTGCTCGGGCTGATGAGATTTGAGGGAACGAGCGATCGCCTCCAAATGCCCCACCAGATCCACCGCTGCTCGCTGCGGTTCCATCGCGCCATAGGTAAAGCCAATCAGATCCGACAGTCGGTGATCTCGAAACACGATCGACAGATCGCCTTGAGGCGTGTGCAGACGGTAGGGACGGTAGAGCAACTCCGGTTCCTGCACGTTCCCGGTGGCATCTCGATGGAAGAAATGGTGAATCGTCCAGCCCAAAACCGCTTCATCGGAACAAAGCCACTGAAAACCCTGCTCGGCCACATAGGGCAGCATCATCGGGCTGACAGACTGCTCCGATGGCCACAACCCTCGGGGCGCACAGCCGAAGCGATCGCCATACATCTGCTTGGCTTTGAGTAAATGCCGGGGAATGTCTTCTGCCCATTGAAAGCGCTTCTGGGGCAGCGCCATTTGGGGGACGGCGACTTGTCCGGCATCGGTGTCGGCTAGCAGGGGCAGGATGGGATGGGTGTAGGGAGTGGTGGTGACTTCAAGCTGTCCCCGGTCTTGCATTTGGCGATGTTGGGGGATGATTCGACCCAGGATTTCTCGCTGTTTGGAATAGATCCGTTGGCGATCGCTCAAACTAAAGCCTTTCCCCTGTTTCAGCCATTGGTCAATCTCCGCATCCTCCCAAAACAGCGGATCAATCCAGGCCAAATTATGCCAAGCCAGCAGATCTCCATAGTCCTGATCTGTCCAGTTCTCCAGACACCAAGGGCGACCCTTATCCTGCCGTTGGCCGTAGAGTTCGGCATAGCGCGGGTGGGGATCAATCAGGGTGCGCTGATTGGCATCAAAGAAATGTTCGATGATGAATTGCCGCTGCGTTTGATCCAGCATGTCCGTGGGCATCAACGCCATGGACAAGTAGGGGTCAAAGGCCGTCCCCGCCGCATAATCTTCGATCTGCATCATTAGAGAAGGCACCAAATTGACGGTTTGGTGCAGTTTGGGATACTTCTCTAGCAGCAGCACCAGATCCAGATAATCTTTGGTGCCATGCAGCCGCACCCAGGGCAGACGGTACTCGCCTGCAATACGGCTTTTGTAGAGCGGTTGATGCTGATGCCAGATGAATGCAACGTAGAGGGGATGGGACATGGTGGGGGGAGGTAAATTCTGGGTGATGGCGATCGAGAACAGAAGGGCAAGACAACGAATGCGGAATGATGCGCGATCGCCTTACCGTTTGCAGCTTACACTTCTTCCCCTAGATATTATGCTGACCACCTGGGAGGAGCAAACATTCAATCCAGAGGATATCAGCGTCACCTGACATTGGAGATTCCTGGGAGGGGAGATTCCTGGGAGGTGCCTGGTGGAATTCCTAGGAAATTCCTGGAAGGATTTCTGGGAAATTTCTGGGGGAACTTCTGGGGGAGTCTCTGCGAGGTTCTAGCAAAACTGAAGAAGGATGCCGCACTCTGTACAGCATCCCTCCAAGATTTTAGTTCAATGGGTTTTCATTCATTGAACAATTAGAAAGTGAAATGCGACAACGCGGATGAGAGGGACTTTCACCAAGCTTGCCACCTCAGTTGGAGGCATGTTAGAGGCGATCGCTTCCCCACCCTCGTTTTGACTAAATCACCTGTTCAACTTCTGCAATTTCAGGAATAAACTCGCGCAGACGGCGTTCAATGCCCATCCGCAGCGTCATCGCAGAACTGGGGCAGGAACCGCAGGCTCCTTGCAGACGGAGTTTCACCACAGGGCCGTCGAGTTCCACGAGTTCCACGTTGCCACCATCCGACATCAGATAGGGGCGCAAATCATCTAAAACCTTTTCCACATTTTCCGATGTGAGTGCCAGAGTTTCCATAGTTCACCTTGGGGAGAATTGCTTTGAGGCCGACCATTCACAGTTGCCTACTTCACTCTCCATTGTAAGTCAGATGACAGTCAGCCTGACCGGATAGAGTCGGTTCTATTCAATGGAGAACATAGAGGAATAGAGGAGAGGCTAGGTTAAACCGTTGCAGGCTGAAGCAGCTTGATGTTGGTAAAGCTGAATTCGGTGGTGATGGTTTCGCCGTTGTGGGTGGAGACAATGCGACGGTTGTTGAGGGCGTAGTAGTTGCCGACCTTTTCGTAGTGGTCTTCAAAGCTGCTTTCGCCTTTGAGTTCGCCCGTTGTGGGGTCATGGTAGGCCGAATCGTAGCGGTGGGACAGGTAACCCGCTTCGGTGGGGTGGCTGCTGAAGGTATTGATGGTGACGACGGTGCCGTGGATATGGCGATGTACCAGGCAAACCTCGTTGTTGCGGACTTTATAGCGATCGCCCGCTGCTTTCCCCCCCATCAGAATCTCAACGGCTCCGGTTTCATCGGTTTCGCCCAGGGTAAAGGTGTTTTGGCTATGGGTTTGCTCGAAGGTGCGACGAACGCGGTGAATCGCAATTTCCCAGGCTTGTTCCCCAATTTCCTTCTTGGCCTGCTCATCCTCCACATTGAGGATTTCCGCCTTCATATCCGACTTAATCAACACTTGTCCCGTGAATTCTTCCGCACCCCGCTTCAGGGTGACATCCGCACTATACCCCGGAAAATCATGATCCCAGGTATAGCGATTTTCATAGGCCGCCCGGAACAAATCACGAGCTTTGGTATCTTGGGACGCAACAACTTGCTCTGTCATATCTCTCTCGGCACATATTGGCACAACAGTTTCTAGTTTAGCGGGGAAGGGGAAGGGAGGGGAAAGGGGAAAGGGGAAAGGGAAAAGGGAGATTCTGGGATTGCAGTATGGGTTTGGGCAGCTAGGGACAAGGGAAACTCTCTCCAACTAAGATTCTGGGTGTTTCTTGTGGTCTTCCCCATTACCTAGTTCAGAGAGATTGCTTTTAACTCCTTCCAAAATCCATTCAATGATTCCCCTTTCGCCTTTCGCCTTTCGCCTTTCCCCTAGCCTGGAACCACCAACGCCCGCAGAATTGGCAAAAACTGCGCGGTGAGGATGCCAGCGAGAAAGCCGAAGAGGTGGCCTTCCCAGGAGATTTGTTTTTGGTTGGGGATGACGTTGGGCAGGAGCCGCCAGTAGAGGATGCCGACCACGAGGGTGAGGAGGAGAATGCTGGGGTTGTTGATTTCAAACAGGCTGGAGAGGAGGAGAAAACCAAAATAACCAAAAATCACGCCACTGCCGCCCGTGTGGTTTTCGGAGCGGCCAAAGAACCAAACGCCGATGCCTTCAGCGAGGGCAACGATGATTGTCACCATGATGAAATCGGCGACGGTGTTTGCTCCAGGGACATTGCGCGTGAGAATCATCCAGCCCAACACAAAAAAGGCGAGTGAGTTACTCAGCAAGTGCGCCAGGTTGCCATGCAGCAAAGGACTGATGAAGATGCCCACCAGACCGACAGGAGTCCGGCGACGCTTAGTGCTGAACCAGGACAGGGAGTTTCCTAGAAAAGTCCAGTTGAGTACATTCAGAATCCAGATGAACACCAGAATGTCGTACAAAATGCTGGTTTGGGCACGCCACTCGGTTAAGTCTGCCCCCGAAGAGGAGAACTGACCCAGGAGGAAGCTCGGTAAGAAAAAGGCTTGTTCCAACACGATGTCACACCTAGTCTAAATAAAAGTGGATTTAAGATATATGTCTATTGTACGGATCTGTAATAACACTGACGAATTATTGATCTCATGTAGTTTATTACCTCCCACTTTTCCCATTCCTCTAGGTTGTCAGAATTGTGGAGTGGGATAGGTTGGCGAAAACACGGGTAAATGATATTTTGAGTGGGATTTTTGGGAGAAACGTAATTTAAGATCAGCGATCGGTAAGGGAGTTACCCTGCGATTCATCCGCTACATAAGCTAAGTTTAGAGATCTGAGGATTAACGTATCAGGAAGGAAAAGCAGCAAGCGGTTTTGATGGCTACTAATCGGGAACGGAAAGTAGGTTGAGGGAGAACGGGTATTGATGTGAACTCGTGAGGACGATCGCCCACAAAAGAAGATGCGATCGCATCCCCAACTTCTTCCAAAAGATTTAATATTTTCAACCTACTTCAGGAATAAAAAAACAGGAGAGATTGCCTTCTGTGCAATCTCTCCTATTTCGTTTTTTTTAAGATCGAGGATGAAAAACTCCCGTTCAAATTCACGGGCTAGGAACCTTGAAGTTCACGGGCTTGCTCTCGCAGTTTAATGATCTTGGAATCATTGGGGCGCAGTTGTAGCGCCTTATTGAACGAGGTAATGGCTTCCTCGTAGCGCTGCAAGGAAACCAGCGCTTCACCCTTTGTGGCCCAGGCTTCAGCAGAGTTGCGGTGCAGCGCAATGCTTTTCTCTAGAGCCGTCAATGCCTCAGCAGAACGTCCCAGATCTTGCAGGGTCACGCCGCGTTTGAGCCAGCCTTGGGGGAGTTTGGGATTGCGATCGCTAACTTCTTCATACAGCTTCAGCGCCTCAATTTTCTTGTCCTGGAGAAACAGCGAATTGGCCTTGCTGAGCAGCGCATCGGGATAGTTGGCTTTGTAAGCCAGAGCATCGTTACAAGAGACGATCGCCTCCTCTGGTCGATTCAAACGGTTGAGCGCTTCACAGCGTCCCACGTTGGCTTCCAATAGGGTGGACTGGAGGGCGATCGCCTTATCGTACAGCCCCAGCGCGTCTGAGAATTTCCCTTGATTCATGCTTTGTCTGGCCTGTTTAGCCAGATCGGCGGCTTGTTCCTTGGGAGTGGCGGACGGTGCTGAATGCGGGGTGACGGCATTGAGGACGGCCTGTGAGCTATTGCCTTTGGCCTCATATTGTTGCGCCAAGCTGAAGATGATACCGATTGCGGCGATCGCCCCCACAGAGATGGCGATCGGTAACCGCCACGGTGATTTTTCAGAGGTTAGACCCCCACCCGTAGCGCCATGCACGCCCGATGCAGGCCGGGGTCTACCGATCGCTTGGGTCGCCATATGGGTACTGCTGCCAGTTGTGCCACTGCGGTGACTAGAGCTGCCAGGTTGTCCATTGCGACCTTCAGCCGAAGCCGAATCCTGCCAGATGGCCGTGGGTGGGGCTGCCGCTTCTTCTTCGGGGGACTGCTCCTTGATTAGGGGCGATCGTCTCCTTCCAGTAGCACCACTCTGACTAAACTCTTTGTAGACTTCTCCCGAAGCATCTCTGACCTGGAGATAAGTCGCGCCCTGAAATGCCGTTGCATAATCGCCTACAGACTCTCCATTCCCCGAGTGGCCATTGCTTGAATGGCCGTTACCCGATTGGCTGCCTGAATAGCCATTGCTTGAACGTCCGTGACCCGAGTGCCCATTGCCCGAGTCCCCATTGTCCGAGTAGCCATTACTAGTGCCATGCTTGCTAACTGGAGTGAAGGCTTCCAGGGGCAGGACGGAGAGGGCGTTGAGGGCTTCGATCGCCGTGGGATAGCGCTCTCGGAAGTCGTAGCGCACCATGCGATCGAGGGTGGCCATGAGTCCGGGACTGACTTGGGAGGTGCGATCGTACCAGGCCAATTCGCCGCGCGCATCTTCTTCAAAATGCCGGGGATGAACTCCGGTCAGCGCCTGGATGCCAATGATCCCGACAGCGTAGATGTCGCTGCTAAAGCGGGGCTTTCCGGCTAACTGCTCGTTGGGCATGTAGCCTTTGGTGCCGATCGAAATGGTGACATTGGTCAAGCCCGTCTCGGGATCAACGCTGCCCTGAGTTCCGACTTGTTTGACCGCGCCAAAATCAATCAGTTCAATCTTGCCGTCTTTTTTGCGACGAATCAGGTTAGAGGGCTTGATATCGCGGTGAATCACCTGCTGCTGGTGGACAAAGGTGAGAATTTGCAGAATGTCTTTGAGCAGATGAATAACTTGATCTTCCGGCCAGGGTTGACCTTCGATCAGTTCTTTGGCCAGGGGTTGGCCTTCAATGAACTCTTGCGCGAGATAAAATTCTTGATTGTCCTCAAAGTGAGCCAGCAGACGCGGGATCTGCTCGTGGTTGCCAAGCTGGTAGAGGACTTCGGCTTCGGTGTTGAAACAACGCCGAGCCATTTGCAAGGTATGGTCATTGGTGATTTCAGGCTTCAGTTGCTTGACCACACAGATGGGGTGACCCGGCAAATGCAAGTCATTTGCCAGAAAGGTCTGACCAAATCCACCAACACCAAGCAGGCTCAGCACTTTGTAGCGTCCGCCCAGAGGATGGTCTGAGAAATTGAGGGGCAATGAGCGACTCATGTTTTCATTCGCTGAATCAAAGGTCTACATCAATCAAGCTGGGCGTAGATTCCATTGCTGGTACAGTTGAGGGCTGGTTACAGTTGAGGTATGTGCAAGCATTGATGGCTTTAACAGGAATGCCTTTCAAAGCAAGGATCAAAGATAGGGAGAAGTGATCTACCTCATCTATTCGTCCCACCGTCAACAATCGCTTTGAAAAATAACTGGTAGAAAAGAAAAAAGGAGTTCCCCTGATCCTTTCGCTACGCCATCGATCTGTCCATACATCAACCATTTGTCCATACATCAACTCATTACATTCATCGAACATGAATGGATGAACAATAGTTTCTAGCACCGCTAATCAAGCCCTGGATGGATTTTAGAGTCCTTGTCTGAGAACAGAGGTTAAGTAAATCGGCCTGGGGTTAAAAATGTAAGTTCAACTCCATTTCAAGAAGTTCAACTCCATCTCTAAGGAGGAGAGGCCGCTGAATGAATGGAAGTCTAAATGCTCAGTCGCCGGGATGTAGATGCAAGATAACAGACAAAATTCGCCTCCATCATATTGAAGAGAGGAATTCGCGTCACCTGTACTTTATCACCCCTCACGATTCATCACCAGGGAGTCGAGAAATCGACCAATCCGTATTTCCACTTAATGCTAATCGGATTTGGGTGACTTGAATCGGCGAGATTAAGATTCTTGACGGCTAAAACCCTAAAACAGCCATTATCAAAGGGCTTAAACACTGAGTTCCCTTTCAACAAAATAAATTCCAATTTGAGTTCTAAATCTTTCCCCGTCTCCCTTTGAAAGATTTCATCGACCCTAGAGGGCAACTCAGCCCCGTTTGGGGGTAATTTCTCGAAAAACCGCATGAGGAAATCAATTCCGATTTTTCGATCTGCTGGTAGGATGAGGAACGTTAAAAAAAACAAAAACTTTATCCAAAACGGCAGGTTTTAGATACCTTCAGAGAATCTTTCTTTCCTAGTGTCTTTCTCACAGTATCTTTCTTCCCCTGAGTCTTTGAGTTCCCTGCATCATTAGAGGTATGACCCGTGTTGGAATCTAGCAATCAACCCCGAGGTTCGCAAAATCGTCGATCTCGCAGCAAATCTTCCCCGATCGCCTCTGATGGACTGCCCAATGGATCGCCCAGCGGATCACCCAACGAAATACCTAACGGAAGGCTCAACCAGCCGCCTACGGCTCAAACCGGAGGCACTCAGCAACCTTCTCACTCAACCGCAATGCCTGCTCCCCCTGCCCCCGTTCGCCGCAACAAGCGCTCCTCACGCCTGCAACCGCCTCCGCCCATGCCCCGCCTGGAACCGCAGCTATTTCCTCAGCCGCCGGGATATGTTCCCGGTCGTGGACTGGGAGGCGGACGCTCTCGCCGTCGCGGGTTCTCCCTTGGGGGAGGGCTGACCAGCTTACGGAATCTCATCTTTAAGCGCCGCCCACAGCCTGTTTCGAGTCGAGACATGCCCAAACCCCTCTCTCGCCCTACTCCCCTCGGCAAACCCAGCAGTGATCCTATGACTGGAAAAGCATCCCCAGCCCCCGTTTCCCGAAAACTCGCTGGCAGAACCCCGATCGAGCCGCAGCAACTACCCAGTCCATCGGCTACCCAAAACCGTAGACAGCGCCAGGTTCCCCAGCCTAAACCGATTCAACGCCCGACTCCTAATCTGTTGAAGGCGGTGCGGTTGTTGATTGTAGGGGTGGGTGTGGGAGCGATCGCCGGAACCGTCCTCTCGATTTGGAATCCAGCCACGCGATCGCCCGCCCCCGCCACGGCTCAAGCCACCCGCCCGCCCCAAGTCATGGCCGCCAACGCCCTCAGCGGCGGTCAAAACAACGCCCGCATTTCCGGTTCCACCCTGGGCGCAGGTCAGGAGATTCCAGGACTCATCACCCGCATGTCCTCCCTAACCCAGGGCTTAACCGACTTGCAACCGGGCGTATTCATGGTTGAACTCAACAACGGCAACCAATATTCCCTCAACGGCGATACCGTCTTTGCTTCCGCCAGTATGATCAAAGTGCCAATTCTGGTGGCCTTTCTGCAAGAAGTGGACGCAGGCAATGTCCGACTTGATGAGCAAATGATCATGACCCAAGCCGATGTCGCAGAAGGCTCAGGGGACATGCAGTACGCCCAGGTTGGTAGCCAATACTCCATCCTAGAAGTAGCAACCTACATGATCATCACCAGTGACAATACCGCCACCAATATGATCATTCGACGACTCGGTGGCATTGAAAAAGTGAATCAGCGATTCCGCCAATGGGGTCTACAACAAACAGCCGTAAGAAATCTGCTGCCCGACCTCCAAGGCACCAATACCACCAGCCCCAAGGAATTAACCACCCTAATTACGGCTATAAGCCAGGGACAGCTACTTTCGATGACCTCGCGCGATCGCATGTTGAACATCATGAGCCGCACCGAAACCGACTCCCTCCTCCCCACTTCCCTAGGCGAAGGAGCTACGATCTCCCACAAAACCGGAGATATTGGCTCTCTCGTGGGTGACACTGGCCTGATCGACATGCCCAACGGCAAACGCTATGTCATCTCCGTCATGGTCAAGCGCCCTCACAACGATGAACGCGCCCAAGAGCTGATCCGCAACATGGCCACCACAATCTATCAATATTTAGCGGGCGACCTAGAAGCCCCCACCAGTGATCCAACGGCTCCAGCCGTTGAATCGCAACCCACCGATTCCCATTTCCAAGACGTTCCGGACGCAGCGATCGATCCGGCTGCTGCGCCTCCAGTGCAAAATCCGTAAGGGGAAAGGGGGAAAGGGGGAAAGGGGAAAGGGGAAAGGCGAAAGGGAATTCAGGGGTGCTTTGCAGAAAAACCCTTGAATCCCTTTTTTGTTTTGTTGAGTAATCTCTTTTACCCTTCCCCCTGCTTCAAGATGCCTTGCAGAAAAATCCTTGAAGCATTCTTCTGGTTGATCAATGATCCCCCTTTCCCCTTTCCCCTTTCCTAACAACACCCACCGCCGCTATAGTGCCAGGTCGAATCGGTGACGAGAACCTCAGCGGGGAAGCGATCGCCCAAATTCCTAGCCGTCTTATCACAGACCGCCAGGGGCACTCCGCGCTGCATCCAATGTCCAGCCTGGTCGTCCAATGCGTTTTCAGTTCCAGAATAGATCGCGGTTTTCCCGGTGAAGATACAGGCTCCATCAGCGGGGATCGGCACCTTGAAGGAGACGGAATCGAGGCTTTCCAGGAGGAGCGATTGGTCGAGGTTGTAGGTTTGGCGATCGAGCAATCGATAGGGGCGACGGGCGCGAACTTCGATTTGGCCAAAGCCCGCGTCGATCAGGCACTGGGTGTATTCTTCGTAGGTGAGTGCGCCGGAGAGGCACATGGCGCGTAGGCGTTCATCTTGCTGCAGGTGGAGCGGGATGGGACGAGTGGCGATCGGGTCACTCATGATCAGCCGTCCGTTGGGCTTGAGAACGCGATGGGCTTCCTTGAGGGCGCGCATCAAATCTTGGGGTTCAAAAATGTTGAACAGACAGTTTTGGGCGACCACATCGACAGAGGCATCGGGAACAGGCAAAGCAAAGGCATCGCCATTGCGAATTTCAACAAAGTTGCAGTGAAACCAGGGATTGTCCTGTTCCGCCAATTCCAAGTTTTGCGCCGCCGCTTCCCGCATCTCCGCCACGGGATCAACCGCAATCACCGCTCCCGGCTTACGAGAGAAATAAGCAAACTGCAACGCCTCTAACCCGCCGCCCACGCCAACATACAAAACATTCGGCTGTCCGGCCAACTCCGCCGGATGCACTGTTGTGCCGCAGCCATAGTTCATCTGCTGCATCAACAGCGGAATCTTCAGTTCTGGCAGTTGCAAAGGGCTACTCTGCACACAGCAAAGCCCCACCTCGGGCGTTTCTGCAACCTGACTATAAAACTGAGCAGTGGTTTCTAGGTAACTCATGCAGTACTCCGTTCACTGAGAAAACGCGATCCAGACTTATTAAAGCGTGACTCCCTGAGTTTGTGCTGAGGAAATCTCGGGGAAAGTAGGGAAAAGGGGAAAGGGGAAAGCTTGGATGCTTTCCTAGAATAAATTCAAGCGGCAGAACAGGAAAAGTTTCTTCGGTTTCTTCAAACACTCATTCACAGACTTCCCTTTCGCCTTTTCCCTTTCCCCCTTCCCCCTTTCTTCCATGTGCAGTTCATCAAGAGGCACAACCCAGGGCACACTGACTGACAGCCAAAGGTCTACTTAGGAAAGAGGAGAGGAAAGACCTATGGAAATGCCGAAACATTTAGCCGCTGCTTTAACTGCTTGCTTCGTGACGACGGGACTGTTGATTTGTTCTGCGGTGCAAGCTAGAGCTGACTTGAAAACCCTGAGTCTAGAACCCGGTTTTTCGACGAGTCCCGAAGTGATTCAGGGAAAATCAGGCGGTTTGCGCGAAACAGCGGATTGTGGCTTTGTCAAGGCTGCTGATGCTCCTGATGCGGTCATTACGCTAACCCAACCCTTCACCACCCTGCGGGCATCGGTGCAAGCTGCGGGGGATGTGACGATGCTGATTGAAGGGCCAAACGGGCGGGTTTGCTCCGATGATGTCAATGGCTTGATGCCTGAAGTGACGGGATCAGCCCCGATCGGCACCTACCGCATTTGGATTGGCGATTATGTGGGTCAGCCAGAGAGTGGCTTCACCTATCGTCTCACCCTCAGCGAAGATTCTGAGGGATAAAGGGAGAATGGGTTTAGATATCGAATGCTTCCCCTTCAAAAAAGCATTCAGTTTCAGTGACATTTGTATCGAAGTTCACCCATGTCCTGAATGGGTTAGGGATAGTCTGACTCACATCAGACTATCCCTTTTCTATGTGGGTTATGGAGTCTGGCGGTCTGGCGGGAGAGACGGTGGGCTTCCGACAAATTGAACGGTGTGTTATTTGCAACAGTACTTGTGTGTACACAGTAGCATCACCCTAAAGGGTTGATGCCAGAGAATATCAAGTTAAGACTCATGGAAGATGGCAGCAATATTGTGAATAAATCTTGCAACCTGTGCGGATAAAACTGCATCAGGATGCAATAACGATCATAGGAACTGTTGATCTACATCCTTTCTTTATGGAGACGTTCCGCCATGTGTTTCCTTTCTCAATGCATGTCGTTTTTTAGTACTGCCCCCCTGGTTATGCTGGCCATGCTGGTTCAACCCAAAGTCATGGTTTTGGCCGATTGGACGGTGGAGCAGTGGGAGGTTGAATCTTTGAAGGCATCGGAATGGCAAGTGAGCGAACAGGCGCAGCTTGGGGTAGCGCTGTCGGCGTTTCAAGAACTGTTGCAGGTGCATCAGGCGATCGGCAATCTAGGAGATATTGCGTTTGTCAATCTCCGCTTGGGCGATATTTACCAGCAATTGGATGAATTTGAGCGATCGCTCAATTGCTACCACCAAGCTCTGGGTCACTATCAAACCACCCAGGACTGGCTCATGTCTGCCAAGGTTCTGAGCCATATCGGCAAAGCCCATGAGCGACAAGGCTGGCTCACTGGGGCACTAAATTACTATGAACAAGCTTTAGCAAAACTCAGTCAAAATCCAAATTCCTTAAGCGAAGCAACTACGGTCAGTCATTTAGCAACGCTGATTGAAGACATGTTTTAAAGACAGAGGGGAAAGGGGAAAGGGAAAGGGGGAACGCGGATGATTCTGAGAGCAACGTAGATGAGATAGAGGGAAGATCAAGGGCGCTCAATGAACATGCTTAGGATCGTGGATTAAATAAGGTGTAATTCTACCCTCTACATCTGTAAGCTAGAGAGAACGGTGAGTCACAGGTGAAATGATGCCATCCTACCC
>JALOOP010000516.1 GCA_025454315.1 Oculatellaceae cyanobacterium Prado106
CCATGCTTCCACAAAGGCTGCTTTTCCCCCGATCGCCGACCATAGATACGGATGCCTGCGATATCCACCAAGTTCAGCGGTTGCAGCAAATGGGTAATGGCATCACAAATCTGCTGCTGACTCGGGCAGACAAATGCCTCACACATAATATGCAGCAAATCCTGCTTGGGCAGCAGTTGCAGCCGCACCCCCCCGGTCGCCAAATACTCATCCAAATCCGGGTTGAGCAAACGGTGTAGGAGGAATGCGATCGCCCCCCAATCCCGCTGCTGTGCCAGTTCCATCGCCGACTCCGACAGCGCCGGATGCAATGACGCAGGCAGGGTCAGCCAATCGACCCAGGCCGGTGACTCCTGCTTCCACACCTGTCCATAGATCGTCGCAGCATGAATTCCTTGAGGAGCCAAGGCTTCCAGAAACAGAGCAATCTCTGCCTTGAGCTGCTGCTGATCTGGCGCAGACCGATCGGGAGCCTTAAACGCCGATCGCCCCTGCTGCACCATCCCACAGGACAGGTGCAGGGTCGTGGCGTTGAGAATGGCATTGGAAACCTGTACCCCCAGCGGCTGCAACTCCTGGTTCAACAATCGCTGAATCGCCTCCACATCGCCCCACCGCGCCCAATCGCGCAACATCTCACTGGGAGGAGTCAGCACCACCCGCAGCATCCAATCGGGCTGAGCTTCGCCCAACACCCGAAACAGAATCACCGCATCCCGAAAGCCCTCAATTTCTAGCTCCCGCAGCTTGGCCGTGATGGTTTCACTCAGCAGCGAGGCTTCGGGGCTGTAAGGCGCTTCACAAATAATCCAAAGACGCTTCGTACTCCACTGGTCGATCGCCACTTCCGGTTCCGCATGATGCACCGCCGCCGGAGGTGTATAGGGCAGTGTCTTGGCACTGGCCTGCACTGCAACTCCCAGACGACTTAGGGCATCGCTGAGGTAGAGGGCGATCGCATATTCATTCCCCTGTTTGGCCAGCGCCCGATTCGACAAGGCTAACGCGGCGGCTTCTGAGTGAGCCTCTCGATCCTCTAGCGTTCTGGATGCCTGAGCCTGAGTATCTAGCGTCAGCTCAGCATCTTCTTGGAGTTGAAACGGATTGTCCGTGAGTGGAGTCCGACTGGTGGGGGATTGAATCGGCACCCGAGTGGGCGAGGCGGCGGTTGCGCCTGTCTGTACAGCAGCAAAAACCAGTTCTGGGGAGAGTTGGAGCGATCGCTTCAGTTGTTCCAGATGGCGATCGAGTTGATCGAGGTGCAGCAGGGCTTGCCAAATCGGCTCCTGCTGTCCGGTCAAACGACCAAAAATCTGAACCCGATAAATCTTGGGATGATAGGCCGGAACCAGCGTACTCAGGTCTACTCTTTGCAGTGCCGGGATCAGCCGCAGCAAAACATCTGCCTTGCGCGGGCCGGGTTGGCCTTCACATAGCAGGCGCAGGTCGTTGCCGCGTAGTTGCGATCGCAGCCGCATCCCCGGCAGGCCGATGGCTTCTGTCACCCATCGTCCCAGCGCGGATTCTCGACCCGAAAAGGAATATTTCTCTGCAAAGTTGGACATGAGTTCCTACCGCCCCAAACTGCGGATTTTTGACCAGCGGATTTCAACCACGCGATTTTATAACCTCATCAGTTTCTTATCCGGAATTTCTAACCTATGAATTCTGGCCTATGAATTCTGGCCTATGAATTCTGGCCTATGAATTCTGGCCTATGAATTCTGGCCTATGAATTCTGGCCTGCGAATTCTAGCTGTAAACTTCAGACCCGCGTACTTTAAAAGATGTTTCAATCTAGCGATATAGGATACTCTCGCCCAGTCCGAATGACCCATCTCTTTTGTCATCTTAACGATGTTTTACCATAGGACATAGGATCAAGGGGTTCTCAAACCGTAAAAATACGGACTGATTCCCCCCGGCTCCTTCATCCCATCTTTATGAATCATCCGAATGAATCATCCAAACGAGCCAGCACCAGCAGAACTCTGCGGAATTCATCTGCGGAATTCAGAAGTTACCCACATCCGACCAACTTCATAACCTCTTTATGAGGATTATCCCTCGTAGACCTTCAGATAAACCTTCAGATAAACCTTAATCAACCTTCTTGATAAACCTTAAGGACAAAACCCCCGTGGCACAATCCAAACTCGCAACCGAAGTCCTGATCAGCGTGGGCACCGTCCCCCTCCTCCTCGCCATCCTCGGCACCAAAGCCTGCGCCACCTGGATCCAAAACCTGGGTCAAAGCAGCGAGGAGATTTTTCGGGGCGATCGCCTCCCATTACTGAAGATGCCGCCGTCCGAAGAATGATGAAAGGCGAAAGGGGAATTTTCTAGTCATCTCCCCATCTCCCCATCTCCCCACTTCCCCACTCCCCACTCCCTACTCCCCCCTCCCCATCTCCCGCTCATAAAACGACAGCGCGATCGCCGGACAATCATCCATCACCACCTGACCCGCCTCAAACACCAGGATGCGATCGAAGTCCTCCAGCAGCGGCAAATCATGGGAAACGACGATGATCGGCTGCTGGAGATCCTGGAGGACTCGGCGGATGCGGTTGCGGTTGCGGAGGTCGAGGAGGGTCGTGGGTTCGTCGAAGATGATCCATTGGGGGTGGCGGATGAGGGTGGCAGCGATCGCCAACAACTGTTTCTCGCCGCCGCTGAGGGTATGGGTGGCGGCCTGACGGAGATGGGTGAGATGGTAGCACTCCAGGATTTGGTGGACGCGGGCAGAGACCTCAGCTTTGCTGAGCCTGAGCGGCTTCAGACCAAAGGCCAGGTCTTCTTCCACAATGGGAAAGACGATCTGGTGGTCGGGGTTTTGGAAGACGAAGCCCACCTTGCGGCGGATTGCTTTAGCCTGCTGGCGGGTGTCTAGCCCATCGACTAAGACCTTGCCGCGATCGGGAATCAGGAGGCCATTGAGCAGACGGGCGAAACTGCTTTTGCCAGAGCCATTGCTGCCGATGATGCCAATCCGCTGCTGCGCGAGGTTAAGATTTATGTCCTTGAGAATGGGGCGATCGCCAAACCAATGGCTGACACTGCGAACTTCAATCATCATCCTACTCGTAAAGAATCCTCTGCAAAAATCTGCTCTAGCCTTTCCTTGCGTCCCCCTAAGTCGTTAAAATACGACCGATAGACATAAGTGCAATCCATCCTTTTCAATTCAGTCAACCCCATAATTATGAGTGTAGTTAGCCAAGTCATTCTCAACGCCGACGACGAACTCCGCTACCCCAGCAGTGGCGAACTGAAAAATATTCAAGACTTTTTAAAGACCGGCGAACAACGGACGCGCATCGCGGCCACCCTCGCTGACAATGAGAAAAAAATTGTCCAGGAAGCCAGCAAAAACCTCTGGCAAAAGCGCCCCGACTTCATTTCCCCCGGCGGCAATGCCTACGGCGACAAACAGCGCGCCCTCTGCCTGCGTGACTACGGCTGGTACCTCCGCCTGATCACCTACGGCGTCCTGGCTGGCAGCAAAGAACCGATCGAAAGCATCGGCCTCATCGGCGTCCGCGAAATGTACAACTCCTTGGGTGTCCCCGTCCCCGGCATGGTCGAGTCCATCCGCTGCCTCAAGGCCGCATCCCTCGCCCTCCTCACCGACGAAGATGCCGCCGAAGCCGCTCCCTACTTCGACTACATCATCCAATCGATGGCCTAGGATTTTCCTCCAAATTCAGAATGCCAAAATAAATGAAATGCCTGATGAGGTTTGCAGATACCCTCGTCAGGCATTCGTCGTTTTATTCGTCCATGAGTTCATTTACCGTCGCCACCCCCTCCGATGACCACCTTGATTCATCAACGAGTCGCAGCGGCTCAGCAAGGCACTAATCCCACGGTCATCACAAGGATGCGATCGGGCTGGGTCGTCCTGGGAGATGTGCAGTTCCTCCCAGGCTACTCGCTCCTACTGCCCGATCCAGTGGTGCCTGACCTAAACGCGCTTCCCCCCGAGCCACGCAGCCAATTTTTAACCGATATGGCGATTCTAGGAGATGCCCTCTTGGAAGTGACAGGAGCCACGCGCATCAACTACGAAATCCTGGGCAACAGCGAGGCGGCACTTCACGCCCATGTCTTCCCCCGATATGCCACCGAACCCGAGGAACTCCGGCGCAAACCCGCCTGGTTTTATGACTGGGACATGGCTCCGAGATTTGATTGGGAGCGCGATCGCCCCCTCATGAACGCCATCACCGAAGCCATCCGAAGACAGGTAACCCGCTCAGACAACGGCTGAGATCCTGCGATACAGCCCCCAAACAAGGAAATCAGCACAGCGTATCAAAATCTTTCCAAGGAATATCATGACGCTTCAACAGAATTCTTCCGATTGCAGCACCTAAGCGCAAGTATAATAAAACACTCTGCGATCGCAATTTACTGAATCAATTAGGAAAAGCCGTCATATTGAAGGTTTTTACAGCATTAATGACAACAACTCTGGTTGCCGGATCGGCGGCGATCGCCCTGGCAAACCCCCGATGGGAATATCAAGGAGTTGCCGTCACCGGAGAACGGGTCTACCTGGATCTCAACTCCATCGAGTTTCAGGGGCGATGGCCGTTGGCAAGTCGCCAACGAGAATGGCGATTTGGGTGAGTTGATGTTGCCCCAGTCAGAAGCCACTCAGGCTATGCTCGATCGCGTCTGTGGCTTCAATTAGAATTTCAACGAGCCATCTGTTAGTCATCTATTTTGGAGGATAGAGGCAAAGCCTTTGTCCTCCAAAACGCATGATTCAGAGGATTGAAGGACGCGAGTCTACTGAAGATGAGCAAAATTTGAATTCGAGGATCGAGTCGCTAATAGAGCAGGACGCAGACACAGATAGACCAACGGCCCCAACAGCGGCACCCAGGCCGCGATCGCAAACAGTTGAGAGTTGCTCACCAATCCTCGTCGTGCCATATCATCCTGCAACAGCGTTGGGTAAGGAAACAGCAAAGTAAACAGCACCACCGCAATGCTCATCCCATGAACAAACTTATTGGTCATAAACTCCTGAGCAAACCCCGCCCAATCCCCCCACCCGATCGCCCACACTCCTAACAAAACTGTACTCAAGGTCAGCACAACCCCCGTCCTTCGAGAATCTAAGAATTCCAGCCAGGCATCTTTCTCACCGACAAAGGATTGATTGGGTTGACGGAGTGCCAGGTAGGGAATTAGCGCCAGGACACCCATGGCGATCGCCCCCACCATAAACATCCACGCAGGCCACCGCTGCATCCGGCCATCCGCAAAAATTAAGCCACTATAAATCAACAGCCAAATCCCCACCAAACTAAACAACGCCCCCATCACCGGATTGATCGAGGGAAGTTGTCCCGCCAGCAGAGTCTGCAACGGCTGCAAGGTGTCGGCCTGCACAGGCGGCGCAAGCAACAGAACGTAAAGAATAAACGCTAGCCAAATCAGCCATAGAATCAGCGATCGTGCCATAATATGCCAGCCTCAGTCCCCTCAGTTGTATTCTACTGATGTATTTCACTGAGCCTTATTGTTGAAGCGAATCATAGGCCGAACCGACTTCCTCAAGATAGATTCATTAGGGCAAGCATGAAACCGGAAGTATTGACTGCAATTATTGCGGCGATCGTCGCAGTCATCAGCGCCATCATCAGCATTTACGGGCAAAATCGCGTGACCCGACTCACCCACCAACCTGGTTGACTGACAAAAGTTGGGTTTGACAACTCAAATTTCTTGCCAGGACTGTGTTCAAAGGATTCACTCAGGCGCATAGACAAAGGTTTGAATCTG
>JALOOP010000517.1 GCA_025454315.1 Oculatellaceae cyanobacterium Prado106
TCGTGAAGTTTATTGCTGAAGTCTACTGATGATGCCTGTTGCTGAAAAGAGATTAGTAAACCGAGAAGGAGCTAACGACTTTGCGGAAGAGGTCTTGGACTTTTTCCCAGCGCTGTTCGGTGCTAGACAGACTGAAGGTGAACAGTTGTCCCCGGCGAACGACCACGCTAGTTAGGTTGTGGCGCAGTTGGTCAGGCAGCTTGACCGCGTATTCCAGGAGATAGTAGGTGACATCGTTGACGCTTCGTTCTTCAGCGTTGATTAGCTCGGCGGTGCGACCGGAGTCGGGAGGGGCGATCGCACTCTTCGACAACCGATAGCCCACTTCACTGGGCGAACCAATTTCAGCCAAGGTTTTGCCCTCTGGCACATCGCTGATGATGACACTGACATTCTCGGTTTCTTCAATCAGGTCATGCAGCACAATATCAGGGCCACCCTCCACCTTCACCGGCACCCACCCCGTCGGATAAAGAAACTCGTAACCGTCGTAATTATCGGCGTAGCTCATCAAATTACTGCTAATCGCCCCACAGCTTTGCAAGCTCAGGCTCAACAAGAGCAGAAGTACCACTGCCATTCGTCTTAGCATTATGCGTTCCTCAATCCAGTCCATCCAGATTTTACCGTGGGACGGGGAAGGGGGGAAGGGAAAAGGGGAAAGGCGAAAGGGGTGTCTTGGGATTCTTCTGGGAAATTGACTTAGGAGGAAGAATGGAGAGATTTCGACCTGACGGGAATCGAAATAGCAGGGAAGAGAATCCCGGTATTGTTCAAAGTTTGATTCAAGATTGATTCCAAGATTAATTCAAGGTCATCCCTTTCCCCTTTTCCCTTTCCCCTTTCGCCCCCTCTTGTCACCCCTTTCCCCTTTCGCCCCCCTCTCCCTAGGCTTGGCTCCAATCCGGACACACCTCCCCCCGCCAGCCATAGGGATGGAGGGCACAGATCAGCATGGTGCGGGTTTCTCGGCTGTAGCCGTAGGCGATGCCGTGGTAGTGGTGGCAACCCTGGCAGCATTTGGGGCGGGAGGGGGTGAGGCTGGTGAAGCCGAGTTGCGATCGCAAAATATGCTGTTTGCTGCGCTGCCGATGCCATTGGGCATGGTCGGCTCTGCGAAAAACATCGTTGGCCCGTTTGAAGGGATCGTGAATCGCATCCATGAGGGAGGAGGGAATGAAGTGTGAGGAGGAGTAGGGCTGACGCATTGAGGCAAAAGAGACAATGAACCAATCGATTTGAGTTTTTCGGACAGCATCAATGCAAGAGCGAACCAAAAACAGGCGGGTGAACTGGAATCGGGAAGCGAACTGTTGAGTTAGATCGGGAGCCGATTTTACTGTTTGGAGAGGGCTTGGATTTGTGGATGGGGTGTGACCAATGGGGTGCGATCGCCTCCTAAATCCCAACCTCCTAAATCCCAACCTCCTGAATCCCAACCTCTGTCAACCTGGCCTGTCGCTAACCGAAGAAAAAAGCATCTTGCTCCTTTCGTAGTCTACCAAAGGAATTTTGTGAGATGTTTTTTACCAAGCAGGAGGAATTTTAGAGACGGATTGGCACCAAGCTAGAAATAACATAGAAGATCCCGAAATTACTGCATGAGACAACTTCAGAATAAGTATCTTGCTGATCTATGCCAGGAGAGGCGAGATGCTATCCCCTAAAGAGTGCCAAAAAGAGGTTTCAGATTTAATTTTCAACCTTTACGATTTAGCAAAATTGCGGTGAAAATTTCGCTAAGCGCGCCTGAAAGAGCTACAAAGGGCTTAACAGTATGATGCATTTCATGATCTCAGACCTTTCCTCAATTTGAATGCATCGATATGATGAAATGGGGTGTATGAAACGCTGCAATCTATCTTTTGGGTGACCTTTATTTATGCTGCGCCATTGTTTTCTTTCTAGCGTAACTTTTCTATCCCTATCGTTTGCTTTCACGATTCCTCAGCGCGTGTTTGCGGCTGCTCCATCTGAAGCCCCTGCTCAAGTTCAGGCTTTCGAGTTACAAACGCTACATCTGGCTCAGTCAGAGTCGGTCATTGAACTAGAACGACGGCTGCGCCAAGGCATCGAAGAAGAACCGACCAATGCCCTGCTCCACACCCGTTTGGGGGATTTGCTCAGACGGCAAGGCAATTATGACGAAGCCATCGCCTCCTATGAGCGATCGATTCAGCTTGCGCCCAAAAATGCCTTTGCTTACTGGGGGTTAGGGGATGTTTTCTCGGCTCAGGAGCGGTTCCCTGATGCGATCGCCGCCTATCAGCAAGCCGTCCAGTTTTCTCCCGAAGACCCTGGCATTTACTACAACTTGGGGATCGCTCAAGGCAACCTGAGACAGGTGGATGATGCGATCGCCAGTTTCCAACAAGCCGTGATCCTTGATCCCACCTTTGTCGATGCCTACATCTGGCTGGGCATCTGGCTACGCGAACAAGGTAACTTCGCCGAAGCCACCACGCAACTCCGCAAAGCCCTCAAGCTCGATGCTTCCTCCATGTGGGCGCATGTCAGCCTCGCCAATGTTCTGCTCGACCAAGGACAACTCGACGAAGCCATCCAGCTTTACCGCCAAGCCCTCGACCTGCCCAACCAGGAAGGGATTGGCACCAGCGCCGCCGCCCATGCCCACACCAACCTGGGGCGTGCCCTCCAGCAGCGCGGCGACCTCCAGGGCGCAATTCAGCAATACCAACTGGCGATCGACACCGATCCCAACTATTCCTACGCCCAACAACTCCTTCGACAAATTCAGCTTGAACAAATCGCTCCCTCAAAGACTCCAAGTTAGTCCCATGAGAGAAAGTTAAGTTGAACCACACAGACGCTGTAGACGCAGCATGTCTCCCTATTCCTTGTGCTTTCAGCAACAGACATCCAAGGGTTGCAAGTTTTATCCATCCTGTCCCCCCCCGTTGCCATCAGGCACATTCTCCCATCAAGGCATATTCTCCCATCAGGGCGCATACAGAGAAGACAAATTCCTCTGCGTCTCCGCGTCCCTGCGTTTTAATTTTTCCCGACTTATGTTCTCTCATCCTTAAAAACGACAGAACCAGGATGACATAACTTTTCCATTTGTATTTTCAATTGTTCATATTTAGAACATTCATGACCGGAGTCTGTGAGAATGAAACCAGTCCGCCCTCTGTTGGTGATCTCACATGACAGCAAGCTTTGCCTCTGCCAACTCCCCCGCCGTTTCTGACTTTTCCACGCTGCCTCAGCTGACTGAACTGGTGGATGATTTACCCAACTTTAGCGGCTGGGAAACCGCCGTCCAAACGGTGAACCGCTCCAACCCAACCGTCTGGCTTCCCAGAACCAACCTGTCCTTGCCTCAGATCCGCGCGGGATTTGCGATCGCCCTCCACATGCACCAGCCCACCATCCCGGCAGGCATCAACGGCAAGCTAATCAGCAATTTGCAGCAAATGTTTGAGCATCCCTTTGAGGGAGACAACCACAACGCGGGTGCATTCCTCTGGTGCTACACCCGGATGGCTGACTTCATTCCTGAACTCGTCAGTCAAGGCTGTAATCCCCGAGTCATGTTGGACTATTCCGGCAATTTGCTCTGGGGCTTGCGACAAATGGGGCTAGATGCGCTCGATCGCCTCAAACGCATCACCACCGAACCCACCTACCAACCCTATGTCGAATGGCTCGGCACCACCTGGAGCCATGCCGTTGCCCCTTCCACGCCCATCCCCGATCTAATGCTCCAGATTCAGGCATGGCGGCATCATTTTGCCGCCGTTTTTGGCTGGGAAGCCCTCTCCCGCGTCAAAGGCTTCTCTCCCCCCGAAATGCATCTCCCCAACCATCCCGATACCCTCTACGAATTTGTCAAAGCCCTGAAGTCCTCGGGCTACCAGTGGCTGATGGTGCAGGAACATTCCGTAGAAACGCTCACCGGACAGCCCTTGACTCACAGACATCTGCCCCACCGTTTAGTCGTCCGCAATTCCAAAGGCGAAACCCTGAGCATCATTGCCCTGATTAAAACCCAGGGTTCCGACACCAAACTGGTCGGGCAAATGCAGCCCTATTACGAAGCCAAAACCCTCGATCGCCAGCCCATGGGCTCCATCACCATTCCGCCCCTCGTCACCCAAATCGGTGACGGTGAAAACGGCGGCGTCATGATGAACGAGTTTCCCAGTGCCTTCAAGCGCACTTGGCATGAGGTCGCCAATTCCGATCGCACCGTCGTTGGCATCAACGGCAGTGAATATCTAGAGATGATTATGAATGCCGGATGTAAAATCGAGGACTTGCCGACCTGTCAGGCGATCGCCCAACACCTGATCTGGCAACGGGTAGACCCCAATCAAACCACCCCCGAAGCAGTTACTGGGGCGATCGCAGACATCCAACAAGAAAACCCCCACTTCCATATGGACGGAGCCTCCTGGACCAACCACATTAGCTGGGTCAAGGGCTACGAAAACGTCCTCACCCCCCTCAACCGCCTCAGCGCCCTCTTCCACCAAAAAGTCACCCCCCTGCTAGCCACCCACCCCCACCTCACCCAACAAACCCGCTACCGCAAAGCCCTCCTCCACA
>JALOOP010000518.1 GCA_025454315.1 Oculatellaceae cyanobacterium Prado106
ATGCGACAGAAACTCAAAATGGCGACCTCAGCACTATGGGTTCACCTACCCCGGCACAAGCCTGTCGTTTGACTTTGAAACGGTCAAGCTAATCGACTATCGTCAGCGCTGGGACGAACTAGAACAGAGCCAAAATCCCTTTGCTATGGTCGTCATGGCACATCTGAAAGCCCAAGAAACCAAAAAGGATGCCCAAAGTCGGAAAGTCTGGAAGTTCTACTTGATTCGACGGCTTTATGGAGGAGGCTACAGCCATCGAGAAATCGTGAATCTCTTCAAATTCATCGATTGGGTTATGATATTGCCAGAAGTACAGAAGCAAGCCTTTTGGTCTGAGTTGCAAGCCTACGAAGAGGAACGCCGAATGCCCTACATTACCAGTGTCGAAGAAATCGGCTTTGAGCGAGGTCGTAAAGAAGGCGAACAGTCGCTAGTGTTACGGCTGTTAACCCGGCGCGTAGGCCATCTACCCGAGTCCCTTCAAGCTCAAGTGACAGCCCTCGCACTCGACCAACTTGAAGCCTTGGGGGAAGCATTGTTGGACTTCACGGACTTAAAGAATCTGGAAGATTGGTTAGCCCAAGTCAATGCGCCGCGACCTCGAAGAAAAAGAAATCCTAAACAAGACTGACGAAGTTGGAAACCTGATTAGAACAAGTCAGTCCTGCTCAGCGATCGCCCGACTCCCCCACTCCCCTGTCCATTTCCCCGATCGTTCCACCAAGGCATCCCCAATTCATCGCTGCTTTCCCCGACGTAACCCAGTCCGGAGTTGGCTTCTGCTGCGCGCCCTTCAAAAGGACTGCTAGCGGCGATCGCATCCTTAACCGTATACTGCATGATGAACCCGGTGAGTCCCTGAGAGGCTGACCGGGTTCATTATCGCTTACCCTGTGCTGCCTCAATGGATTTTAGCCTCGTCCTTTCCAATCTGCTCAACCCACCGGTGCTGTTCTTCTTTCTAGGAATGCTAGCGGTCTTTGTCAAGTCCGACCTGGAGATTCCGCCGCCCATTCCCAAGCTGTTTTCGCTGTATCTGCTGCTGGCGATCGGCTTCAAAGGAGGCGTGGAACTCGCCAACAGCGGCATTACCCAGCCCGTCATCCTCACCATTTTGGCGGCGATCGGCATGTCGCTGCTGGTGCCCATCTATACATTTTTTATCCTCAGAACCCGGCTAGATGCTTATAATTCAGCGGCGATCGCAGCCACTTACGGATCGATTAGCGCCGTCACCTTCATCACCGCAAGCTCCTTCCTCAATGCCCTGGAGATTCCCTACGATGGCTACATGGTGGCGGCCTTGGCGCTGATGGAGTCGCCTGCGATTATCATTGGCCTGATTCTGGTGAAGCTCTTTGCGCGAGGCATGGAGGGGGGCGATCGCACAGAACCCATCAACTGGGCGGACGTACTGCAAGAGGCATTCCTCAACGGTTCGGTCTTTTTGCTAGTGGGTAGTTTGCTGATTGGCTATCTAACGGGCGAACAGGGTTGGCACACCCTCAAGCCCTTTGTGCAGGATATGTTCTACGGCGTTCTCACATTCTTTCTGCTGGACATGGGTTTAGTTGCGGCCAAACGAATTCAAGACTTGCAAAAAACGGGCGTATTTCTAATTGGCTTCGCGTTGATTGCGCCTCCTGTGAATGCAACGCTGGGATTGTTGTTGGCACGAGCGATCGCCCTTTCCCCCGGCGATGCACTGCTCTTTGCCGTCCTCTGTGCCAGCGCCTCCTACATTGCCGTTCCCGCCGCCATGCGCTTAACCGTTCCCGAAGCCAATCCCAGCCTATACATTTCCTCTGCCCTAGCCGTCACCTTCCCCTTCAACATCATCGTCGGCATTCCACTCTACCAATACGAAATCGCCCTATTATGGCAAGGAAACCTCTCCTAGCCTCCCCCATCTAACATCCCCCTTTCCCCCTTCCCCTCTCCGCGTCTCTGCGGTTTATCCATCTGTGTCCATCTGTGTCCATCTGCGTTCCCCCTTCCCCTTTCCCCCATGCAACCCGCCAAACGCCTCGAAATGATCGCCGACTCGATCGAACTGCAAAAACTCCTTGCTGGCCTCCAAAAAGCAGGCATCAGCCGCTACACCGTGATTCACAATGTCGAAGGCTGGGGAGTTCGCGGCATCATGGCCAGCACCGGAGATGTAACCATGCTGGATACCGCCTATGTCATTGCCTTTTGTACGCCTGAACAGGTGCAATCGACGGTCGAGATTCTGCGCCCCATTCTGAAACGATTCGGCGGCTCCTGCTATGTGTCAGATGTGATGGAAGTGAAAAGCAACCCCGATTAATCTTTTGCATGGCTTGGGATGTAGCGGATGCAATTGGTCATTCCAGCCCTCTTCAGGCAGACTACAAAGCACTTTCACAACTCCTTAAAATCTCCTAGCAAGAAGATTGAGGAGACAAACACCCTATAAATTTTGAGAAATTTTAGTTCGACTTCTTCCGTTTTGTCAGGGGTCATTCGCCTTGGGTCAACTGTCAATCTTCTGTTCAAGTGGTAGATGCCCGATACCCAATGACGCACAACAATTGACCCAGGACGTTTGACGAATCACCCATGACAAAATCTAAGAAGAAGTTTTGCTGGTTCTTCTGAATCGAGACTTCCGGGTGGAAGCTGACTCAGACTGCGATTCATGAGGCTGAGATTCAGACTGTGACTCAGACTGTGACTCAGACTGTGATTCAGCCGATGAGGGAGGTTCCTGCTTTTGCTTTTTTTGGAAAGAGCGCGATCGCATGGCCTTGAGGTATTCCCAGCCTCGTTGACGGCTGACGGGACGACCTAGGGTTTGGCTAATCCAGTGGGAGACTTTGGTACCGTTCCAGCGGCCACCGTCGGGTGGGGGAGACTGGAGGGTTTGCCAGAGGAGCTGCTGTTGGTCTTCGTCGAGGAGGGGTTTTGCGCCGGGATGTTCGTGGCGCTTGTCGCCGAGGCTGTCAGGGCCGAGGCGATTGTAGCCCCAAACGAGTTCATAGATCCAACTGCGGCTGTAGCCCGTGATGGCAGAGACTTCCTCTGTGGTTTTGCCCTGCGTTAACAGCCAGATGATTTGGTAGTGGCTTTGTTCGACGGTGTCTTTGGCATGGCGATAGCGGTTTTCGAGTTCCTTAAGGTCAAGGTGGGGTTCGATGGTAATCCGTTTTGGCATGGTTTTGGGGCATAGTTTTGTCCAATTCAGATAAACGCTCTTAACACTGAAGAATCAGGAGTTCCGCTCTTTTTACTTCCCAAATGCCCGTCAGGTGATGATTCTTTGGGAATGCATCAGTTTGCTGAAAATCCCCTCAAATAGGGTACTACAGCGACATTGGAAAGTCTCTCCTTCGAGGGAGGGATAGAGGGATGCTTCTTTTTACATTAAACAACATAGTGAGCAATCTGAACAATGCACCGGGATGTGCTTTGTTGAGGAACCGCTTTTAGCAGTTTTTTTTAGCAGGGTTAGGTAGAGGAATTGAAGATGCTGAGGCGACATTTGACGCAAAGTCCGGAATATTTGAGGGGATATGTAGATGGCTATAAAAATCGAGGGGCGATCGTCCGTGAGGTGATCTATAGTAGCCGATATTTGGTGGGTTACAAGGACGGCAAAAAGGCTCAAATCGATGATGCAAAGCCATTAAACAAGAATCGGTTACTTTGCATGTTCTTAGTAATCTCGGCTTGCTCAGGAATTGTGGTGATGGGGCATCAGTGGATTGAACAGGATGCCAACGTTCCCCAGGGATCGACGCAGCAGGTAGAAGCCAGTCAGAGATCCACACCTACAAGGGGTTTGGCTCGTCATCAGTCTCATCAATAGTCCAGTTTTACATCTTGTACATCCCATGTCTATATCCCATGTCTGTTGACTCTACTCTTCCATTTCAGTCTACGCTAGCGTCACCTGATGAATCAGCAGGTGTATCTCTTTGGCATTCTTCGTCTTTTGTAGAGAATGATGCAGAAAGTTCTACAGCAGAGACGCTGCTTGCCAACGCGCAGACAGGTTCCTATGCCCTCACGACCGAGGTTGCCCCTACGCCCTACCCATCTGGGCCACACGCACGCTCTGTTCCCCGCGCAACCTGGTTTCTGGTTCCTTTCTGGTCGATCACGGTACTGATTATCCTCTATTTACTCTTTCCCGAGATTCTAAAGATCATTAAAACGGGAGAAGTCACCCTTAAGTCCTTTCAGAAGATCCCCTGCAAGCATTGCCGATTCTTCTCAAAAAGTATTTACCTACAATGTGCGGTTCGCCCCGCCGATGCGCTGACCAAGCGGGCGATTTGCTGTACGGACTTCATGCCCAAGGAGACGAAGGAGCCAGTCAAGGAGAGTGATGTGCCGGATTATTAGAGGGGGAAAGGCGAAAGGGGAAAGGCGAAAGGGGAAAGGCGAAAGGGGAAAGGGGAAAGGGGAAAGGCGAAAGGGGGGGGTAAGGGTGAGTTGCTAGGGTGAATGGGGGTCGGCTTTTTGCTGGAAGGCTTTCTCCTTTTTCAGGGGGATGTGGCTGGGGAAGGATGGGGATGGTTCTATAGGGCGGAACTGTTAGGTTGGAAAAATAGTGAGGAGATACTTTGTCGAAAAAGATAGAGTATCCCGTTGTTTCATCTTGGATTTTGCATGATTAGGATTTTGCGCTATGGCTTCTTTTACTCCGCTTCAGGGAACCGATTTGATTGACTGTGCCCGTGCCAACAGTATGGAGGGGATCACGGCTGCGGCTGAGCGCTGTGGCTATGGCCATGACCTGAATGCTTTTGAACGGCAGTTAGAGCAGGCTTGTCAGGCGATCGGGGTTGATATCCACAGCTTTCGGGATCTCTTGGTGACCAATACGGGCGATCGCACAGGAGTCGAGTTCGCACCAGACTCCACCATCCAGATTTAGAACCCAGATTTAGAATCTAGATCTAGAACAAAGCATCTAGAACACTGACCAAAATTTTGAAACTAGAACTTAGAAATCAACCCGAAATTAACCTTTTGAGACAAGCATTATAGACCATTCATCAGACCGCGAATCACCGGAATACGCAATCGCTAGAGGCATGACCTTGGACGCAAAACGGCCAGAGTCATGCCTTTTTTATTGTTTTGCTGTCTATTTTTTAGTCAAAGAGCATACTCATGATTAATTGCTCAGAATCTCTCTGTTGGACGACGTAATTCAGTGTTTCAGTTTTTATGGTGAGGATATCTACCAAATTCTCACAATGCAAGGCTCTTTGCCTAAAAATATTCGATTTTTTGGGCAATTTGGTTCCATTTTCCTAGCCTTGGATCTCTCATAAAACACTCGATAAGACACCAAGGAGAAAAATCACCATGACTTCATTCAACACTCGAAGTTTCAATCGGGGCTTTACGCTAGCAGGGATGACGGCGATCGCACTCACCCTAGGCACGACAGCGGCTCACGCAGAATCCCTTTCCTCTGAATTGTCCTCTGAAACCAGCGTCGCCGAACTCAGTGACGCTGACTTGACTGTAGATGACTTGACTGTAGATGACTTGACTGTTTCTGAGTTCGAGGTCGCTGAATTCGAGGTCGCTGAATTCGAGGTCGCTGATCTCAGTGAAGCCGACTCCAGCGAAGTTGAACCCAGCGCAGTCGGCGAACTCTCTTTACCTCTGCCTGTTCCCATCGCCGTCGAATCCGCTGAAGCCAGTGAATCCCCCAGCGCAGCCAGCGCTGATGCCGAAGCTCTAGTCGTTGCGGAAGCGAATCGTGCCGAGACGGCCAATTCTACTTCCGCCAGTGACCTGTCGGCCACTCTGCCTTCGTCCTCAGAACCCACGAGCGTCGTTGCAGATGTCGAAACCACTGATGCAACAGTATCACCGGAGGCAACCGAACCTACTGACGATCGCGTGGCTCAACTGGATGTCGATCCCGGTCGTGCAACTCGTTCGGGGCCTAGCTACATTGGCATCGGCGGCAACATTGGGCTAGGTGGTGAAACCTCCTTGGGAGAGAGCAGTTTTGCGATCATTAGTAAAATTGGCCTAGCCCGTAACTTCTCGGCTCGTCCAGCGGTGATGATTGGTGGCAACGATCCCACGATTCTGGTACCAGTAACGATCGATTTCCCAGTTTCATCGGTAGCTGAATCTGGAGATCTCCGGCTCGATGCGGCTCCTTTTGTCGGCGGTGGGGTTGCCATCTCAACAGACGGTGAAGCGGTGGTTCGTCCGCTGGCCACTGCTGGCATTGATATTCCCATTGCCGATCGTCTGACAGGCAACGCGGCAGTCAACTTTGCCTTCTTCGATGACACAGAGATCGGGATCACGCTGGGTGTTGGCTACAACTTCTAGACCTGCTTCTAGGGTTGATAGAGCGACGAATAAATCGACAAATTTGCAGCTTGGGAATTTATGTCCCAAGCTGCACTTGCTTTTTGGTGATGCCTTCGACTTCTAAAGGTGTCTCACCTGCATATTCCAACCGCATGGAGACAAGGCGCGTAGTCACAGCTATAGCAGTATGCCGACTAATGAGGATTGACGAATCAATCGGGTAATGAAACTTCTGCAAAACCTAACGAGTCCTAGGAGCAATTCCTAGTATTGCCGGATTTGACAGATTCTAGTTTCCAGTTTTATGGGTCTAGATGCGGGTTTGTAAGGACTGAAGTCCTTACTACAAGCCTGTTTGTAGTGAGGACTTTAGTCCTCA
>JALOOP010000519.1 GCA_025454315.1 Oculatellaceae cyanobacterium Prado106
CTCGGCAATGAAAGAGAATGCACCAAATAAAGTGAAAGCGTGATGGGGGGTGCTTCGCACCCCCCATCACGCTTTCACTTTATTTGCCGAGGCAATATAGCGGGCAATTTCTGAACCCACGGCGATCGCCCAAGGGAGTTCTTGCTCCAGGATCGCTACCAGTAAATTGCTAGGAGTCGCAGGGGGAATTTCAGCAATAAAGCGATTCTCCTGAACGCGAAGGTGAAATTGCTCAATGACCATCTCTAGCGTAAAGTCACTGTAGATCAAAACCTCCCTCCTGGATCTAAGATTCTATGTCACGAGGGGATTGGGTTGGAGTGTGAATCAGCGACCAGGCACTCTGCGACCTGACGCTGAATGAACTGAAACATATTGTAGAAGCCGTTGCTGCGAGAGGGGGTCAGGCTGACATCAAGCCCGGTTTGCTGAATAAAGTCGGGCGTGAGCTGAAGGATTTCGTCTGGGGTTAGCCCATTGAGTCCTTCCATGAGCATCCCAATTAAGCCCTTGGTGATCTGGGCATCGGAAGTCCCTTGAAAGGTCACTTTGCCGTCTTGGAGTGTGGCGATGACATAGACCTGGGAGACGCATCCGGGCACTTTGTTTTTGGCGACTTGTTCCGCTTCGGGGAGTTCCGGTGCGCGTTTGGCGAACCAGAGCAAATACTCGTAGCGCCGCTTGGGTTCAGCGATCTGCTCGAACTTTTGGACAATGCGCTGTAGGTTGGGGGGAAGTGAGGATGGGGCTGTCATAAGGGGAGGGGGCGATCGCGCAATAGGGAATCGTCATCAAAATTATAGAGCAACTCGGACAACTCGGCGATATCTCGATGCTGTTGCTCTATGGAAGATGCCCGAGGATGCCTATTGTTAGAAGATGCGTTATGTTTCGCTAACCCAACCTACAAAACTGTAGGTTGGGTGGACGTAGTGTAACCCAACATCACAGCCGTGAATCTTGATTCAATGACAGGATTTGTTGAATTCAATCCAGGCGTTCTCGTGGAAGGATGCGCTCTTTTCAAGGAAACGCTTCTCTAATGCTTTATCAAGCCTACAATTCCGTAAGTTTGAGAATACGAAAATACTCCTCCAAGTTAACGCAACGGAACTGCGATGAGTATTGATAGCAAACTGTTTAGAGATACTGTATCAGAGATGCGTTGAGTGCAGGCGATCGCATCAACATCCAAGATTTTCCATACTCACCAAAATCCAAAGATGAACAGGAAAGATACGATTTGGGTAGCGTCTGAGACGAAATGGATAGACTAGCCGTCCAAGGTTTTGATCACACGACAGGGATTCCCCACCGCAACGACATTAGCCGGAATATTTTTCGTCACCACACTCCCCGCCCCGATCGTCGTACCCTTCCCAATAGTGACTCCCGGACAAACAATCGCTCCCCCCCCAATCCACACATCATCCTCAATGACAATGGGCGCTGCTGCCTCCAAGCCCGATCGCCGCACCTCAGCTTCTAGGGGATGATAGGCGGTATAAATTTGCACCTTAGAAGCCATCAACACATGATTACCAATGTGAACTTCATTGCAGTCCAAAATCACACAGTCATAGTTCAGAAAGACCTGGTCACCCATAAAAATATGGCAACCATAATCACAGCGAAAGGACGGCATAATCTGGCAGTTCTGCCCCACTGCCCCGAGGAGCGATCGCAACACCTCCTGCCGCACCGCCTCCTCCCCCGGCAGCGCCGTATTAAACCGATAAAGCAACTCCTGCGCCGCCCAATACATCCGCCGCAACTCCGGATCAGAAGCCAAATACAACTCATTGGCCAACATCTTTTCCCGCTCCGTCTTCGCCATCATCCCCTCCCTTTAGAAAAAGCTGTCCTGTATCAGACACAGAGGGCGATCGGAGTGGATGGGTGGATGGGTGGATGGGTATTGCAATGAATTCCTTCTCTTAAACACAAGAAATTCCACAAGCAGAAACTCTTAAATTGCAATGCATCCCTTTTCTTGATCACAAGAAATTTCACAAGCAGAAATTCTTGAATGGATAAATCATTCCAGTCTCCCTCACCCATTCACCCATCCACCCTGTTCTGTTACCCATCCACTCCCCACTCCCCACTCCCCACTCCCCCATTCACTAACGAACTTTCTTCCAAAAAGCAACCTATAATACGAGCAAAATCAGAAGAATCAAGCTAAAGTCATAGAAAGGACATCCCATTAAACTTCATGATAGGTCGGCAGATTACAACGAGACATCCTAGAACGGTGACGGGTGCCAGCGGCTTAGGGCTAGCTTGGCTCGGTCAGGAGGGCTTTGACGGTTAACCCCTACCCCCCCCACGCACTAGAGGCTGAGGGAGAACATTCAGCCTCGCTCGTTCTTGTGCCCAATCGTCAACCTGCTGCCCAGACCCCAGATGCCGCTTCGATTCTGGAAGGTTTGTGGATTACCGACGAGCTTTTGTTTCACCATCAGCGCTGTCGCCGACGGGCTTACCTGGATTTGTACAGCGATCCAGGATTGCGCGATCGCCCCAGTGACTACCTGATGAAGCTGCGGCAAGATAGCATCGCGCATCAGGCCAATGTCCTGGCGGAAGAACCTGCCCACCACCCGACTTATCCGCGCCAAGATTGGATTGCAGGCGCTCAAGCAACCTTGGCTTTGATGGAACAGGGGGTCGATCGCATTGCCCAAGGCGTGCTTTGGGTGCCCCTAGAAAACGGCGTTCATCTGGTCACCCGCCCGAATCTTCTCGTCAAACATCCGGGGCATTCCATCTTTGGCGATTGGATCTATGTGCCTCTCGATATTCGTCTGGGCAAGCGTCCCAAGATGGATTACCAGGTGATGGCCGCCTATCATGCCCATGTTTTAGCTGCGGTGCAAGGAGCCTGGCCCGAAAATAGTTGGCTCATCCTGCGGCAACGGGGAACCTACGCGGTCGATCTGGTGGAACTGCTGCCCCGCATGGAGGAAATTCTCACCGACTGCATCCAAACCCTCCAGCAGCCCGAAGAACCGGAAGTCTTCATTGCCCACAATCGCTGTGATCTCTGTCCCTGGCTCAGCCATTGTTACAGTGTCGCCAAAGAAACTAACCATCTCTCTTTGCTGCCAGGGGTCACGCCTACCCGCTATGTCCACCTCAAGACCCACCAGCTAACCACGGTCGAATCCCTGGCCACAACCCCCGTCCATCGCCTCGAAACGCTTCCCGGATTTGGTGCCCAGGTTGCCCACCGGATTGTCCAGCAGGCACAAGCCACCCTCCACAATCGTGCCCTGCCCCATTTTGAGCATTACCTCTCAGAACCGCCGCTCTATCTATTGGCCGATCACGAACTGCCGACGGCTCCGGTCGAACTCTATTTCGACATTGAGGCGGCTCCTGAGCATAATTTGATTTATCTGCATGGGGTGCTGGTGGTCGATCGCCAAGCCCAAACCGAAGTTTTCTACCCCCTCCTGGCCGAACGCCACGAAGAAGAACGAGTCATCTGGGAGCAATTCTTAGATCTGGTCTGGCAATATCCTGACGCGCCTATTTTCCACTTTTGCCCCTATGAACTCCAGGCCGTCAGAAAAATGGCTGAATACTACGGCACACCGTCCCACCGAATTGAACCATTGGTGAGAAGATTTGTCGATTTGCATGAGCGGGTGACGCGAGTGGCTATTCTCCCCGTCGAAAGTTATGCCCTCAAGCCGATCGCCCGCTGGATTGGCTTTGACTGGCGAGATGCGGAAGCGAACGGCGCACAGTCGATCTGCTGGTACTCGCAGTGGTTAGAAACGGGCGATCGCACCCACCTAGAAGCAATCCTGCGCTACAACGAAGACGACTGCCGCGCCACCTACTGGGTCAAAGATTGGCTCGTGGCTTTCAATCAAGGTGAGTTTCGATAGTTAGGCCGGGATAGATTGGGAGAATAACTTGGGAGAACAGCCATGACTCTAGAATCTACAGAGCGTCGCAATCAGGCCGAATCTTTAATTTTGCAGGGCGAACAACAACTGAAGATAGCCGCTTTAGATTTTGGAATGCAGTTTGCTCAGAATCTGCGTCACGACATCCGAAGCTTGATGCGGCAGTTGCAGGCAAGCTTGGCGCGAAAGGATGAGCCGAATCAAATCCATCAGTATTCAGTTGATCTCCAGATTAAACTTTCTGAGTTAGCTCAGCAGGTAGATCAATAAATCGATCAACAAAATCCACCGTATTTTTTGTAAGCATTCCACTGAAGCATCTTAGTTATTAATGTCACTGAAATAACGATCCGAGCCGCCCCCCAACCCCCAACTTTGGGGTAGGGCTGATTCATCCTTTTGAAAGGAAAACGGAATGCCCGATTTTATCGTTAGCTGCCGAAACCCATTCAAACGGAGGAATCAGGAGTCTGAATTTCAGCCCTACAATTCTGGGGGACTTTGAGTTAATGGAAGCTTCCTGGTTTTGAGTGCATGGAAGTCTTTGCGATCGCCCAGTGAGAACTCCTAGAAGGTTCGGCTCCCCCAAAGTTGGGGGCTGGGGGGCGGTTCGCCAAAGGTGCTGGCTGAATTTCAGGAACATTAATTTCAATGAAATCGCACTAAGAAATCGCACTGAGATATCCAGGAGATGCCCAGAATTTTTCCGCGCGTGTTTCATGCCGCTTGAGGACTGATCCGGGAGCCATGCTTATGGTTTAGCATCCTGACTGTCCACCGTTTGGGGCAGACGGAATGCCTATTCCACAAGAAGGGATGGATAGAGTCTGATGGCGTGAATCATGTTTGGCAAAGGCAATCTCTTAAGAAAGCTGATGAACCGAGTGACGATTAGGAACATTCGAGGTGGAACTTGCTCAGAAACTGGGTTTGACTAAAGTTATAGAGATTAGGAAGGGCGTAAATCTGCCTTTCAAATCATGATTTAGCCATTACCTTATCAGAAATCAACTTTTTCGCTAAATTTCAACCGTTTAAATTAAGCAGGTTTGTCTAACGTTGGTTCAATCGCGCATTCTAGAAGCCCGTAATGCCAATGTTGGCTCCACAGGCGTAGAAACTGAAAGCTAGGGATAGATTCAGAGAGGTTAGGGAGTGCGATCGCCCAAAAATCGACAATCCAGGATTGCCAACTCCAATGGGAATTCACAGCCCATTTTTCTTTCCCAAATTCTATGGGTAGGTTACCTTACTTGCCCCCCTTCGGACTATAGCTTTCCATACAATTCTTCATATTTCTGGAAACTCCCCAGCTTTCGCAGCAAAGCTGGTTTAAATTCCGAAATAGCATCATGGGAGTGTCATTGAAGCCAAACAAAGAACAACTCCAAGCATCCCCCCTTTCCCCTTTCCCCTTTCCCCTTTCCCCCGCCCTATCTCCCCACTCCCCACTCCCCACTCCCCACTCCCCACTCCCTATTCCCCACTCAAGCCTTCGCAAAATTCATCCGACTCAAGAAAGTCCGGAGGCGATCGCTCTTGGGATGGGTCAGCACTTGTCGCGCTGCGCCTTCTTCTTCGACACAGCCCTGGTTGAGAAAAATGACACGGTGGGCGACTTCTCGGGCGAACTGCATTTCGTGGGTGACGATCACCATGGTCATGCCTTCTTCGGCGAGTTGCTGCATGACGCTGAGGACTTCGCCGACCAGTTCGGGGTCGAGGGCGCTGGTGGGTTCGTCAAAGAGCATGATTTTGGGTTTCATGCAGAGGGAACGGGCGATCGCTACCCGCTGCTTCTGGCCGCCGGAAAGCTGGTCGGGATAGGCTCCGGCTTTTTGCAGAAGGCCGACTTTGTCGAGGAAGAACCGGGCGACTTCTCGGCTTTCTCCAGGGGATTGTTTGAGGACTTTTTGGGGGGAGAGGGTGAGGTTGTCGAGGACGGACATGTGGGGGAAGAGGTTGAACTGCTGGAACACCATGCCCACCTCGGTGCGGAGTTGTCGCAGTTGTTGAGCCGTGAGGTGGGGCTGGGAGAGGTCGATGCCGTTGACCCGGAGTTGGCCGCCGTTGATGGCTTCGAGACGGTTGAAACACCGCAGTAAGGTACTCTTGCCGCAGCCCGAGGAGCCAATCACCGCAATCACTTCGCCAGAGTGAATCTGACCCGTTACGCCTTTCAGCACTTTGAGGGTGCCAAAACTTTTCTCAAGCTGGTTGAATGCGATCGCGGCAGAGGTGCTGTTCATCGAGAGTACCTAGTCGTTAAAGGGTTAAATGAACTGGAATTAAGACGATGGAATACAGAACTTAGAAGTCAAGGAGAGCGGGGATCTCAAGGCGCTAATTCTTTAATTTTTCTGTAATTTTGCAATGGTGGGGTTTCTGCTTCAGCCAGCGGTGTCTCAGCATGATATTAAATTCTAAGTATTCCTGGCTACGTCGTGGCCGGAGAATCTGCAAAAGTTAACTTCACGCCTGATCCTGATGATCACGCCTGATACCTGGCTCTAAAGGGCTACCCTGAAAAGTTGAAATTCCATCTCCAGGTTTTCTTCTTAGCATGGTTTCTGGATTTCATCAGAGTGTATTGCTACACCGTTTTGAAGTTAGATTCAGTCCAAGATAGACCAGGTATTCCTAAAAGGGACGGCTCAAGTGAGGGCTATGCCCTGACTGGGAGCCTAGTCTGGAGTTGGTTTTGCCTAGAGTTGGTTTTGTGTAGAGTTGGTTTTGTGTAGAAGGATGAGTTGAGGGTGCTTGATATTGCACATTACAGTTTGTACATTACATTGCACATTAACTTTGACCAAGGGATTTCACCGTATCCTATGTCGCTGCACCATAATGGAATCTCTAATATTTCTGTGGCATGAACATTGCTCACTTATCTGGTTCTTAGAGCTAGCCTCTTGTTTTTAGATCTAGCGCTTAGACCTTTGCTCTAAATCACCCATCCTAAAGAGATTTTACGGAGAGCTTTTTCAGCATGTTTAGATTGACGCGATCGCAGTTTTTACGACGGTTATTGCCGGGACTACTCGGCCTCATTTGTGCGTTCACCTTCGCGGCCTGTGGCACTAGTACGACCAGCGGTAGTTCTGGGGCAGCAGGCGGCAGCAATGTTCTTCGAGTCGCTACTGAACCCGCTTTTCCTCCCTTCGAGTCCCAGGCTGCTGACGGCACATTGGAAGGATTTGACATTGACCTGTTCAAGGCGATTGGGGAAGCTTCAGGGTTCACCGTGGAGTTTCAGAGTTTGCCCTTTGATGGCATTATTCCGGCGCTACAAGCAGGCACCATTGACGCAGCTATTAGCGCCATGACGATTACCAAAGAGCGGGCGCAGACGGTTTCGTTCTCGCGGCCTTATTTCAAGGCGGGGTTGGCGATCGCCACCAAAGAGGCCACCACCGATGTCACCTCCCTCGATTCGCTCAAGGGCAAGCGCATCGCCGTGCAAATTGGCACCACCGGACAAAAAGAAGCCGAAAAAATTGAAGGAGCCGAAATTCGCACCTTTGACTCTGCCCCATTGGCACTGCAAGAACTGTCCAACGGCAATGTCGATGCGGTGATCAACGATGCACCTGTCACCCTCTACGCCATCAAGAGCGGCAATATCAAGGGCTTAAAGGTTGTGGGACAACTCCTCACTGAAGAGTTCTACGGCATTGCCATGCCCAAGGATTCGCCCAATCTGGACAAGGTGAATGCGGGGTTGACGACCATTCTGGGTAACGGCAAGTACGCTGAAATTTACCAGAAATGGTTTGGTGGCCAACCGCCGACTCTGCCCGAAACGGCTCCTCTATAAGTCACGGTTCTGAGTTCTTTGGCCTGACTGCGGTGTTCCGTAAAGTGGGGTCAAAGACCGAGCATCTGGAATGGATAGGGGAAGACTTTTCTAATTTCCCTATCCGTTTTTGATTAATGATTTCTGATCTTTGATTTCTGATCAAAGCAGTTCTATTAACGTTTTGTTGGCTGAATTAGAGTTAGAACATTTAAAGTTAGAATTCTCTGTTTATTGATTGAACGGTTTCTTGATAACGTCCCTTCACCCATTCCTGAGACTATGCCTGAATTCATTCAGATCATTGTTGATGCCCTGCCCAATCTGCTTCAGGGTGCGTTAGTGACCCTGTTCTTGACTGCTATCTCTGTGGTGTTTGGAATGATTGGCGGTGCGTTGATTGGCATTGCCCGTTTATCTCCCATTAAGCCTATCAGTCTGGCGGCGCGTTGTTACATTGACTTTTTTCGGGGAACGCCGCTCCTGGTGCAGTTGTTCATGATCTATTTTGGGCTGCCAGCGATCGTTCAACAGCTTGGCCTCCAGTTTCAAATGAACCAACTTACCGCCGCTATCCTAGGACTTAGCCTCAATAGCGCAGCCTATCTGGCCGAAATTATTCGAGGCGGCATTCAATCCATTGAAACAGGACAACGGGAAGCCGCTGAATCGCTGGGACTAGGTTCAGTGCAGACGATGGCCTATGTCATTTTTCCCCAAGCCTTTCGCCGCATGATTCCACCTTTGGGCAACGAATTTATTACGCTGTTGAAGGACACCAGTCTGGTTGCGGTGATTGGGTTTGCTGAACTGTTCCGGCGGGGGCAGTTGATTGTGGCGCAGAACTATCGATCGTTTGAGATTTACACCGCTGTGGCTCTGGTTTATCTAGTCCTGACGCTGCTTTCCTCCCAGGCATTTAGCCAATTGGAGCGCTGGATGAATCCGGTCGAGAAGGCAAAGCGGCAGGCGGTGGTGCAGCCGGGGGGAGCGGTGGATGCTTAGGAGGGGAAGGGGGAAAGGGGAAAGGCGAAAGGGTTTCATGGAATGTTCTATCAGGAGACGAAGAGACCCCTGGTCTTTCTGTGTAGAAGGCGAAGGGGGAAAGGGGAAAGGCGAAAGG
>JALOOP010000520.1 GCA_025454315.1 Oculatellaceae cyanobacterium Prado106
GGCTTCATGGGGGTGATCAAGTCATCAACTGAGAGCAGTTGTTCTGCAACTTATCACACTTCTGGGGAAAAATCACCTCTGGGAAAATAGACAGCTACCATTGAGGTTATTCCAACGGGCTTCGTCAAAGCGGTCGTTGAGGGAATTGAGGTTTTCTCGACGGGCTTCTTCAAAGCGATCGTTGAGGGCTTGGCGAGTTTCTTGGGTGGGGAATGAGTCGCCGATGGGGGAATTGGGTAGATAGGCAGCAGAGAGCGCGAACAGAGAAAGACCTGCGAGGATGAAGCGTTTCATGATGACTCCTAATAAGAGATGGGATAGGACGTGATGAGAAAATTGATGGTGACGATAAGGATGAGGGTGGGGTGGGTGGCGATCGCCGCTCAATCACCCATTCAAAAAGAGAACCCATTCAAAAAGGGTTGAACCTTGGGAAACGATGACTGAGCGAAGTGGCGCACTAATCCCCTTGGACATGACCATCCAACTTGGTTTGCAGTGCATTCAATAAGCTTTCATTGTTGATTTGAGCAGACTCAATGCGACCCGTTTGAACCGCAGCCCGCACCACATCAGCGGCTGAAACTTGGTCAAACTGAACCGCATGGTCTAATCGGGCGTGGCTAGGGATACCTTGCTCGGCGAAATAGCCGTTACGGGCCAGACTGGCCAGGTCGGCGGGAGTGGGTTGGGTCTGCGCTTGTGCGCCCGGAGCCAGTGTTACAGCGAATACTAGGCTTGAAGCAATGCCTACGATAAGGCGTTTCATGGGAAAACCTCCTAACTGTTGTGCAGAGATAACAAGAAGCGAATCGGTTGGTGTCGTTTTGCCTTGTGGCTGACACTCCTTAAGTTCCGCGATCTCCGTGAATTCCCCATGAAAGATGTATGAAAAGTCTTTTAAAAATGAGCCGAAAATGAAAATGAGTTTAGAAAAAGTTTAGATTCCCCAGGTTGAGAACGAGGAGAACGGCGTGACAACCCAGTTTACACAAGCTTTACAACCAATTTGAAATTGATGAACAGATGAAAAATTTCGGTAGGTTTTCGGGAGAACCATAGGGTACTGAGTTTAGGATGTACCTATTCAAAAGATCAGTGTTATTTCTGAAAAACGTCTTTCCTATCGGTCAAACTGGAGTTTCCCAATCTGGATCTTCCCAGATAGTTATATCGAACAGCTTTGATCCTGCGGTAATGCGTTCTTCTGATTTTTCCATCTGATGCCTTTGAAGCCTCTGATTCTTCTGTCCTATTGTCAGTCCTCAAAACCTCTATGACAGACTCCGCTGTTATCGCAACTCAACCTGATTCCATCTCGTCACCTGAAACAACCCTCATGGCTCCAACATCTACCCTCAGTCTGACTGACCTGATCGCTCAGATTCAAACCCTGGTTCCCCCAGGTTCCCCAGAACCGCAAGATCCACAGTTAATTGCAACGCTACAAAACCTGACGCAACAACTGATTCAAGCTTATCAAGCGGATGGTTTGCTACAGGGTGATCCGTTTGCTGAGGTTTGGGTGCGTGGCATTCATTTATATGAGACAGAAGTACGCGATCGCCTCTCCCATCAAGTGGTTCTGATTACGGGCGGGGAAGGATGTGTAGGCACTTGTTTAATGCAAAAGTTATTGCAGCTTGGAGTAAAACGCATCGTTTCGGTGGATAAGGCGCGTTGTACCGAAGAAACGGTAGAGGGAGAAGCGGGGCGATCGCTCCATCTCTCCGGAATTCCCGTCATTCAATACGCTGCCGATATTCGCAACCTCTCCACTTTGGATCGGATTTTTGCTACCGAAAAACCCGACATTGTGTTCCATCTAGCCGCTCAACGGCTGCCCTGGCTCGCAGAACAACAGATTCTAGAAACCATCACCAACAACATCTTTGGCACTCAAAATGTCATTCAAGTTTGTGAGACGCACCAGGTCAAGCAGTGCATCGTTTCTTCCACGGGCAAAGCCTCACGCTATCTCACGGGCGAAGTCTATGCCGCTTCTAAAAAAATGATGGAATGGCAGTTGGCGCAGGCGGTTCAACAAGGCAAGGTCACCTATGGGATGGTGCGCTTTACCCATATGCTGGACAACAGTTCTTTCTGTGAGCAGTATGACCAGAAGATCCAGCAGGGTAGACCCGTCAACATTCATGCACCTCACCGTTATGTAGTCGGGCAGAATTTGCAAGAAGCCACTCATTTACTGTTGAATGCTCTGGTCTTTGCCGAACCCAAACGCCTGAAATTTCTACTCTGTCGCAACTTAGGTTGGCCTGTTGAAACCTTAGAAGTTGCACTCTACAAAATTCAGCAATCTGGGCAGCCTAACTTCATCTATTTTCAGGGTGTCACCGTGGGCTATGAGGAAAGTTTCTTCCGGGGACAGGTGGATTGGAGCCAGCCGACCGAGATTAATACCCTGATTAATGTGATCGAATGCGCCACCAAAACCATTGATGCTTCGGGTGATTTGATTCTGTCGGAAGTGCCTGCTTTTTCAACGGCTTTGCTCCAACAACAACTGACACTGCTGCAGGATTTATGTCATCGACCTCTGCCGCCTGCCCAACTCAAAACAGCCCTCGCTGCTGCTGTCTCGCAAATCTCGGCATCTCTGTTCCGCCGCACCCCAGCAGAAACCCTGCTCAAAATTCTGCACTGGGGTACCGAACTCAACCACTTAAAAGCCGAAGGCACTGCTGCTGAAGCTTTTGAAGGCATCTTGGCTCTGATTATTCAGGGCTTACAGGCTAGCCTCAAACGCGCCAGCGCCAAGCATCCACCCGATGTGCGATCGACCTTACTCCAAACGGCAGCCAAGGAAATCGCCCACCTGCAAGTTTGTCTACATCAACTATCCTGGCAACCCTCAGCGGATCTGATTACAGCCACTGCGGACTTAGCTGCTCTACTGCAAACTTTGCAGGTGGAACAATCCACAGCACTTCCCTACATTGTTCAAACCTATGTACCGCAGTTTGTACCACAGCCTTTAGTGGGAGCGATCGCCCATCATCGTTAACTCGGGTTAAGTCAACCTGTTTTAAATCATCACTCCCCTTTTTCAACCTTGCTTGAGAAGCATCTTTGGGTAGGTCAACGACCTACCTTTTTTTTCGGTTAACTGAGATCTTGCACCTGTCTCATGAGTCATTGCCAGACTCGCCCGCGAATGAATTGCGGGCTAATAGACAAAACCCATTAAAATGGGTTGAAAAGCCTGTCTAGAGAGCCATCCAGCTTCCGCAGTCCATTTTAATGGACTTTGGGCTAATAGCCCGTGATTCATCGACGGGCGGGCTGCAAACGAAGCCGTTCCAAGCACTTGAGTTCACCATCAGCAGCGGATTCCTGCAACTGGTGCAAGATCTGAGTTAACCACGTTTATGCCCTAGGGATTTTCCTGGAGGAAAGCGTCGATTTGACGCAGTTCATCTTCACTGAGACGAAACTGAACCGCACCGATAATGCCCTCGACTTGTTTGGCATTGCGGCCTCCTACGATCGCTGCTGTCACCGCAGAATGGCGCAGAGTCCAGGCAATGGCCACTTCACCGGGCGATCGCCCATGAGTCTGACCCATTTGCCGCAAGACCTCAACCAGCTTCAAATTACGAGACAGACGAGGGTCTTGAAATTCAGCGTTTTGTTTGCGCCAGTCATCATCGGCGAGTTGGGCGACTCGTTCGGGTGTCATGGCTCCGGTCAATAGCCCGGATTGCATCGGCGAGTAAACAATCACGCCAATGTTGTTCGCTTCGCAGTAGGGCAAAATTTCGGACTCTACACTGGGTTTGATCAGCGAGTAGGGCGGTTGTAGGGAGGTGATGGGGGCGATCGCCTGAGCGCGCTGCATTTGCTCCACGTTGAAGTTAGAAACGCCAATGTAGCGAACTTTGCCTTCTTGCTGAAACTGAGCGAGGGTACTCCAACCTTCTTCGATATCTTCGGCGGGAATTGGCCAGTGAATTTGGTAAAGGTCGATGGTGTCAAGCTGGAGACGACGCAGGCTGGCTTCTAGTTCTCGTCGTAGCGAATCGGCTTTGAGACTGCGATCGATTTCTCGCTGGTCGTTCCAAATCATGGAACACTAGGTGAACACATAGGGGCAATCGGAGCGTTCTTTGAGAATTTTTCCAACAATCTCTTCAGAATGTCCTAAACCATACACCGCAGCGGTATCGATCCAATTAATTCCAAGATCCAAAGCTCGATGGATCGCGCCCACCGATTCCTCATCATCTTGCGGCCCCCAGCCAAACTGCCAGCCACCGCCGCCGATCGCCCAAGCTCCATAGCCCACCGGGGTAATGTGGAGATCGGAATTTCCCAGAGGTCTAGTTTGAATTGCGTTTTGTTCTTGAGTTAACATCAGGAATCCCTCAAGGCATTTACCCATTTAGTAAAACACAATTAAGCGGTTTAATCACCTGCCAAAGGTTCTACTTTAGTTCCGGCTCTTTGAGGATTTTTTGAAATTGTCAAACTACGATTAATCGCAACATTTAACCGCATGATCT
>JALOOP010000521.1 GCA_025454315.1 Oculatellaceae cyanobacterium Prado106
TGTTTTTCATCGTAGGATTTCCTGGTTGTTTACACTTGACTCAGAAAATCCTACTTTTTTTTGCGCCAGAAATCACCCCACAATTTTGCATTGCTCCCATTTGGGAACGACTCTATAACTCTCTTAGTCGGAGTTCGAGCCGACCAAATCACTGTTGAAGACTTCACGAAAGTTACCTTCTAGGCTGTAGCCCAAAAACCATACCTAGCAGTAGAAACACAATGGGAGACACTACGGCATAGCCCAGAACTCCAATCATTCGGACTTGCATATCCCCAAGCGGCACACCAATCAACCCAGCAAGACTCAGTACACCACTGATAATCATGAGAATTTGCAATATCTTCTCCAGCCTGCTCTCCCTGAAAACAGGCGCAGCACAGAGCATCGAAAGAGGAAAGAACCAGTCCCAGGCCAAGATGTCTAGCGTATAAGCTACCGATGGCCACTTGAAAGAAATCAACAAAGGAACCCATGCCAAACCCGTTGCGGTAATCTGATGACCGACCGACAGAATAACAAAGTGAACGCTGGAGGTAATTCCCGCCAGAAGGATCATAAAGATCAGTGCCGTCAGACTATACACCTTCATCTCAGAAGGCGCGTAGGTGTGAACAATGACCATACTAACAACCATCAAGGGTGCGATCAAAACAGTGAGCAGTTCCATGATGGAGAAGAACGGATCACCGATTGGCTCCTGAGACGATTGCAGAGAGAGCAGTCCAAGAACTGTAGTCACAGCATACAATATCCCCAGACCAAATACAGCCCAGGCTGTGACTCTGCCAATTGTACGATACTGAAGCGTAAAACCTTTGTAGGACATTGCCCAATCCCCTTTCATCCTTATGTTGCTTTACACCATTACCTTTTCTGGCGATCGCCGAAAAGATCGGGGCATCTCTGGCCCTCGCCCAAACCGCACCACCAAATCGGGTCTGCCAGACTGCAACCCCAAAGCCCTCGCAAAATGAGGCCGCAAACTCGCTTCCTCCACAGGCTGGTTCACAAAGGCGTTGCGGATGCCCAGAGCAGTCGCCTGGAGCGCAAACCGTTCGTAACAGCGACCAACTTCGATCCAATGCGCCTTGTCATTCACGTCGGATACGAAGACAGCAATGCCTGCGGAACTGCGGATATAGCGTGCAATCTTGTCATTCTCTGACTGCACCCGAACTAAGAATTTGAATAACAGGCTCCCTAGCCAGCGAGGTATCGATGGATTTCCGGTGGTTCGACCAGATAATCCATCGCCTGCACGGGCTGCTTCCTGGTCATTAAAGCGAATCCAGGATTTCAGTTCCTTCATAAAGGCACGGTTGTTGATCTGTGCCGTATTGCCCTGCATCACGTAATCCAAAACGGTTTCCATTTCAGATCGTTCGGTCAGCATCATGACCCGCACGCCATCCCCCTGCCCTATTCCTTCAAGCAGCTTAATCTCTTCGGGGCTGAGTGGTTTGCCGTCATATTCGGTGCGGGTACATTGACGGTGAGAGATGGCTTCAAAGAGTGGAGTCACTGTGGAGGATGAGGGTTCAAGCGCAATTTGCACAGCCCCGTCACCGGAAGCATCAAATGTGATTTTCCCTGATAAACCCTGGGCTTTGGCGGCCTGACTGAGGTTCTCGGCGGCGCACCCCAAAGAAACATAAAGATGATGGTCGTCTGGATCGACCACGGGACAACGCCGAGACAAGTCCGGTAGGATGGAAATACCTCGATCCTCTAACCGAAACTTCCAGCATTGAGTGTTGTGGCTGGAGGGGGCAAGGATGGCATAGCGGATGAGTTCTTTGAGTTGTGCGGTGTATTCAAGGTTCATAGTGTTAGCCTCTTTTCTAGTTGGATAGAATGATTAGGGTATGGTCACGCGATCGCCCCGAATCAGATAACGTCCATTCAGTCGGATCGGCAACGGATCGCCGGAAAAGGGTGCCGCAGATGCGCCAGGTCGTTGAGCATGGATATGGAGATGCGGTTCATCACTGGCACCAGAATTACCCACCTCAGCAATGCGATCGCCCACCTTAACCCGAATATCATTCCCCCCATTGAGGATCAGATAATTTTCGCCTCGGAGTGGAAAGGCTAAATCAACGGTCGGAATTGCAGGCGGAAACTGGCCGCTCCAGCTTTGAGCGGCTTCGTTGACTAAAAATACACCCAAGGCCACAAATCCCATGATCGCGATCCAACCCAACCCACTAGAGGGCATCCGCCGTCGTGGTCGATATCGCTTTAGCCCAATGATCAAGGCCAGGATAAAGAGTAGGCTGTAGGCATATGGCATCCACCAGGGGGGAAACATCCAGATTCCTGCACGAGCAAGTGCGAATAAGAAAATAGCTGTCATCAGAGCTTGGAGCCAGAACCCCAATAGATTTCGGAGTGGTACGATCGCCAACCCAGCGATCGCCCCCAGCGGTAAAACAAGCTGTACCAGAATTAGAAAAGTAATCATTTTGACTAATCGTCTTGTCCGAATGGCGAAACTAGATAGACTATCGAGAACTGGTATCTCTGCCAGCTCTGGATTAGAAGTTCTGAGAAATCTTAAGATGCCAAGAAAGCGACCGTTACTTGCCAGTTTCATGCGCTGTTTTAGCTTGCTGTAAAACGGCGTGATGGGGGAATGACATCCGTCACGATATCGCCTCTCCTAAACATCGTCTTCCGATTAATCCAAATGACTAGAACAGCGGCAGCCACAAAAAAGAGGGTGTCGTAAGGTTGGGCATCTGGCCAGAGCGGATTGTTAAGCTGAAAATGAACTAGGAAAGGGAGTAAGATGCTGCCATGCGATGCATTAAAGAGCGGAGTGATGATAATGCTGATTGCAACAGAGCCAATCAAAAATGGAGGAAATGACCAGGTGCTTTGCGGTGTTCCGCTTAACAGAAAAGCAGGGAGGTGCCAGATGCCCCAGATCAAACCCAAGATCAATCCGGCCCAGATGGGAGCAAATCGACGTTGCAGCAGCGGTAAGGCCAGTCCCCGCCAGCCGAATTCCTCAATAGGCCCGATAACGGAGGTTGTCGCCAGAGCTAAAATAAGCGATTGATATAAGGAAAATGGGAACGGCTCGGTAAAAAGATTCCCCTTCAATGCTGCACCGCCGTAAAATAAGAGCGGAATGCCGACCCAGACAAAGGCACACCAAGCGGGTGGGCAATGCCACAGGAACAACCGACTTAGATAACGCCACAAGCCTGCAATGCCAGCATAGGATATGACGGTGATAAAAGCCGCGATCGCAGGTGCCCACACCGCCAAGATAAACAATGGATGCTGACCACTTAATATCCCAAAGATCGCGACCATCTGCTTAGGGAGCAAGATAAAAATCGCAAAAAGCCCCCACGCCAAGCCGAATGTCATCAGGAGAAATGGCACGAGGGCGATGAGGGGAATCTGATATCGACTGGCATTTGCTGGGGCAATTCTCATAAAAAGTCCTCATAAAATTGGGCTAGTCGTGCAGTCTGAACAGAAAAAGTAGCCAAGTCAACGCGCTGGATAGGTTTTAGGTAAAATGGTTTCAACCATAATTCGGGATACTGCTTCAAACTGTTCAAAAGCGACAGAATGTCCGGCATTCTCAAAACTAAACCATTGTTTGTGGGGTGCTTTTAATTGATCGAACCACTCTAAGGCTAAGTCACGGCGACCCTTGATTTCGGCTGCGCCGTCGAGCAGATAAACGGGCACTTCAAGTTGCTTGACGGTTTGGCGAAAGTCAATTGTTTGTAGCTGCGGGTACATCACTGAAAACATATCGATCAGCCCCCGTAGGACATTCACCTTCTCCACAAGATTATATTCGGAGCCAAAAATTTTTTCTGAGTATTCATCAGGCCATGCTAGCTTTAGGATGTACCTGAGTCGCTCAAACCACATTATTGACAAAGCTTGACATTTCCTCACAACTTCTTCACAAGTTAATTCTAATCTGAGTCAAAGACCCATCCAGAGCTTGAATCGCTCTTTTGCTTTAAGCGTTGACTTGACTTTAAGCTTCTGGTCAGTTTCGGTATCCATCACAACCCTCTGTCGGCGATAAGGATTGTAAGATAAAAGCTTCGACAACACCTTTGATATGTAAGCTTTCAGGTTGGCAGCATGTTTATTCGATCTATATCCTTAGCTGAGGCAGTAAGATTTTCAGCGAACCCCTGCCTCTGTTACTCAAGACCGATGAAGGTGATCCATGGAATAGCCGAGCCGACTCGCTTAATCATCATTTCTGGCAAGAGATGCCGCACCTGGAGGAAATCCAATCAAAGTTAGAGCCTCCCCAAGATGTCTCAATTCCAAATCTCGATTCACGTTTTATCCAGATCATGGAAGGGAAATGATTATGCCTAATTTTTTTCAAAGTCTGACTCAGATCTTCCGCCCCAAAAAACCTGGTTCAACATCCCTGGATTGGTGGGTGGAAATCAAAACGGCTCAACCCATCTGTATCTATTATTTTGGACCGTTCTATCATCGGCACGAGGCGATCGCCCGCCGAAGGTGCTCAAGATATTCAAATTGCTATCACACGAGGCCAGCCGCAGCACCTGACTATTTGTAATGAATAGCAACTAGAATTTTGTGAAACATATCTTTTCTCCTTGGCAGAACGCCTTGTGTTGGTAGGATTGATTGGCATCACACTGAACACAAACAGTTTTATTTTTGCAATCTCTTTTACTGACGGAGAATCACAACGCAATTAGCACCTAACGACGAATAAATTCCTATCCTGGATGAACATCGCTGTGAGGTTGACAGAGATAGAACCTGAACCATTCACTTGCTAATCGAACCACTTCCTCCAATGCTCCTGGCTCCTCAAATTCATGAGAGGCTCCCGGCATGATCGCCAACTGTTTCATCCCCTGCAATTGTTCCATCGCATCCTCATTCGCGCCAATCATCGGAAAATCCTCGCCCCCCACAATCAGCAAGGTCGCTGCTTGCACCCTAGAGAGTGTTGCCGAAAGGAGATCTTCAAAAGATTCGCCA
>JALOOP010000109.1 GCA_025454315.1 Oculatellaceae cyanobacterium Prado106
TGGCTTTCTGGCAGGTTCCGCTAATCTGACCACGGGGGGTGGGCCAGGAATTGACCTTCCTACTCAAACCTCTCGGGTTGAGAGTACAGACCCGGCCACCAACACCCGCCGAACTGCCAAGATTGACATTACACCGAGCGGAACAACAGCGCGTATTTCAGTCAAGGTTGACCTGAACGCAGATGGCGACTTTACCGACACGAACGAAGCCCCTTCCAACGTTGATAATTTCCTGATTCCAACAACCAATGGGGCACTGCCCTCTACATTTAAGTTTGGGTTTGCCAGTTCGACCGGAAACAGCACCAATATTCACGAAATCCGCAACCTGCGAATCACGGATGCCCTTCCGGGTGCCAGTTTCTCAGGTGCAGGGGTGACGATTGGGGCAGGAGGGGTGCCGACCATCACCACGACCGAGGGCGGGGCGGCGGTTCCCATTAATATTCGGCTGACCCAACGTCCGACCAGTAATGTCGTCCTGAATTTTGGCGGTGGTGACGCGACCGAAGGGACTTTTGCGCCGACCTCGCTGACCTTCACACCGCAAAACTGGGATAGTCCCCAGGTTTTGACGATTACTCCGGTGGATGATGCGATCGCCGATGGCTCCATCCCCTACACGATCACTACGACCTTCACCTCGACCGATCCCAACTATCAAACGCTGAATCCGCCCGACATTGCCGTTACCAACAACGACAATGAACCCGTTCCCAACCCTAATGTGACTCTGGCTTTGACCGGGAGTCCTTTGGCGGAGAACGGTGGGGTTGCAACGGTGACGGCAACTCTGAGTACACCGACTACTGTGCCCGTAGTGATTGGATTAGGCTTTGGGGGTTCGGCGACAAATGGCGTGGACTACACTCCTTCAGCCAATAGCATTACGATCGCCCCCGGTGGCACCATCGGCACCATTACCCTGACTGGGGTACCGGATACATTGACAGAACCCAACGAAGCTATCACCGTCGATATCGCGACGGTGACGGGCGGCACAGAGGCTACCCCTCAAACGGTAACTGCTTCAATTGCCGATGGCGTTACCCCAGCGCCTAATACCCCGCCAGCGGTACCCACCGTGACACCGCCTGCGGTCACCCCAGGAACCACCACTGCGGTGACAGGGCTGTCAGCCACTGACCCTGATGGCATTGGCTTCTACACCATCACCACGATTCCCCCCGCAGACCAGGGCACCCTTTTCCTGGGCGATCCGGCCACCGGAGGTACGCCAATCACTCGCGGTCAAGTCCTGACTCCGGCGCAAATCAATCAGGTCTTCTTCCGCTCGGGGGCAGGCTTCACCGAAACCGAATTTACCTACACGGCCACCGATTCGCGCGGGGCAACTAGTGCGCCTCAGCGGGTGCCTTTCTCGGGTGGGGACGGCGTTTGTCGGCAAGGGACTCGGGTCAATGGAACGAATGGTCGCGATCGCCTCAACGGCCAAGATGGCGTCAACGACATCATCTTTGCTCGGGGCGGCAACGATCGCATCCGGGGCTTGGGCTGTAACGATCTGATTGATGGCGGTGCAGGCAACGATCGCATCCTCGGCGGCACGGGTCGCGACACGCTGCGAGGCCGCACCGGAAATGACACCATCCTGGGCGGTGCCGGAACCGATGTCCTCAACGGCGGCCTGGGCAATGACCGGGTGGACGGCGGTGAGGGCAATGATCGGGTGCTGGGACGCCGGGGCCTGGATCTGCTAATTGGCGGCACGGGCGATGATGTCCTGAGTGGCGGTCTGCGAAACGATCGCCTGCGGGGTGGTGCTGGCAACGACACCGTAGACGGCGGTCGCGGTGATGACTTTGTGAAGGGCGGTGCGGGCAATGATGTGCTGATTGGCCGAACTGGGCGAGACACGCTGGTCGGTTTTGGCGGCGACGACACCATTCGAGGCGGCTTAGCGGCTGATATTCTGGTGGGTGGCGCTGGCAACGATACGCTCACGGGCAATCGGGGTCGCGATATCTTTGAGTACCGGAGCTTAAATGATGGGATTGATACGATTACGGACTTTGCGCAGAACCGTGACACGATCAACCTGAGCCGGATTAGTGGTGGGCGATCGTTCAGTGACTTTGTCCGATTGACGCAGTCAGGAGGAAACACACTTCTCAGTGTTTCAGATGGTGGTCAAATCCGAGAACTTGCCATTCTCAGGGGTGTGACCGCGACATCGCTTTCTGCATCAAACTTCACTGTGTAGTGGTGATGTTTTGAGAGCATTTTAAGAACAAGAGTCGAGGGGGGCGGCAATCCAACATCCCTCGACTCTTTATTTTTTTTAATTGGTGCTGGATAACCATCAACCCTGAAGCCACAAAGGTGATGGGCGCGGAGGAAATCAAGAAGCTCCCAAACACAATTCTTTGATCTCCCCGATTCTCCTAAAATCGCAGCGCAGCAGAAAACGCGGAGAATTGTCATTCAATCCTTTCTCCCTAAAGCCCTATCGGGCATACCAGAAACGCCTTGCCTCTTCGCCTTGCCTCTTTCCCTGCACTCCTCCCTCCCTCGCCTCGAAGATGGTAGGGTATAGTTTGACGTTTTGCCCAAGACTTCAAATTGCTGATGGACGATACCAAAGTATTTCTGTCTCAACTGCATGGGTGGGTGACCGATCTGGGACTCCAGGCGATCGCCGCTCTGCTCCTATTCCTGGTTGGGATTCAGGTGGCTAGGTTTCTGCGGAGGACGGTGAACCGGGCGATGCAGCGGGCGCATTTTGATGCAACGCTGATTTTGTTTGCCAGCAATATTTTGTATGTGGTCACCCTGATTTTGACGACGATCGCCGCTCTAGGGCAACTAGGGGTACAAACAGCTTCATTTATTGCGGTGTTGGGTTCGGCGGGGATTACCATTGGGTTGGCGCTGCAAGGATCGTTGACCAATTTTGCGGCGGGAATTTTGATTATTATTTTTCGCCCGTTTAAGGTGGGAGATTTTATTGAAGGGGCAGGGATTTCAGGATTTGTGGAAGAAATTCAGCTTTTGACGACGACGCTAAAGACAGCAGATAATCGCACGGTGATTATTCCCCATCGCAAATTGTTTGAAGATCACATCACCAATTATTCGGCAAAAAATAAGCGACGGGTTGATTTGACCTTTGTGATTCCGGTACAGCAGCGGATTGACCGTGCGAAGCAGGTGATCTTGGACGTTTTAAAGAGCGATCGCCGCATTCTCCAAGATCCGTTTCCCCAGGTGGGCGTGTTGGACTGGAGCGAGGCGGGAATTCGGTTTGCGGTGCGGCCTTGGGTGAATACCAAAGATTACTGGGAGGTGTATTTTGACCTCCAGGAAACCATGAAGGAGCGGTTTGATGCTGAGGGGCTATTGCAGCCCAAAACCGAAGGTTAGTTTCAACTTTTTATAAAACCTTTTCATTAAAAAAGGCATCAGAGACTCTCTGATGCCTTTTTCTCGAATTTAGGCTGATGAGCGTTGAACGTTCAATTTAGTCATTCTGGTGAGTTTGGTGAAACACCTATTTCACAGAAGTAAATTGCATAATTTTACAACTCCAATGAGTCAAAACTAGTTTTTAGCATCATTCATGAATACAAGGAATATCCATTGAATTTGATATTTAGATCTATGAATTGATCAATGGCTTTTTGGGCAAGCACCTCACGAATCCAGAATCCAAATTTCAAAATGGAGTTAACGGGAAGATTAATAAGAAATGGAATTAACGGGAAATAGGATTAATGAGAAATGAGAAGCGGGATTAACGGGAAGTAGAATTAACGAGAAACAGTGGGGGCAAAGAGGGCATCCTCAATGCGTCCTAGGGCTTTGTCTAAGTCGTCATTGACCACTTGAATGTCAAATTCATGGGCGGCATCGACTTCGGACTGGGCACGGGCAAGGCGGCGTAGGATAGCATCTTCGGAGTCCTGGGCGCGGCTGCGAATGCGGAATTCTAGTTCCAGCATGGAAGGCGGCAGGATGAAGATGCCGAGGGCTTCGGGGAAGGTTTGGCGGATTTGTCGAGCGCCTTCGAGTTCAATTTCGAGGAGCACACAGCGGCCCTGGTTGATTTGTTGTTCAACGGGGCGACGGGGAGTGCCGTAGCAGTTGCCCGCAAATTCTGCCCATTCTAGTAGCTCGCCCTCGACCACCATTTGCTCAAACTCGGCGCGGCTGACAAAGAAATAGTGTTGGCCATTGACTTCGCCAGGACGGGGGGCGCGGGTTGTCACGGAGGTGGACAGGTAAAGTTCGGGGTGCCGTTGGAGGAGCGATCGCAGCAGTGTGCCTTTGCCAACACCGCTGGGTCCGGTTAAAACAATGAGTTTGCCTGTTCTCATATCCCTGTATGTGCGATCGCAATTTGGTAGCTTTGCCTACTTAATATATCTCCCCGAAGGGAGTTTTGTAGAAAAATTCCAGGTTGGACTTCTCTACAAAGATCCCTTAGAGGAGGTTCCGGACGATATTTCCCTGTATTCACTCTTTATGCCCTAGAGTAGCAGGTTAGTTATCGCCGTTGGTTTCTTTGCTAACGACAAAGCGATTGGCCACGGTTTCGGGCTGGATGGCCGAGAGGACGACATGGCCGGAGTCAGAGATGATCACGGCACGGGTGCGGCGACCATAGGTGGCATCGATGAGTTGACCCCGATCGCGAGCATCGTTGATGATTCGCTTGATGGGGGCGGATTCGGGGCTAACAATGGCAATGACACGGTTCGCCGAAACGATGTTACCAAAACCAATGTTGATGAGCTTAATGTCCATAGTTAAACCAACCTGAGATCTTTGATTCGCAATTTGACTACTAATTCGTCCCATGAGAAAACAATCCCTTTGAATCTGATGAGCGGAGGATCAGGTGAATGATTGTTGGGGATCCTGGTTTTTTGACAGTTTTAGAACGAGAATGGGCATTCGGAAAACTGTTGCGAGAGCGCCCACTCCCCCCGCATCGCGCGAGTGGTCAAGCTAAATCTCCGTACTAGCTCCATGTTACTGGCAAAAAACATTACCTGTAACATACTATCTACGCAGGGTCAGCGCGAATTAGCCTACGTTTGAGCCATCATTCGTCATCTTTCCTACTGTTGGATCAAAAAATTGGATCACAAAACCCACTTTATTCACCAAAGTCGCATCTCACTCTATCAGAAGAATCCATTGTAATCCCACTTTTTAGAGTTCATTACAAATTCTTTGTAATGAAAAAATTAAGAAACTTGAAATAAGTTTAGAAATGTGAAAAAGATGATGAAAATTCGGCCTTTTTTGTTGCCAGTCATTCTCATTATGAGAGGAATGGCTGGTGCGTCAAGCGGTTTGGAGTTCTTAAGTAGCTGTGATTTTTATTTCACTGTTTGCAAAATGGATCTACCCAGGATGGGGTAGGTCAATCGGGAGCAAATGTTTCAAAATAAGAACTGGCCAATGCTTGAGTGAAATAGTGTGGCTCAAACGCCGTAAACTTTGGAGCGAAATTAATTCTCTCCAAAGTATTCATGAGTTCTTAAAGTGACGTTGGGTATCTGGGGCAAAACCCGTTGACCGAAATGCTCAAAAAACAGAATCCCTGCTGTATTCCTGTATTCTAAGGGGAGTATTAGGGTCTAACTTCCCCCGGCTGCATCCCCCATTTGGAGGATGGCAAAATATGCTTTTAGCGTTCATTTTTGTTTGATTTCTTCTGGTTTTTGCCGTGCAGCCTCTTGATTACACTACGTTAATTGCCACCTGCGCCGAACTGAAGGCGGAGTGGTTGCCTGCGCGTTTAGAGCAGGTTTATCAACGCGATCGCTATACCCTGGCGATCGCCCTCCGCACGCTCAACCAACGGGGCTGGCTGACGGTTTCGTGGCATCCCCAGGCGGCACGGATTTGTCTGGGCGATGCCCCACCCCGCACGCCGGATACCTTCACCTTCAGTCAACAGTTAGTGCATCAGGTGGGCAACCTGGCGCTGGTGAACCTGGAGCCGATCGCCCCTTGGGAGCGGGTAGTGGACTTTCAGTTTGCTCGTCGTCCGGGCGATCCGATTCTGTGGCATCTCTTTGTTGAGATCATGGGTAACTACAGTAATGCCATTCTAACGGCAGCCGACCTGAGCGTGGTGACCGCAGCCTATCAGGTCGGGCAACAGCAGTCGAGTGTGCGATCGATTCAAACCGGACAAGCCTATGAGCCGCCGCCGCGATCGCTCAATGCCGCCCCTAGTTTGGCCGAATCCCTAGAAAGTTGGCAGGAGCGGGTAAGTTTAGTCCCAGGCGCACTAAAACGAAATTTATTGCAGAATTATCGCGGTTTGAGTTCGGCACTGGTGGCCGGGATGACGCAGGCGGCAGGGTTAGAGGCGGAGATGATGAGCGATCGCCTCACCCCCTCAGATTGGCAGCGGCTGTTTGAACGCTGGCAGGAATGGCTGAAACAAGTGGATCAACTAGCGTTTCAACCGGGCTGGATCGCGCAGGGCTATACCGTGACGGGTTGGGGCATGGTGAAGCCAGGGGATAGCCTGCAAGAAATCCTTAATCGCTACTACAGCGACCAGCTCAATCAGCAGGACTTTGTCCAACTGCGTCACCAAATCCAGCAGCGCCTGAGCAATCTCCTCAAAAAGCTCAATCGCAAGGCCGAAGACTTTCGTCAGCGGCTTCAGCAGTCCGATCAGGCCGATTTGCCCCGAGAACAGGCCGATTTGCTGATGGCCTATCTGCATGAGTGGCAACCCGGCTTCAAGCAAATTACGCTGAATGACTTTGCCACGAATGCGCCCGTGGTGATTCCCCTTGATCCCGAAAAGAACGCCGTACAGAATGCTCAGACGCTCTATAAACGCCATCAAAAATTGAAGCGATCGCGCGCCGCCCTCGAACCCCTGCTGAACGAAGCGCAGGCAGAGGTGGATTACTTGGAGCAGGTACAGGTGGCGATCGCCCAACTCGAAACCTACCGCACCGCTGAAGATCTGCTGTCGCTCATTGAAATCCGCGATGAGCTAGTCCAACAAAATTACCTCGACGATCCCGATCAGCGATACCGCAACGCTAATCCTTCTCCCAGCACCCATTTTCTGCGCTTCCAGGCTCCCAGCGGCTACGAAGTCCTGATTGGCCGCAATAACCGCCAAAACGACGAGCTAACCTTCCGCATGGCCGGAGATTATGACCTCTGGTTCCACACCCAGGAGATCCCCGGTAGCCATGTGCTGCTGCGGCTAGAACCAGGAGCCGCACCGGAGGACACAGATTTACAATTCACAGCAGATTTAGCAGCCTACTACAGCCGTGCCCGTCAGAGCGACCAGGTTCCGGTCATCTATACAACCCCCAAGTTCGTCTACAAACCCAAGGGAGCCAAGCCCGGAATCGCCATCTATAAGCAGGAAACGGTGATTTGGGGACAGCCGGGGCGGGTGAGGGAGGAAGAGGGGGAAAGGGGAAAGGGGAAAGGGGAAAGGGGGGATCTTGGAATGTTTTAGGGAAGCGGTTCAGGGGGAACGAGAGAATGTTCTAGGACATTTTTGGAATCGACTCATTGCATCCCCTTTCCCCCTTCCCCTTTTCCCTTTCCCCTTCTTGCTACAGATTTCTACATTAAGGACTGGTAAGAACGGAAAGGCACGCCTGTGCGCTTCTTGACATCCATGAGGGATTGGTAGTCGCCTCGGGCGAGGCGTTCGTTGAAGAGGGTTTGGGCGATCGCTTCATCCACCCCAAAGGCCATTAGTTCGGACACTGAGCAGGTGTTGAGCCTGCGCCAGGAGAAATATTCTTCTTTGCGGGGATCGTAGAGGAAGGTGATCAGGGGTTCGATGCGGCGGAGATAGCTTTCGGGGAGTCCGGCGATTTCGGAGAGTTCTTCGAGGTGGGTGAACATGTAGCCCTCGTTTCGCATAGACTCGATGTCGTTGGCGTAGACGATGGGCAGGCCGAGGCGGCGCACCATTTCATCCTTGGAGCAGGTGTTGATGTCGAGTTTGCCGTGGGCTTCGGCGAGGAGGCGGGCGGTGCGATCGTCGTGGAACAGGTCATAGCTACCGGAACGCGGCAGGGTTTTGACCAGGAAGCGCTCTTTGATGCCAAAGGCAATGCCCACCTGTGCCGCCCAGATCACGTAAACAATGCCGTAGGAACTGAAGGCGATCGCCCCCGCAAACAACCCCAGCCCCAGGTAGACCCATTCTGGTGTTCTGGCTTTGCGTCCGGCATAGGCAATCGCTAAGCCGCCAAAGGTGGGAATCAACGAACACCAAACCCAGGGCGGCGTTCTCTTAAACCAGGAGGAGGGATCTGACATGGTGGAGGAGGGGCGATCGCAGTAATGTTCAATCTTGAAAGGTTCAATCTTGAAAGGTTCAATCTTGAAAGGTTCAATGTTGGGGGATCTGATTTAGCTTCTATTAAACCGAATTCAATCTAAACCGGATTCAATTCAATCGGACTAATTGGCTAATCGGACTAAATGGAATCGAGTAATTTTCTCCGCTTGGCTTCATATTCTTCAGCGGTGATGGCACCCATGTCGTAGAGGTTTTTCAGTTCGGCGATCGCGGCAGCCTTATCCTTGGTGGTTTCGAGCGATCGGGGCGGCGTGTAGGAGTACCCGCCGATGTGCTGACGGTTGTTGAATTTGGCCTCAAAGACCTCATCGGCCATCAGCAGCAAGCCGAGTCCTTCAAAGAAGGCAATAAACGCGGGGATGCCAGACCAGAAGAACAGAAGGTAAAGAATTCCTGCGAAGTTTTCGCCGAGATAAAATTTGTGGAGGCCGCACCATCCGGCGAAGAAGGCGAGAATTGCGGCGACGAGCTTGTTCCTCATAGTGTTCTCTGGGTCACGTTCTCTAGATCACGGGGGAGGGGAATCTTTACGGACTTGAAGGGGAAGTTAATTCAGTAGAGGGGAGTGGCGATCGCTATTTGCCCAGCCTCAAATATTTCCGAGCAACAAAATAAGCAACCAATAACCCAGCCTGAACTTCCAGCAGAGTAATGTAGCCCCGCAGCAGGTCAGGTAATTCAATCATAGAGTTTAGGGAAAACATCAGGGTGCCCAGCGCCACAAAAGGAGCAAACCGCAGGAGCATCAGGGTCGATTTGGCGTTTTTTTGCAGGACATTCATGGGGTGAGTCTGGCCTTGGGGTAAGGGGCGATCGAATGGGCGATCGGGCGATTCGCTTTCTCTTCTAAATTCTACGAGTTCCTTTGGGGAGTTGTCAGGATTTTGGAGTGTGGATTTCTCTCTAGGGGAGGAGTGGATAGGTGGAGGAGTGGAGGAGTGGATAGGTGGATGGGTGGATGGGTGGAGGAGTGGATGAGTGGATGGGTAGCAAGGAGAGTCTATTGGTTTACGTTGGGATCTCTTGATTGTTGTTAGAGTTAAAATTTCATGTTCTGTTTAGGGGACTTACATTCTGTTTAAGGGTCTTACAATAGATGTACCTTAGCCTTCCAAATCCTTAATGCTCCTCAGGGGATTTAAGGGTTGGGTCGGTAAATTATCTAAATTCCTTTGCAAGCAAGCGCCTCACAATCCAAAATCTACTTTCTAAAATCTCCAAATGGGTATGACTACTCAACAAGTCACAATTGAGTTGCCTGAATTGGTTCTTCAAGAATTCTTAAGGATTGCTGAGGCGACGCAGCAATCGGTGGAAGTGTTGATTGCTCAAAGTGTGATCAGTAATCTGCCGCCCTCTGCAAAGAATGCTCCTCCAGAACTTCGAGGAGAGTTGTTGCGAATGCAGACCTTGAGTATTGAGGAACTGTTGGCGATTGCTCAAGCTCAAGCAGAACCTAGCCAATACCAACGCCATGAACAACTCCTCGCCCAAAATCAAGAGAATTCGCTTTCGCCAGAAAATCAACAGGAACTATTGGGGTTACGGCAGTCAGCCGATCGCCTGATGTTGCAAAAAGCCTATGCTTGGTCTGTCTTGCGTTGGCGAGGGTATCGAGTTCCAGCTTTGCAGGATTTGGTTGCGCCGTTGTGACAATTTCAGAGAAGTTACGTCAGCAGGTCATTATTGATGCCAACTACTGCTGTGAGTACTGCAAAACCTCTTCTCGATTAACGGGAATGCCTTTAGTGATGGAGCATATTTTGCCGAAATCTCAAGGGGGTACCGATTCCCGTGAGAATTTGGCTGCTTCCTGTTATCGTTGCAACGAGTTTAAAGGGGTAAGAACGAATGCGATTGACCCAGAGACGGGACAATAACCCATCTATTTAACCCTATCACTCAAAACTGGCACGAGCATTTTGCTTGGAGCAGTGGCGGGCTATCTATTACTGGATTGACTGCAACCGGGCGCGCCACAATTATTACATTGCGATTGAATAACGGTAACCTTTTGGAAGCAAGGGCTTTATGGGTTGAAGCAGGATGGCACCCGCCTATGGTTTAACGATCGTGGGGCGGATGACGGACTGGGTGAAGAGGGATTGGAAGATGGATTGGCGATCGCTCGGCACTTCATTGGTCAGGTTCCAGAGCGTTTCGTAGAAAAAGAAGGAAACACCGGGGAAGCCTTGCTGGCGGACGGTTCTGACCTGTTCTTCGACCTGGCGGATGGGGATGGGGCGGTCTTTGAGTCCGGTGAGAATGCCGATGGCGGTGGGGATGTGCGATCGCGCTTCTTGGACTTCGGGGCGGGCGAGTTCGGTTAAAAAGCCGTCAATGCGGTTGGTGTAGACCTGGAGGATCAGTTCTTCGATTAAGCCTTCCCGTTCCCAGGTGCGCCAGTCTTGCAGGTGGCGATTGAGGGCAAAGTCGTAGCGGTTGGGCGAAAGGGAGACAATCACACCTTCTTTTTGATCTTTGATGGCGCGGAATAGCTGACGCTGGAAGCTGGTAATTTTGTTAGCCCGCCAACGAATCCACTCGGGGTTTTGTGGATCGCTGGGGGGAGACTGGCCACGATGGTCTTGACGGTAAAGTTGAACGGTGTAGGGATCATAGCCAAACTCCGTGGGTAACCCGAAGTGATCATCAAATTGAATCCCATCGATGTCATACTGAGTGACGATTTCTAACACCAGATTCTGAATGAACTGCTGCACTTCAGGATGAAAGGGATTGAGCCAGCGGCGATCATAGATGCCTTCTTGCCAAATTTCGGTGCCGTCGCGTCTGCGTGTCACCCAGCCGGGATGCTGGCTGGCCAACTCAGACTCTGCCGTGGTCATAAACCCAAACTCAAACCAGGGGATAATTTGTAACCCTCGACGATGCCCGATCGCCACCATCTCAGCCAGCGCATCGCGATCCTGAAGTCCCGGTTCTCGGGGATCAACGGTCACACCAAAGGTCTGTCCCGTGACCTTGCTAGGATACTGAGTATAGCCCCAGTTCCACACAGCGGGATAAACCGTATTGAAGCGTAGATTGGCCAACTGCTGAAACGCCTGTTGAATCCCAGCTTCGCTAAACATCACCTGACTATCTACATTCGTCAACCAGACCCCCCGAAGCTCCTGTGTTGTTGGCGCAAAAGCGGGGCGCGATGCCGGACGAGACTGCTGCGAGAAAGCGGGAATGGTCGTTTGCAGCAACAAAATCATCAAAAACGCGATGAAACTAGCCCACAGAGAAAGGAACCTGAAGCGCGATCGGGTGAGACGCAGCATGGAAGAGGGGTTATGGAGGAATAAAAGAAAAGACTGAGCAGGACGAGCATTTCGTAACTATACTGCAAGGACGAAAAATTGGAGACAAAGTTTCTGTCAGGCTGCTTAGTGAGGAAAGGCGAAAGGGGAAAGGCGAAAGGGGAAAGGCGAAAGGGAAGGTTTATGGTCGTTCACTTAGGGCTTCGGGGAATGGGGGCATTGGGGAATGGGGGCATTGGGGAATGGTGCTGGGGAATGGCTGAGAAGTTTAAGGAGGCGACAATGAATCAGAAAAGTGCTGGGTGAAGCAAACTAGAGAATTTAGGCGTAAAGAGAAAAAATGGATTTGAACCGCAGAAGGAATATCAGACGCAAAAGAATTTGTCTCTTTTTCTATGTTTTAACGGGAAGATACCCCGTTGTTTAAGGTTCAAGCCTTAGCCAAGATTTGATCATTTGATCAAGGGTTAGACCTTGAAGCCTCTTCCTTGATTCCTCAAAGCATCCCCTTTCCCCTTTCCCCTTTCCCCTTTCCCCTTTCCCCTTTCCCCCTTTCTCTTGATAATTTGGTACTAAGGTACTATAGTAATGGCGCACCCTCACGCGATTGGCTCAACTCTGCCGGGTGACCATCGAGATGACCATCGTTGGTACGCTAGGGGTGGAGTTGAGTCTCCCTAGATTTTGAAGTTGGGTTCCATATTTAGTGTTGATTGGCTGAAGATCCGATATAGTATGGAAGGACAGGGCTTATGGGTTCCTGTGCCCGTTGAAAAACGATCTGAAGATGAGCGATCGAAATTAGCGGTCAAAATTAGCGGTCAAAATTAGCGATCAAAATTAGCGGTCAAAATTAGTGGGTCAACGCTATGTCCTTTGTTGGGTTGCATATTCATAGTGATTACAGCTTGCTGGATGGTGCCAGTCAACTGCCTGAACTCATCGATCGGGTCCTAGAACTGGAGATGCCAGCGATCGCCCTCACGGATCACGGCGTTATGTATGGGGCGATCGAACTGCTCAAGGTCTGTAAAGCCAAGGGTGTCAAGCCCATTATTGGCAACGAAATGTATGTGATCAACGGCGATATCACCAAACAGGAGCGTCGCCCTCGCTACCACCAAGTGGTGCTGGCCAAAAATACCCTGGGCTACAAAAACCTGGTGAAGCTAACGACCCTCTCCCATCTGCAGGGCGTTCAGGGGAAAGGCATTTTTTCTCGGCCTTGTATTAATAAAGATCTTCTGGAAAAGTATCACGAAGGCTTGATTGTCACCAGCGCTTGTTTGGGCGGAGAGGTGCCCCAGGCGATCATGCAGGGCAAGCCTGAGATTGCGCGGCGCGTGGCGCAGTGGTACAAGGATTTGTTTGGCGAAGATTATTACTTAGAAATTCAAGATCATGGTTCGCCGGAAGACCGAATTGTAAACGTTGAAATCATTCGGATTGCCCGTGAACTGGACATTGAAATTATCGCCACGAATGATTCCCACTATATTTCCTGCAACGACGTAGAGGCACATGATGCACTGCTCTGTATCCAGACCGGGAAGTTGATTTCAGAAGATAAGCGACTGCGCTACAGCGGCACCGAATATCTCAAGTCCGCTGAAGAAATGAGTTGGCTATTCCGCGATCATTTGCCCCAGGATGTGATTGACGAAGCGATCGCCACCACGCTCAAAGTTGCCGAAAAGGTCGAAGAATACCAAATCCTGGGCGAACCGCGTATTCCCGACTATCCCGTGCCGCCGGAATATTCGGATCTGGCCACTTATTTTGAGACGGTGACTCGTCAGGGATTGGTCGATCGCTTTCACCAGGAAACCTTTGAAGCCATTGATCAGGAATATCGCGATCGCCTGGACTACGAATTGCAAATGATGCACCGCATGGGCTTTGATGCCTACTTTTTGGTGGTGTGGGACTACATCAAATTTGCGCGGGATCACAATATTCCCGTAGGCCCCGGTCGGGGTTCGGCGGCGGGTTCACTGGTGGCCTATGCGCTGGGCATCACCAACATTGACCCGGTGCATCACGGCTTGCTATTTGAGCGGTTCCTCAATCCTGAACGCAAATCGATGCCGGATATTGACACCGACTTCTGCATTGAACGGCGGGAAGAGGTGATCGAGTATGTTACCGAGAAGTATGGTAGCGATCGCGTCGCCCAGATCATCACCTACAACCGCATGGCCTCCAAGGCGGTGCTAAAGGACGTAGCGCGGGTGCTGGACATTCCCTACTCGGAATCGGACAAGATGGCCAAAATGATTCCGGTCAGCCGAGGCAAACCCGCCAAACTCAAGCAAATGATCGCAGAAGACTCGCCCGAACCCGAGTTTAAGCGCCGCTACGACAGCAACGAAACGATTGTCGGAACCCAGGTTACCTATCAGCAGTGGATCGACATGGCGATTCGGCTGGAAGGTACCAACAAAAGTGTGGGGATTCATGCGGCGGGTGTGGTGATTTCGGCGCAGCCGCTCGATGAAGTGGTGCCGCTGCAACGCAACGCCGATGGTGCCGTGTTCACCCAATACTTCATGGAAGACATTGAATCTCTAGGTCTACTGAAGATGGACTTTCTGGGACTCAAGAACCTGACCATGATCCAGAAAACCCTGGATCTGATTCAGCAAACCCATGGGGTAACGGTGGATCTCGATCGCCTCTCCCTCGAAGATCCCAAAGCTTACGAACTGCTGGCCAAAGGCGAACTCGAAGGCATCTTCCAGCTAGAGTCTTCCGGGATGCGGCAAATTGTTCGAGACTTGAAGCCCTCGGGATTAGAAGATATCTCTTCCGTCCTAGCGCTCTATCGGCCAGGCCCCTTGGATGCCGGACTCATTCCCAAGTTCATCAACCGCAAGCATGGCCGCGAAAAAATTGAATATGAGCACCCCATCCTAGAACCGATCCTCAATGAAACCTACGGCATCATGGTCTACCAGGAGCAGATCATGAAAATTGCCCAGGATATGGGTGGCTATTCCCTGGGACAAGCCGACCTGCTGCGGCGCGCCATGGGGAAAAAGAAAAAGTCCGAGATGGAAAAGCACCAGGAGATCTTTGTCAAAGGCGCAGAAGGCAATGGTGTCAAAGGTAAGATTGCAGCGGATTTGTTTGAGCAAATGGTGATGTTTGCCGAATATTGCTTCAACAAATCCCACTCCACGGCCTATGGCTATGTCACCTACCAAACCGCTTATCTGAAGGCCAACTATCCGGTCGAGTACATGGCGGCACTCCTGACGGCCAACAGCGGCGATCAGGATAAGGTGCAAAAATATATTGCCACCTGCATGTCCATGGGCATTACGGTCGATCCGCCGGATGTTAACCGATCGGGCGTGGACTTTACGCCGCTGCAAGACCGGATTCTCTTTGGTCTATCGGCAGTCCGAAATTTGGGACAAGGAGCGATCGAGGCTATTTTGACCAGTCGAGTTGAGAAGGGTTCCTTCAAGTCTTTGGCAGATTTGTGCGATCGCGTCGATTCCCGCACCGCTAACCGTCGAGCCTTAGAAGCGCTGATCCTCTCTGGTGCCCTGGATACTCTAGAATCCAACCGTCACCAATTGATGAAAGACCTGGATTTGATCCTGGAATGGGCACAGTCTCGCGCCAAAGATCGCGCGGTCGGCCAAGGCAATCTCTTTGATTTGTTTGGCGGCGGCGGTGCCACACCCACGGCGGATACCCCGTCCCTGGCCTTTGAAAGTGCGCCCAAAGCGCCACCCGTGCCCGATTATCCCTCCCAGGAACGGCTCAAACTCGAAAAAGATTTGCTGGGATTCTACATTTCTGACCATCCCTTGAAAGACATCCAACAATCGTCCAAAGTCCTGGCTCCCATTAACCTGAGTGATTTGGCGGACAAGTCAGAGTCGGTGACGCTCAGTGCGATCGTCATGATCTCCATGGTCAAACCGATCATTACCAAAAAGGGCGATCGCATGGCCGTCCTCCAAATCGAAGATCTGACGGGACAAGCCGATGCCGTGGTTTTCCCCAAAACCTTTGAGCGGATTGGGGCACTGATCCAAATGGACACGCGGCTGATGCTCTGGGGCAAGGTCGATCGGCGGGACGATCGCATGCAATTTATCGTCGATGATGCGGAACCGATTGAACAAGTCCGCATGGTGATGATTGAACTAGCGCCCCAAATTGCAGGCGATATCACCGAGCAACATCGTCTCAGAACCGTGCTGTTGGAACAGCGGGGTGAGGATGAAAAGAGTGGCAAAGTGCCGATTATTGCCAAGATCAATGGGGGCGATCGCTGTGAAATCGTCCGCCTCGGCTCTCAGTTCCGCGTCCTCGATCACCAGGCCACCGTTGAGGCTCTGACAAGGGCTGGATTTCAGGCTAAATCGTCTTCACTATTGAATAGTGCTTGATCGCTATAAACCTCGATGACTGTAACAATGGCTGTTGT
>JALOOP010000110.1 GCA_025454315.1 Oculatellaceae cyanobacterium Prado106
TCAGAAATTTGCACAACCATCGGTTGTGACCTCCAGTGTAGAGTAAAGTTCAGGGGAGCACCCCAATCCTCCATTTTGGCATTTTTTTGTCCCCTTTTTGTGGGGAGTAGGGAGTGGGGAGTGGGGAGTGGGGAGTAGGGGAGTGGGGAGTGGGGATTAGAGGGAAGAGAGCATTGAGGAACTGTTAATGGCTCGAAGAAAAACGCTTGTGTCTTTCCCCGATCCATTCTCTGGATTCATCCCCGATCTCCCTTTCGCCTTTCCCCCTTCCCCTTTCCCCCTTCCTCCTTCCCCCTCTTCCTCTGCGTCTCTGCGTCTCTGCGCTCAAAGGGTTAGCCTCTAGCTACGCTGCCACACAACCAGGATCACGCCACAAACAATGAAGCCCAAACCCAAGACTCTTTCCATGGGGATTGCTTCTTTGAAAATGAAATAGCCCAAAAGCACCGAAAAGACGTAGCTGAGAGCAATAGAGGGGCCGACGACGCTGAGTTTGACGCGGGTGAGGAGGAGGATATAGGCGATCGCCCCTAGCCCATAGAACATCAGACCAACCACTAACTCGGGGGTCGTTGCGATGCTAATGATATGGCGGATGGCGTTTTCCGCATTCACCTTGCCGAGCTTGAGGGCACCCGTCTTGAGGAAAAACTGTCCGGTTACTCCGGTGATAATAGATAGCAGCAGTAAACCAAATTCTTGTAATGACACAGTTTTTCTCGACTAACGATCGCTCAGTAAACGAACTTAAATAGACGTTTAACTTGAGGAATGGACTTTTAACAGATGTCTCGAATGGAGAACAAGGACTGTAGTACGGGTGAGGGAGATAGAAATCAATAGGACGAATCTAGACTGTCTCACTTCGTAACGATCCAGTTTATAGGCCAGTTTACAGGATTGATGGGTCAAGTATACAAACCGTATCCTTCAACACTTGGGATTCTCTGAAAACAGGGGTTAAACTGATGAGCGATGTGAGGCACTGTTCTTGAGTGAAATTTCTGAGTGAAATCTCCATGTTTGCTATGGTAAGTACGACTTCTTCCCCCACGACTCCCTACAACGACGAACAAATGACGGTTTGGTTGCGGGGTCTGTTTACAATTGCCTGGGCAGATGGCCATTTTGATCCCGAAGAACAAACCCTAATCGCAGAACTAACGGGCAATGAATTAGCCCCTAATCTCAATATCGAGCCTTTCCAGCCGATTCGTCCAGAGGAACTCGCCCATTTTTTGGGACAAAACCCCAAAACGGCTGAAAATTTCCTCAGAACGGCGGTCATGGTGGCGATCGCAGACGGTCTCTACTCCGCTTCTGAAGATGAAATCCTACACCAGTTCTGCACCGCGCTAGGACAACAGCCCAAAATCCTGGAAGCCCTTCGACTCACCCTGCATTACCGCGTCGCTGAAGGTGGGGCACCGATCGCCCCCTCGGATCATCCCCTTGGCCATGAGGAACATTCGCTCCAAGTTCTCAAACCCGTTCAGGAATGGCTCGATCATCTGGAAGTCCATGATCCTCGTCTGGCTCGCTTTCTTTGTAAGCTAATCCCGCCCCAATGTCCGTTTGAGCGCGATGTCAAACTTTTTGGTCACAAAATCGTTCATATTCCGCCCATGTGCAAGATCAATCCGCTGTATGAACAGCTAGTCGGGCTTCGATTCCGGGCGCTGTCCTACTTAGCGGATGAATGCCAGGAAGATGTCACCCCGTACTGCTAGCTCGGTTAGGTTTCAGGATAGATCAGGATCTTCAGGGTTTCGGGTGTGGGGGCGATCGCTTGTTCCACCGCAGCCGCCAGGTTCTTGAGGGGATAGCGATCGCTCACCAACGCATCCACGTCAATCCGACGGTTAAACACGATATCGGCAGCCAGATTTTGCACCTTAAAGGAAGAACTGTAGCTGCCCATCAGGTCAATTTCTCGACGATAGAGGACATTGGGGTTGATGGGGATTTCGACCTCGTCGGGGAATTCGGCAAAGAAAAGGATTTTGCCGCCTTTGCGGGTGCAGTCTAGGGCTTGGAAAAAGGCTTTTTCGCTGGGAACGGCCAATAGGCTGGTGTCTACGCCCATGCCGTTGGTCAGGGCAGCAATCTTGGCGGGAAGGTCAGCGTCGCGGGCATCGAAGGCGGCATCGGCTCCAACGCTGAGGGCTTTTTCGAGGCGGGACGGGAGAAGGTCAGTGGCGATCGCCCTTGCCCCAAAGTATTTCACCAGCATGATAAACATCAGCCCAATCGGCCCTGCCCCTGTGATCAACACCGTTTGACCGGGCGCAATCTGGGCTTTTTTGACGGCTTTGAGACAGCAGTTGGTCGGTTCCACAAAGCTGGCCTGCTCAAAGGTGACAGAATCGGGAATGGGGATCAGGCCACCATGCTGGACAATATGGCCAGGGACTTTGACATAATCTGCGAAACCGCCGCCGCTGGGCGCGAAACCTGCGGTGGTAGTGACATTTTTATAGACATCGCACATGGAAAAGTTTTCGTTGAGGCAGTAGTCGCAGTGCATACAGGGAATGTGATGCATGACCACGACCCGCTGACCCACCTGCCAGGTTTTCACCTCAGAACCCACAGCGGCGATCGTCCCTGCCGTTTCATGGCCAAAAATCCGGGGTGGCTCGTAGAGAGGATAGCGAATTTTCTTGATGTCGGACTGGCACAGCCCCACCACTTTGACCTGCACCAAAACTTCGTCTACTCCTAGCTCTGGCGTCGGCACTTCCTCGTAACTGAGTTGGTTCACACCACGAAAAACCTGTGCTTTCATGTCTAAAATCTCTTTTTGCATCCGGGTTTATGTCCTGGCATGACTGTATCGCAATTTGGTTGCCGATCGGAAGCCTTAGAAATCTTGATCAATAGAATCATGAAAGCACAATCGTAAATCGTCTTTTAGCCAGTATTCTGGAAAACTCTCCTGCTCAATCACATGACTAAACATCTTCTTTAGCCAACCCTCGAAAGAGCTTGCAATGATATGCTCTTTCCAATCCAAGGGATCGCAGTCTTGTTCGCAGGACATCACTGGATATTCATCATTGGCCAACTCATCCATTTTCAAAGCACATTTCAAAGCACAAAAATCACCCGTCAGTATCCGACCTGGATAAGCAATGGGAACAGGGAACGGGGATTCTAGCGAATCAGAAAGCGCATAGATCCATTGAAGATGCTGTCTGTAGGCGAGCAGCGCTTCTATGCCAAATACAACCACTCCAGAGTTCGACCACCAGATTTCTGGTGCTGCATAAGCTGCTGTATCAGAACAGAAAAGATGGGCACCATTGTGCTTGAGCAAAAATTCTCGATAGCTATAAGGCAAGGACAGACCTAAAAATTGTTCACATTGCCCGATCTTGTCTGGGGTTGCAGGTGGATACAGCCTAAATTTTGGTTTAAGAGAAAATTTTTGGAAAATGAGTTCAGATTGCGCGATCGCCTCTGGTAACCATTCGTACACAACCACCTCAATCTTCAACAAGGTAGAAACTTCGCAGGGAATCGCTAAATTCAGCGATGAAATTCAGCGATGAAATGTTGTGGGATTGCACAGCCCCCCACAACATTTCATAGCCCAGATCTGCAGCCCCTTTCCCTAACCGCCCATCCCCGGAATCAACCCTGTGCTGAGCCGCTTCAGGGCACGGTTGGCGACATCGGCGTAGCGCAGTTCGCCGCAGAGGATTTGAGCCATTTTTTCGGAGGCGGAGGGGCGCTTGATGCCGACTTTGTAGGCGACGCCAGGGACGCGGTAGAAGACTCCGGCGAGGCGCTGCGCCCAGGCCATATCTTCGCCCCATTCGGTGTTGATCACTTGGGTGTAGTTGGCGAGGGCATTGGCGTTTCCGGCGATCGCTTCATCGATCGCTTCTGCCGCCTTAACCCCGCTAAAGATCGAGGGACGAATGCCTTCGGCGGTCATGGGATCGACGACACAGGCGGCTTCACCAACGAGGAGCGCGTTTTGGGTGTGGAGGGTTTGGTTGCCGTCCCAGAGACAGAGAGGGTGGCCATATTGCTTGGCGGTGGTCAGGTCAATGCCGAAGAGTTTGGCATATTCGGTGAGGATGCCTTTGAAGTCTTGCTGTTCGCCGCCTCGGAAGGTGCCGACACCGATCGAATAGCCATCTGCTTTGGGGAAGTTCCAGATGTAGCCGTTTTTGACCATGCCAAATTCAAAGTGAACCGCTTGTGCGCCCTGGATGTTAGCCGGGGCTTCGGCTTCTAAGGCTCCAGCGAGGCGACGTTTGCGCTCTTTGAAGCCGAGTTTTTGCGCCATGGTGCCCTTTGCGCCGTCGGCAGCGACGAGATAGCGGGCTTCAAAGGGGCCTTGGGGCGTGTTGACTTGCCAGCGAGCGCCCTTCCACTCGATCCCCTGGACTTCCAGATTGTCTTTGAGTTCTGCGCCTTGTTTTTGGGCTTGTTGTACCAGGAAATGGTCAAAGTGGTCGCGGCGTACTAGCCAGATGGGTTCTCGGGTTTCGAGTTTGGCTTCGACGGGGTCATCCATTTTCCAGGTGAAGCGAATGGCATCAACCTTGAGCGAGATCACCGGGGAAAAGTCAAAGTCAAACCATTGGGCAATTTGGGGAGACACCCCACCGCCACAGGGTTTGTACCGGGGCAAGGATTCTCTTTCTAGAATCAAAACGGAACGCCCCCGCTTTGCCAGATGATAGGCCGCAGCTCCACCTGCTGGGCCAGCGCCGACGATGATGCTGTCATACATAAGCTTTGAGTTCCTCTCTAAGGGGTCGATGGGGTGAGCGATCGAAACATGGCTGCTTTGAACTGGGAGAGCAAGGCTCAGTTTACCCGCTAAGCGCGCCCAGGTTCTACAGCAAATCGGGAAGAATTCGGGAGGCTTTAAAGCACAGGTATGCCCCTAAAAGCAGTTGTGCGACTGCTTTAGAAGGTTTAGGAGGAGGGTTCAAGAAGCTGTATTTTTTTGGACATTTCTTGGCCTCTCTAAGCATCTCAGGGCGGCATTCAGTGGTGCCTGCTGCTCAGAGCTGTACCTGCTGCTGTACCTGTTGCTGAATGCGACCCTTGCCCCAATCAGTCTGCTCAATGAAGCAGCTCCCAGGATTAGTTGGCGATCGCAAACCAGCGGCTGGCACTCCCTGTCGCACCAAACTCCTAGGGATCAGAGGGTTGGAGGCCAGAGGGTCAAGACCCATTGACCAAACCTGAACTGTCCCACTGCCAAGTTCCTGCCTCAGTCCCTAGTCTGTCCCATGTGAATATCCCATGTGAATATTCGACATGAATATTCAATGTGAATATCCAACATGGATATCCAATATGAACATCCAATATCAATATTCAACGTGACCGTCTAACGCGAACATCCAACGTGAATTTTAAGGTGAACCTTCAACGTGAGTATTCAAGGTGAACGTTCAACATGAATGTTCAGTGTGAACGCTCCTGATAGGAGCATCCCAGGTTGAGAATAAATCCCACTTCAGCAGATCACATTTTCAACTTACGCAAACCCAAACCCTCGACCGGAATGTTTTGGAAAGTAATGTTGTGGAAATTACAGAGTCATAATGTCCGATTCTTTTTCCTTCAGCACCTGGTCTACTTTGGAAACATATTTGTCGGTCAGCTTTTGGATGCCGTCTTGCAGGTCGCTGGCTTCGTCCTTGGAGATTTCGCTGGCTTTTTCTTGTTTGCGAACCGCGTCAATCGCGTCGCGGCGGATATTGCGAATGGAGACTTTGCCTTCTTCGGCGTATTTGGCGGCGGTTTTGACCAGTTCTTTGCGGCGATCGTTGGTGAGGGGCGGGATGTTGAGCCGGATGGTGGAGCCGTCGTTATTGGGGGTGAGGCCAATATCGGAGAGGGAAATCGCCTTCTCGATGATGTTGAGGGCGGAGCGATCGTAGGGTTGGATGTTGATGGTGGTGGAGTCGGGGGTGCTGATGCCCGCTAGGGATTTGAGCGGGGTGGGACTGCCGTAGTAGTCCACCATGACCCGATCGAGGATGGCGGCATTGGCGCGCCCGGTACGAATCGTATTGAAGGATCGTTGAGTGGCCTCAACGGCCTTCTGCATATGGCTTTCAACTTCAGGTAATTTCACAAGATTCTCCCACTAGCGTTCCAATCGGTTCTCCCAGCACGGCTCGACGGACATTTCCAGAAACGGAAAGGTCGAACACAATGATCGGGATATTATTATCTTTACACAGGGCGATCGCGGCTGTATCCATCACCCGCAAATCTTGTGCCAAGACATGGCCATAGGTGAGGCTTTGGAAGCGTCGAGCCTGGGGATTGAGCTTGGGATCGGAGTCGTAAACGCCGTCTACTTTGGTGGCCTTGAAGACGACATTGGCGTTAATTTCTGCCGCTCTGAGGGCAGCGGTGGTGTCTGTGGTAAAGAAGGGGTTGCCCGATCCCGCCCCAAAGACAACTACTCTACCCTTTTCTAGATGGCGAATCGCCCGTCTGCGGATATAGGGTTCGGCCACTTCTTTCATTTCGATGGCGGTGAGGACGCGGGTGGGCACGCCGATTTGCTCCAGGGCATCTTGGAGGGTCATGGCGTTCATGACGGTGGCAATCATGCCAATGTAGTCAGCAGTGGCTCGATCCATGCCCGCTGCCGCGCCCTTAACGCCCCGGAAAATGTTGCCGCCGCCGACCACAATTGCAGTCTCAACGCCTTCTGCCACAATGTCCTTGACTTCTTGGGCGATACCCTGAACGATGGCGGGGTCAATGCCGTAGGACAGATCGCCCATCAACGCTTCACCGCTAAGTTTCAGCAGGATTCGCTGGTATGTTAATCCCATGTAGTGTTAATTTTTCCAACTCAAAGATTCATTCACCCTAAAAGATAGCAGCAGAACTCGCATCTGTGACACGATGACCGCAGGAAGACTGTTTTTTTGTAATATGAACCCTAAAATTTGCTTCTGCCGCTTTGAGTCGCTAAACTCGCCATTTCACGGAGCAACCGATCGCCGCTGAGGAAGGCTGCTGAATCGTTTGTCCTGAGAGGAGTTGGGCGATCGCATTCCGAAAGTAATGCTGCTTCACTGCCGCTGCATTTTGAGGATTATCATCCACACCGCCTTGGTAGCAAATGATACCCTCGGGGCTGATTAAGAAAGTTTCAGGAGTTTTCTGTGCGCCAAAACTACGAGCCACATCCTGGGTCACATCCCGTAGATAAGGAAAATTTAACCCTGGAGCCAGGGATTTCATCTTTTCAAAGCTGTCTTCGGGGAACTGCTGATCATCGTTGGGATTGATGCCCACCAGGGTAAAGCCCTGCCCCTGAAAGTCGGCCTGAATTTGGGTCAGGCGATCGAGATACAGCTTGACATAGGGGCAATGGTTACACATGACCACTACCCCCACAGCGCGAAATTGTTCGAGATAGCGCGCCAGGTGATGCACCTGGCCATCCACCCCTGGCAGTTCAAAATCGGGTGCGTAAGAACCTATGGTTTCCATGGTTTTCGGATGCGGCTGAAAAACGGCAGAAGCAACGTCGAAGTCAAAAGTCGAAATCAAAGAAGCCATAGTAGCGCAAAAGTCATGCAAAAGTAGCGCAAGGTTGGGATGACTACTCTAAATTTTTAGGGTTGCGCCCTTTCTCAGCCTATCCCAGCCTCAATCTATTCAGATTTCAGGCTATTTAGATTTCAGACTATCTCAGCGCATAGCTGGGTTGGTACTCCACCAATTCAATTTCGTTGCCATCGGGATCACTGACGTAAAGACGGAGGCGAGTTTCTGGGGCTTCTCCGGTGTAGTAGTCCAGGTGGTGGGCTTCGAGGAGCGATCGCAGAGCCTCCCCATCCTTGACCACAAACCCCACATGGTTAATGCTAATTCCTTCATAGGGCTGCTGAGTACGAGTCGCCTGGGGAGCGCTGCTAAGCGCCAGATAAAACTGATCGTCGCCCAGGTGAATCCAGCGATCGCCCTCTCCATCCACCCCTTCAGCCCGAACATACCAGTCGGGGAACAGAAGTTGATAAAATTGCTGGCTGGCCTCTAAATCACGGACGGTCAGATTGATATGTTCAAATCGGTTGAAGTTCATAACTCCCTCCAGTATTTGGGGTTTTGGAAGCAATACAGGTTGCTTTTTCTTAAAGTGTAGTCATTGCGAGTACGAGTAACAATGGGTAGAAATACTTCTGAGGGGCGATTGCGAAAAGCCTGAGAGGGATGACATTGTGCATCTCTCTCAGGCTTTGATTCGCATCAATCTTTTAAAGTGAAGACCAACTTTTAAAGTGAAGACCAACTTTGGACGGTTTGGGCAAATGGCACGAGACTGCGGGTGGTTTGAACGGTGGTAAGGGCGATCGCACCTCCCCCCAGCCCGATCCCAGCAAGCAGAATGACCAATAACGGAATGATCCAATTTTCATCGGCGATCGGTTGAGCGGGTTTCATGGTTTCTCCAAAGGGTTCTAATTTTTTTAATAAGCTATGGCTGATGGATTACGAGTGAAGGCTTTCGACTGCGCTAACCTGACCCATTGCAAAACGGTAAGGAACGCCTCGGTAATAGAGCCTCAATGCCAGTTCTGTTAGATGGGGCTGACAAGGAGCCGGAGGCGTGGTTCGTGGGGCAATCTGGCTAGTTAGTGTATTTGTTTGTGTATTCGGACAAGGTGAGGATAGAGCGGGTGAAGGAGATGAAGCTTGTGATGAATCGTTCAAATCATGCATGGCGATCGCTCCAGCGAAAAAGGGGGACATGAGATGGGGAGCAGTGGGTCATCAAGATGCGCTGTTCTCCTACTCCTCTACAGAGATGGAACTGAGAAGATATGCAGTTTTGCTGGAAATAGTAAGCTGTAAATGGAAACAGCCTCAGATAGAAACAGCTGCCCTTCCGGCACTTCATGCTAGACACCTGAAGAATCGTGATATCTGAAGTACAAGGAAGACAGCGATTTAGATTTAAAGAAAATGCACAAATAGCTGTAGCGATCAGGAATATTTTTTAGAGGGTGAGTTGCGCCCGCCAAAAGATATTTCTGATCGCTATAAATTTTTGGATTAGGTCTAAGGATTGGGTGACGGAGGGAGAAGTAAGCGGCCTGAATGCCTGACAAGCCTTTTACTGTAGGTTGGGTGGAGCGTAGCGCAACCCAACATCACAATCACCAGAGTTTTTTGTAGATCACCCAGAAATGATCGTTGGCGCTAAAGGGAAGTGGAACATTGTTGGGGACAAAGGTGAGTGCAATCAAGGTGAGCAGATCCAAGAAAGAGCGATGTTTTTGATGGCGTAGACAAAATTTGGCATGTCCCGCATTCATCCATTTTCTGGGTTTGCCTCGGGCGACTTCTTGGAAACCAAATTGGGCTGCGAGTCGCTGTAGATCTTTGGCGGAAAACCAATGGAGTTGATTGGGGGGATTGTACTCTTGCCAATGCTCTCCCAGAACCCGAGCTGAGAGACTGTCGCGATCGCCCGTTTCAATCAACCAAAAGCCGTTCGAGCGGGTCATGGACGCTGCATTCTGAAACGCTTGCTGGACATCGGTAAAATGAGCAATCACCTGAATCATATTGATCAGGTCATATTTTTCCTCGGTTTCAATGGTTTCTAGGGTTCCTCGTATGACCCGTAGCCCCATTTGGTGAGCATGGTCAACAATTTTGCGGTTAGGTTCCAGTCCACTGCCCTGCCAGTCGCGATCGAGAAATCCCTGTAGCATAAACCCAGCCGCTGCCCCGACATCCAGAACCCTTCCCGGTTGCTTCATGTAATGTTGGATTAGACGCGCATACCGTCGGCCTTTTAGTTTGAGAAACTTACCCTGATTCAAATAATGGGGAGAATTCGCGTTATCGCCCTTGAAGTAGTCATCACTGTAAACATCATCGCTATGCTGACCTGAGAAGAAGTAGTCTACAAATTGATGACCACAGACCTGACAGCCACGAATCACATAATGCGATTTGTCGAACAATTGGCGAGAGGTGCTGTTGCAAACGGGACAGGTTTTGGGCGATCGGGTTTTAAGCGTGGTCATGCGATTGGAGGAAAGGAGCGACGGTGGAGACAAATTTTAAGAACTAGAAATTTTTAAGAACTAACGAATTTTAAGAACTAACAGACTTTAAGAACTAGCAAATTTTGGAAATTAGAAACTTGGCAATGTTTTGAACAGGCTGAACGCTGAATCTGGTAGCCAGTTGCTTGGCAAGATGCCAAGCAGAGGAAGAGAACGCAGCGTTCAGCACCGGAACGAAATCAAAACGAAATCAAGAACTAAATGAGAGATAGGGCGGGTTGCGGGGTGGGAGTCAGCAGATCCAGCATTTTGCGCTGGGTGCGCCAGTAAACATCCTCCATGAGACTATGGGAAAATTCGCCGTTGCGGCCAATGCTGTAGAGTCCTTCAACACCCGTGGATTGGGTGAGACGTTGGCGATCGGCCTCGTATTCGTTGAGGAAAACGGGGTAGGCGATCGGGGTTCGCAGGACGCGGCAGCCGAGGTACTTGCGGCTAGCGCTAGGGATAATCGGCTTCAACTGTTCCAGGCAAAGCTTCCCAAGGCTTTCGTCGTCCATACGCCAGATGTCATCGCCCACTTCACAGCCGATATCGACGGTGATCAGGGTTTTGCCCTCTGGAGCCAGCCAGGGCATAGACAGGGGCGTTTCGGTGAGGCGGAAGAAGAGGAACTCTGACTCGGGTACCCAGAGAACGGTGTCCGGCAGATAGGCTCGTCCCTCAAAGCGCATGTTGACGAAGGTCATGGGACGATAGCGGAACCGTGAGAAAGGTTTCAGGGCATCGGTTCCCTTGACGATCTCGGCCAGGATGTGACAAGGAGCCGTGCTGACCACTGCTGAGACAGGTTGTTCTCGGCCTTTGACCTTGACGGCTCGGACTCGCCCTGACTCCACTAAGATTTCTTCCACCGGGGATTCCAAGCGAATCGCATCCTCAATCCCCGAAGCCAATCGCTGACACAATAAACCGACACCCCCTTCAGGATAGACATGCCAGACATTGGGATTTTCGGGGACTTCGTGGCTGTAGCCGCAGCCGACGGCTCGTCCCGTTAGATTGCTAGCCGCCTTTAACCTGAGGGTTTGGGCGATCGTATTTTGCAGTTTGTCGCCGACCGAAGCGGCCAACTCAGTGGCAGGTGCGCCCGACCAAGCTTCCAGAAGCGGGATAGCCACATCATTGGCTAGGGCGTGACCGTAGTTAGCTCGAAACCACTCCGCTGCGGAACTATTTGCCCGAGCCGAATTGGCCGGGGACAGACGGCTGGTCAGTCCGCTCATGAGATAGCGGGGATGCTTGAGCAAGCCAAAGGGATAGCTATAGGTTTCGCCGTTGATCAGGACGCTTTCACCGTAGTAATTAACATCCCGACAATGGGCACCGACTCCCACGGCAGCAGCCAGCCGATTCGTGATGAAATGGGCACCAAAATCATAGGTGAAGCCATCGCTATCGTGAAAGCTAGCGGCTAAACCCGCAACCTGTTTGCCTGCTTCATAGACGATGAAGGGAACATTGTGCTGGCGCAAAAAAGCAGCGGCGGTCAGTCCGGCTGGACCACCTCCCACAATGGCAATGGGTTCTCTATCGGAATACTTCATGAGAATGGATCATAAAGGATAGGTGGATACTCTGGGGATGCCGAAGGGCACAAAATGGAGAAAAATTTGGACAAAAGTCGGAGGGTGGGGGAGTGGATGGGTGGATGAGTAGATGGGTGGATGGGTGGATGGGTGGATGAGTAGATGGGTAATGTGCGAAAGGGAAATCTTAGGTTTGCAAAATCATTTTTTGGGGTTTAACTTATACACTTCTTTAGGGATTCACTCCCCTTGTGTATCCACCTTGTCTCCAGCAATTCGCTCTTCTAAAGATTCGCTCTTCTAAAGAGTTGTTTGAAGAATGGAATGGAATCGCAATAAAGCAGGGATTCCCTAAAAGAAAGGTTAGATAGCAACAAAAAGTCCCCCCTAATTCACCCATCCACCCATCCACCCATCCACCCATCCACTAGTTTTCGTAGGGTCTTCGTAGCACCGCTCGAATCAAAGCGCCCCGTCCCATCCACTGTTGGGTCATGTCGAATAGGGTAAAGATTCCTAGTGAGAGGGTGGAGTTGAGGCTGAATTGCTTGATCAGCCAGCGGGGTGCTTGCCAATCGACCAGGCGATTGCGGATGGAGTAGACCCAGTTAACGGGACTGACGATCGTGGTTAGGGAATCGACTTCGAGATGGGTTTTACGTGCGATCGCCCCAATGGTCTGAGGATTGAACAGATTCCAGTGCCGGGGGAAGTGATAGCCGCCCCAATGGCGAGTTTTAGACCATTGGAAGTCGAGGTTTTGAGTGTTGTCGGTGACGATGACGATTTTGCCGCCCGGTTTGAGCAGCGATCGCACCGCCTTCAACACCCCCACCGGATCATCCACATGCTCGATCGTGGCAATCATCAAAGCTATGTCGTAGCTCGCTCTGGGGAGATCAAGATCCTGGACGGTGCCTTTGTGAATTCTGAGACCATTGCGAGTTCCGGCTGTGACAGCGCGATCGCTCGGATCAATCCCCTCCAGTTGCCAGCCTTTGGGACCAAACTGACGCAATAGATTAAGGTGAAAGCCATCTCCACAGCCGACATCAATAATTTTGGCGTGCTTGCCCAATCCTTTACATACCGACAGCAGCCGTTTGGCTTCTAGCTTTTGACGAACCCGGTAGACAAAGCCATAGCGCTCTGCGGAGAACTCATAGGCATGATAGTCGGGTGGGTAAATGCGATCGAGTTCTGCAACGACGGGACGGGGGTTGAGATAGACCAGCCCACAGTGCCGACATTGAACGGCAAGGAAGGTGTCTGGGCTGGTTCGGTACTCAAAGTCTTCGCCGACCGCCAAGGGTTCAGCATCGTCTAGATCACAGATGCAGCAGCGAATCGATTCGAGTTCTAGGGGAGTGGAATTGGGACGACAGAGCGCTCCGATTCGATTTAAATTCGGCTTTAAAGCTTGCTTTACCATATTCAAAATTTCAACCTCATGGGGTCTGCCTCAGTGGGTTTGAACGTGCCTCTCTAGAAGTGCGTTACAGGAAGTGCGTCACAGAAGGGTTGCCCTAAACCTCTCGGGGAAGCATCCCAGATTTGGGCTTGGGATCTTTGACAGGCAGATGACGAGTTTCTAGAACCATACGAGCGTGGTAGCCAACGGGCACCACGGTGAACTCCTGTGCCAACATTTGCAGGGTTTTTCTGAGAACCCGCAGTTTTTTGTGGGTGGGTTGGTTCATGGCAGGGAAGAAGGCTAGTTCGGGCACATCGTCACAGCCCAGGAAGTCCAGCGGGTGCAGCAGCAGGGAAGGCTGGGTTTTGGTCAGTTTGCAGAGCCAGAGGGCAAACCGGAAGTAGAGAAAGGTCAAAGTAGGCGAGTAGGTGGCCAGATAGAGCAGATAGCTGAAGTGAATGGGGATTTTGAAAATGGGCAATGTGGTGACGGGAATTTCGGTGAGGCGATCGCCACCCATGCGCCACTGGTAAGGTTTGAGCGGTTGAAAGCCATCTTTAAAGCTGCCAAAGAGGGCTTTGCGTTTTTCCCGTTCTGCAGGACTCATTTTACTGGTCATGAAATAGTAAGCCCGTGCCAAAGGTCCTAGGAATGTGGGGAAGGTGGAGGCATCGTATTGGTAGCCGCGCCGTTTTAACACGCGCAACACCGCAGGAGAAAAACTGTAGCCGGGGCCGCGAAACCCGTTGGGACGCTTGCCCGTGACGCGCTCGATGTGGGATTCGGCGATCGCCACTTCTTTCTCAATTTCCGCCTCTGAGTAGAGATGCAGCCAGGACTCATGGTGAAACGAGTGGTTGCCGATTTCGTGGCCAGCTTGGGCGATCGATTGAAGTGCCGCTGCATTTTTGTCTAAGGCTGCATCTTGGCCGACAATGAAGAAGGTGATGGTCAGCTTCAGTTCCTTCAGCATTTGGAGCGCTCGGGGAACCATGACATCGAGATAGGAGGGAAACTGATCCCATCCGGCATCACCATGGATTTTCATGTAGGACCATTGATTGTCGAGGTCGAGGGAGAGGCTGGCGATCGGTTTTGGTTTTAGCGTTTTCATAATTCGGTTTCTTAAAGGTTAGTTGCGGAGGGTGGCGAAGGGTGGCGAAGGGTGGCGAAGGAATAGAAGCTAATGAGCGGAAATAATTTAAACCGCAGAGACGCAGAGGCGCAGAGAGATTTGTCTTGTTGTGTTTTTGGGAAAGAGTCTTGTAACTTGGGGTTCAACCCTAAATTTGGAACGACAGATGTTTTGGCCGCTGGAGTTTCTTTATGCCATTACATTGGGTTGGAGGTTGGTTGCAATGGGGGAGCGGTCAAACTGGGTGAGGAGTTCGGCGGCGGCGTTTTCGGCGAGTTGAACGGTTTCGTTAACGTTGAGGGTGCCGTTGAGGATGTGGGCGGAGTTGATGATGTGAACCCCCGGCATGGAGGTGTGCATGGGGGGGAGGTTCTCGGAATAGTTTAGCGTTGAGATGGCGAGAACATATTTTACACGGGAAATTCGGAAACTGAGAACGTCACTGCGATCGAAATGGGGATACATTCTTTCTAAAGCCGTGATGAAAGATTCCTGGATTTCTTCGTCGCTGAGGGTGAACAGGGGATCATCAGGGACGACGTATTTGGGAAGATAGACCAGCGTGTTGCCGTTGAGGTGTTTGGGATCAACCAGGGTGGTCATCTCGATCACGCCTGTGAATGGAACCCAGTCGTCGGTGATGTTGGTGACGTAATAGGGGGAAAGGGGTTGTTTGAGCAGCAGGGAGGCACAAAGAATACCTTGATATTCGATGTTTTTGAGGCGATCGCGCTCATCCCTGGTCAGCCCCGCACAGAGTTGGTTGGCGATCGGGGCTGCGGTGGTCAGAACAACCTGGTCAAAGTGATCTTCGGAGCCATCGCAGAACTCGACCTTGACCCGTCCATCGGGTAGATTGCTGACACGACGCGCAATGGATCGGAGTCGAAGGTTAACGCCCTCTTGCTGGAGGACTTCCGCGAAGCGTTCCAGGAAGCGGGCATAGCCGCCGAGCAAATAGCCAAACATTTCCTTTTTGAGTCCGGTGCGACGGGCGGCGTAGAGACGGGCGATCGTTGACCAGATGAAGGACGCAGAGGCAATCCGGTAATTGTCGCCAAGTTTGGCGCGCAGGAGGGGGAGCCAGATTTTGCGGAAGGTGCGTTGACCCGACCAGCGTTTCAGCCAGGTGGTGACGGGGATTTGCTCTAGCTTTTTCCAGTTTTTGATGCGGGAGCCGTAGATGATGGTGAGGGCTAATCGGATTTTGTCGATCAAACCCAAGGGCGGGAATTTGAGGAATTCGATCGCATTGGACATGGAGTAGAGTTTGCCGTTGGTGTAGAATCCGGTTTTGGTTTCTACCCACTGCATATCTTGTTCGAGGTCGAGTTCTTTGAGGAGCGATCGCACACAAAGATCCGACAGCAGTGTGACGTGATAATGCTTATCCCAAACAATATCTCCTAACTGCCAGGCCGATGCGAGGCCGCCAAGCTGTTGAGCGCCTTCAAAGAGGGTAACTTGTTGTCCTTGTTGAGCTAGTCGATGTGCCAGGGTCATACCCAGCATACCGCCACCGACGATCGCCCAACGCTGTGAGGAATAGGCCATGGTTTTAGGAGTAAGGTTTAGGTCAATTGCAGGGAAGCGGTGCGGGGAAGGGGGAAGAGGGCAGTGCCCCCGCATCTGCCCTCGGTGGGACAGCGTCTCCAGTACTGTCCCAAGCTTTAAAGTCTCAAACTTGAAAAGGCGAATGGAATGAACTACCCCATCGTATAGACGAATGGGGTTTCCCCGCCTCCGCCTAACGCTTGGGATTTCTGACGTTTCTTCGCTCCAAGTTGCCGCATACTTCC
>JALOOP010000111.1 GCA_025454315.1 Oculatellaceae cyanobacterium Prado106
GGCGGACGCTACCGCAACAATGAAACCTATGCGGTGGATGATATCTACAAAGCGGGGCATTTCCAATGTCACATTGAAATTTTGGAACAGTTCCAGATAAAAGCCTATATCATTGCGCCGATTTTTGCAGGGGATAAGCTTTGGGGCTTGTTGGCAGCGTACCAGCATTCTGAACCTCGCCAATGGCATCAGACCGAAGTCAGCCTGATGACTGAAGTGGGGCCTCAGCTTGGCATGGCGATTCAGCAGGTAGAACTACTGAACCGGGCGCAGCTTCAGGCAGAGCGGGAAAAAACGGTTTCCAAGGTAATTGAGAATGTTCGTAAATCGTTGGATATCAATAGCATTTTCAGGGTGGCAACGCAGGAAGTGCGGCAACTCTTAAAGTCCGATCGGGTGGCGATTTATCGGTTCAACGCGGACTGGAGCGGGGAGTTTGTGGCAGAAGCGGTGGGTTCCGGCTGGGTGCCATTGGTGGGGCCAGATATTAAAACCGTATGGGCAGACACCTATCTGCAAGAAACCCAAGGAGGACGGTATCGCAACAACGAAACGTTCCAGGTTACTGATATCTACAAGGCTGGGGATATCTACAACTCAGGACTGTCGCCTTGCCACATTGAAATTCTGGAGCAGTTTCAGGCAAAGGCTTATGTGATTGTGCCGATTTTCTTTGGTGCCAAGCTTTGGGGATTATTGGCGGCCTATCAGAATTCTGCTGCGAGGAGTTGGGATGACGGGGAGGTGGCTCTGCTGACCCAGATTGGTATTCAGTTGGGGGTTGCGCTGCAACAGGCGGAACTCCTGTCCCAGACGCAAAAGCAAGCGGAACGGGAACGGACTTTGGCCAAGGTGGTGGATCGGATTCGGCAGTCGCTTGACATTGCGCGGCAGTTGCTCGACATCAACACCATTTTCAACACCACAACGATGGAAGTGCGGCAAATGCTGCAAGCCGATCGCGTTGCTCTCTATCACTTCCAGGCTGATTGGAGCGGGAGTTTTATTGCGGAGTCTTTTGCCAAGGGCTGGGCACCGCTGGTAGGGACGGAAGTGGGGACAGATGTGAAAGATACCTACCTGAAGGAAACCAAAGGGGGACGGTATCAAAATGGAGAGAGTTTGGCGATCGACGATATTTACAAAGCCAACCATGATCCTTGTCACGTCAATCTGCTGGAGAAATTCCAGTGTCGTGCCTATGTGCTGGTGCCTGTCTTTTTATCAGAACTCGGGGCCACGCCATTGGGAAGAGGAGGAAATCACCTTGCTGCACCAGATTGCGGTGCAAATGGGCGTTGCGCTGGAGCAATTTAAAACCCTGGAGCAAATCCGGATTCAGTCGCAGCAGTTGACCGAAGCTTCGGCCAAGGATAAGGCTGCCAAGGAGCAGTTACAACAACAGGTAATTCAACTGCTGTCAGCGGTTCGTCCAGTGCTGATGGGCGATTTAACCGTGCGGGTTCCGGTGACAGAGAATGAAGTGGGCACGATCGCCGATGCCTACAACAACACGATTCAGAGCTTGCGGAAGATTGTTACGGAAGTGCAAACCGTGGCCGCAAAGGTGACTCAAACTTCGAGTAACAGTGAAGCGGCGATCGCCACCCTTTCTCTGGAAGCTCAGCAGCAGTTAGAGCAAGTCACCCAGGCTCTGAATCGCATCCAGTCCATGGTTGATTCCACCGAAGCTGTGACCGAGAACGCGAAACAGGTCGAAGTTGCGGTTCAAACGGCTAACCAGACGGTACGCGCTGGGGATACGGCGATGAACCGGACGGTGGATAGCATTATGGCGATTCGAGAAACGGTGGCGGAGACGAGTAAGAAGATTAAGCGACTGAGTGAATCTTCCCAGAAGATTTCCAAGGTGGTTAGCTTGATTAGTAACTTTACGACTCAAACTCAGCTTCTGGCGCTGAATGCGTCGATTGAGGCGACTCGTGCCGGTGAATATGGCCGGGGCTTCTCGGTGGTGGCGGATGAAGTGCGATCGCTCTCTCGGCAGTCGGCAGAAGCCACGCGCGAAATCGAGAAACTGGTGCAGGACATCCAGAATGAAACCACTGAGGTGACGATGGCGATGGATCAAGGGATTCAGCAGGTGGTCGGTGGCACCAGCCTAGTGAACGATACCCGTCAACAGCTAAATGCGATCGTGGAAGCGACCGCCCAAATTAGTCAGTTGGTGCAGGGCATTACCCAGGCGGCGCAAGTGCAAACCCAGCAGTCGCAACTGGTGACTCAGGCGATGTCGGATGTGGCTGCGATCGCCAACAAAACCTCGTCCGATTCCAACCAAATTGCGGCCTCCTTCCAGGAACTGCTGGCGACTTCACAGAAGCTTCAGGCCAGCGTGGGTCAGTTCAAGGTGGGATAGGTCAATGGGCTGTTCGTCATGGGTTATGGATCATAGGTCATTTGTCTTTGGCAATGATTAATGACTCATGGCGAACAAAATGTGCTAGTTTACAACGTTTTGGAATTTGGAATTTTCGATATTGAATGACAAGCCTGACAAAATCGAAAATTCCAAATTCCAAATTCCAAATTCTCTTAAAAGATTCCTGTCATGATTGATCCTTCGATTCAAGAGCAAGGTTATTCGTATTTTCTTACTGAAGCTCAGGATTTACTGCAAGCCATTGAGCAGGATCTGTTGGGGTTGAAGGACGATCGCACCACCGCACGGGTGCATAATTTGATGCGATCGGCGCACACGCTCAAAGGGGCGGCAGCGAGCGTGGGCGTGGACAGTATGAAGTCGATGGCGCATTCGCTGGAGGATGTGTTTAAGTCGCTGTATAACCCGGATGTGGAGATTGACCCAGAGCTTGAGGCGCTGTTGCTGGAGGGTTACCAGTGTTTGCGCTTGCCTTTGACGACGGCGACCACAGGCGCAGAGATTAATGACGCTGAAATTTTAAGCCGATCGGAGCAGGTGTTTCAACGGCTCAAAAAGAAACTGGGGAAGAACTTTGATCCGGGGGCGGCAATTCCCAGTTCGGCGGAGTTGGGTTTTGATATTACGCTGTCGATCTTTGAGAGTGGGGTGAATAATCGGCTGGATCAGTTGGAGAGTGCGGTGAATCGGGGGGACGGGGAGGCGATCGCCCAAAGTCTCCAGGCCGATGCGGAAATTTTTATCGGGCTGGCGGAGTCGCTGGGACTGGTGGGGTTTGGGGCGATCGCAAAAACCACTTTGGCGGCGATCGCAACTCATCCTGAGCAAATCATGACCGTGGCACAGGTGGCTTTGGCGGATTATCGACAGGGACAGGCGGCGGTGTTTGGGGGCGATCGGACTCGCGGGGGCGAACCTTCCCATGCGCTCAAGCTGTTGGCCAAGAAATCGTCCAAGACTACGACTCCTAAAGCGCCTAAAACTTCTAAAACGCCTAAAGTAATGCCGGAAGTGGCGACAACGGCTGGAAGGGTTCCGGCTGCGACCGGGGCGATCGTGTCGTCTCGTCCTGCGAGAAGCTGGGTGAGTCGCTTTCCTCGGATGCAGAGAATGATGCGACGTTGGCAGCAGTTGTTGGGATTTTTGAGTCAATCGATCGCCAATTCTAATGCCTCGCCAAGTCGTCAGTCCGTTCCCGCGTCGATTCCCCAACCGAATGCTACAGTTAGCTCCAGGATTGAACCAGGGTTCACTCCGGCTGATGCTGCAACTGCGGATCTCTCGGTTGGTTATGCAGGGGATTTGACGGCTTCAGTCCAAGACGCATCGGGGGCAGATTTCCTGGACTTTAACGCATTGGGTGCTGACTTGAGTCCTGAGATCGAGCCTTTACCCCAGACCGGAGCAGAGGCTTCTGTTTTCCTAGATTTCAATGCCTTGGAGACTCCATCGGCTTCTGGGAATGCTGCTTTTGTATTGACCGATGAAGACCTTAATCCTCTGCTGGATCTGCAGCTTGAGGCCGACTTGCTGGATGGTTTAGCCGAATTGAATAGCTTTGACCTAGACGCGATGCCCACTTCTGGTTTTGGCTTAGATCCCGAACCGATGATGCCAATCGATTCGACTGCATCCACTACACAGGCTCCTCAAACAGCATCTGCTCAGCTTGCAAATGCTGTGCCACTAGCGCCACAGGTAGCGCCACAGGTAGCGCCACAGGTTGCTCCGCAGAAGGTTTCGCAGAAGATTTCGCAGGCATCTTCTGGGCAAAAGAAAGCATCTGAGCGGGTAAGTATTCGGGTGAATCTTGAGAGTCTGGAATCCCTGAGTCATGAAGTGGGAGAACTGCTAATTAACCAGAATCGCTTGTCGTTGCAGGATGAGCAATTGCATCGGTTGGTTCAAGAGTTGACCACGGGATTGAGCCAGCATCAGCAAACGCTGGTGCGGCTGCGGGATTGGTCAGATCGAATGCTGATTGCTCAAGATAGTGGAATGCTTTGGGGAGCGCAGCAGCAAGCTTCAAACAAAGCAAAAAAACCTTTATTGGAGAATCATTCACAGTCAGAAAAAGCATCGGCATCCACGGCCTTAGAAGAACTTGCGTTCGATCCTTTGGAACTCGATCGCCACAGTGAACTGCATGTTTTTCTTTACGGTGCTTTGGAAGAGTTGGTGCAACTGGGAGCCACAAGCGAGGCGATCGATTCTGCGATTCGCAATTCTAGCCAGACGTTAGGCAAGCAGGGACGGTTGTTGAACAACGTCCGGGATGATTTGATGGAAGCGCGGATGATTCCCATTGGTGTGGTGTTGAATCGCTTTCCTCGGCTGTTGCAGCAGTTGGTGGAAACCTATGGCAAGCAGGTGCGGCTTCAGATTCATGGATCGAGGGTTTTGGTGGATAAGGCGATCGCCGAAAAACTCTACGATCCGCTGTTACATTTAATTCGCAATTCATTTGATCATGGCATTGAACCCGTTGAGGTGCGGCGGCGATCGCAGAAACCTGACATTGGGCAAATTACGCTGATGGCTTATCAACAGGGCAACCGGACGATCATTGAAGTTCGGGATGATGGTCAAGGCTTAAATCTCAAGAAGATTTGTCGGAAAGGCTATGAACTGGGGCTGTTGCCCTCGGATCAACCAGAACAGTTTTCTCAGACGGAACTGTTTGATCTGCTGTTTCAGTCCGGGTTTTCGACGACGACGGAGGTGACGGATCTTTCGGGGCGGGGTGTGGGTTTGGATGTGGTGCGGGCACAGGTGCGATCGCTGGATGGCACCGTCACGGTGATGTCGGAACCGAATCGGGGGACAACCTTTGCGCTGCAACTGCCGTTGACGTTGATGACGGCGCGGTTGCTGGTTTGTCAGATGGGCAATGCGGTTTATGCATTTTTGTCGGATGAGGTGGAACGCGTTGTGTTGCCGCAGGCTGACCAGATTCGGGTGATGTCGGGGCATCGGGTGTTTCACTGGCAGCAGGGGCAAACGGAATATCCGGTGCCGATTTGTCAGATGAATCGGTTGGTGAAGTATGACAATGCGTTCCCCGATTATTTGGATGCAGAATTGTCGCGCAGCAATCGTTATCGGTTAGCTTCAACGGTGACAACTGAACTCGAAACCTTGCTGATGCTGCGGTGGCGCAATGGCTTTTTGGGAATTGCGGTGGATCAAATTTTGGGGGAACAGGAACTGGTGATTCGGCCTTTGGGGAATGCGATCGCCGCTCCCCATTATGTTTATGGATGCAGTATCCTCGGCGATGGTCGGCTGACGCTGGTAATGAACTCGACAGCGCTAATTCAATATGGACAGACTCAAGGACTGATTAACACTGAGACGAATCCTCAAATTCGTCCTGCTGCACAGTCGTCACCGATTGCGATGCAGACTACGCCCCGGCCAGCGGCTCCTTCAATGTCGGTGAAAAACCATGTGCCGAAGTTTGCGCCCCAGCCCAGTCCGTTGCCGCAGCCCGTTGCGCCTCAATCTATGCCAGCTATGCCAGCACAGAAGCCGATGGCAGCACCGATCGCCTTCCCTAGCTCAGCGACAGCACCCGTAACACCTACAGGAAGTGTCGTTGCGCCCCAGTCTGTGCAAGCTCCTCTGTCTCCTTCGGTGAAGCCTTCAGTGAATGGTCAGGGCGATCGCCCCCAACCCACGCCTTCGCAACCGAATTCACTCCAGAACGCTGCTCCCCAAGCGGACACTGCACAACTGTTTTCCCAGGCAATCCCGGCACCATTCCCGATTTCTTCACCGTCGATTTCAGAAGCTTCCCCGACTCCCTCACAGTCGATTTCAGGAGCAGCGGCGATTCCTTCGCAGTCGATTTCTTCGCAAAATTCTACGCCTCAAAGTGCTATGCCACAGTCTGCGCCTGCTCAGAGGCTGCAAGCGGACGAAATGCCGTCTCAGAGGGTGCCACAGCAGCAGGTTACGGCTCCGGTTGTTCCTGCGCCGATCGCACCTCAATCGATGAATCCGGTGGTTGCTGAGAGTGCGATCGATTGGCAAGCTGAAGCCGTAGGGTTGGAAGGATTGGATTTGTCTGAGATGGATCAAGGGCTACCCGATCTGGGAGAAGTTCCAACGCTTCCTGCAACTCCTGAGCCTCCAGCGATCGCTGCGAAAGAGGTGCTGGTGATTGATGACTCGACGACGATTCGGCAGACGCTGTCTTTGACGTTGAAGAAGGCGGGGTATCAGGTGGTGCAGGCTCAGGATGGGTTGGATGCGATCGCTCAACTGCAAAAGCATCCTTCGATTCAACTGATTACCTGTGATTTGGAGATGCCGCGTTTGAATGGGTTTGAGTTTTTGATGCGGTATCAGAAGGAGAAGTTGTCGCAGGCTCCGGTGACGATGTTGACTTCGCGGAGTAGTGAGAAGCATCGGCAGTTGGCGTTGCAATTGGGGGCTTCGGCTTATTTGACGAAGCCTTATACGGAGCATGAGTTGTTGACGACGTTGAGTAATTTGAGTGCGAAGGTTGAGGGGTGAGAAGGTGATTAGCTGAGGTGTGGTGTTTAAAGCGCAGAGACGCAGAGGCGCGGAGGCATTTGTTTCCTTGAATTTGAGATTGATTGACTGGGATTTGCTGGCTGGGACTTATTGATAGAGGGAGATTGATTATGCCGTCCATGATTTCATCTACAGGTTCATCCGTCGGTTTATCACCCGCTCCATCTACGATCGGGTCATCTCAGGCGTTGTCGTCGAATGTTGCGCCAGAGGAAGTGCAGGTGATTACGTTTGCGATCGCCGGGTATCAGTTGGCGGTGCCGATGAATGTTGTGGTGAAGGTGGTGAACTGTCCGGCTGCGATTCAAAATAGTCCGAATCGGTTTGATCTGTTGCATCTGGGACAGCATTCGATTACGGTGGTCAATTTGCATCACCATTTTGCGGCTTATCAGGCGATCGGTACGCCTCAAGCCGGGGCTTTTTTGGTGGTGACGCAATTGGCTCAGGGGCAGTTTTATGCGATCGCGGTTGATACGCCGCCTGATTTGATGGATTTGCCAGTTTCGACTTTGCGAAAATTGCCGGATTCCTATCGGCAGGGGCATCCGTTGAGTATTGCGAGTTATGTGGCGGTGTTGCCTCTGTTGCCTCAAGGGGAGGAAACTTTGTCGCTGTTTATTATGAATTTGGAACAGGTGATTCGGATTTTGGGAATTGGTTGATAAGTAGAAAAAGAAGTAGAAAAAACAGTTTCAACCGCAGAGACGCAGAGGAATTAGTATTCTTTGGGGCAGGTTTTTGTGAAGGAACATGAAAATCCTGAACCTGATTTGAAGTTGGAGGGGTTGGAGGGGGATTAAGCGCGGGAGATGGAGTCTGCGGTTATTTCCTGGGTGGGTGGAGCGATGGTGGGGAAGGCGGGCTTGGGTTGGAGGGGGAGTTCGATGGTGAATTCGGAGCCTCGGCCTGGGGTGGAGTGGCAGGTGAGTTGGCCTTGGTGGCGATCGACGATGATTTGATAGCAGACGGATAAGCCTAAACCTGTGCCGCGCCCGATGGGTTTGGTGGTGAAGAACTGCTCGAAGATTCGAGGAAGAACGGACTCGGAAATGCCTGCGCCGTTGTCGGTGATGGTGATGGTGATGGCGGTGGAGTTGGAGTTTAGCTGGGTGGTAATTTGGATGAAGGGATTGCTGCTGTAATCAGAAAGATGGGGTTGGCGGGTTTCTTGGGTGAGGGTGGAGTGAATGTCTTTGGTGATGGGGACGGCGTTGAAAACATGAAACTTATCGTCGATCGCATCGACGGCATTGGATAACAGGTTGATGAATACTTGATTAAGCTGTCCGGCATAGCTGGGGATTAGCGGTAAGTCTTCGTATTGGCGGATGATTTGGATCTCGGGGCGAAAGGAGTTGGCCTGGAGACGGTTGTTGAGGAGCAGGAGGGTGCTTTCGATGCCGTCGTGGATGCTGGTTTCTTTCCATTCGGATTCGTCGAGGTGGGCGAAGAGTTTGAGGGATTCGACAATTTTGCGAATGCGCTCTGAGCCAAATTTCATGGAAGAGAAGAGTTTGGTTAGATCTTGCTGGAGAAAGGCGAGATCGATTTCGCTGAGGAAGGCGTTGATTTCGGGGATGGGCTGGGGGTGGTGTTTTTTGTACAGTTCAATGAGCCGCAGCAGGTTGTGGATGTACTTTTGGGCGTGGGGCAGGTTGCCATGGATGAAGTTGACCGGGTTGTTGATTTCATGGGCCACGCCTGCTACGACTTTGCCGAGGGAGGTCATTTTCTCTTTCTGCAAGAGATCCATTTGGGCTTTGCGGAGCTTGAGATGGACATTGACGCGGGCTAGGGTTTCTTCTAGGTGGATGGGTTTGGCAATATAGTCTACTGCGCCCAGGTTGAGTCCCCGGACTTTATCCACGGGGTCAGAGAGGGCGGTCATGAAAATAATGGGGATGCCTTTGGTTTTGCCGTTGGCCTTGAGGCGGCAGCAGGTTTCAAAACCGTCGATCCCTGGCATCATGACATCGAGGAGAATCAGGTCGGGGAGGAGCTCCTGGACTTTTTCTAGAGCATTTTCGCCGCTTTTGGCGATCGCCACCTGAAACCCTTCTTTATCCAATAGGTCAAACAGCACCCGGATATTGGTGGGGGTGTCATCGACAATCAGGATTGAGCCTTGATATTTTTTCATAAAACTCCCTTAGACCAGGTAGGGCTTAACCAGGTTGACGATCGCCTCATCCTCAAAAGCGTCCGCTAGTTGAGCAATGGTGTCGGCAAAATGGGCGTACTGTCGATCGATCTGGCGCAAGCGCTCTGATTCTTCGTGAATCCCTGAAATATTTCCCGCTTTTGCGGCTTGATAGAGCATTTGCAACTGAGCGGGCGGCGGGACAATGGGTCTTGGGGTGGCGATCGTCTGTCCGCCTGAATCCTCTAAAGAATCCTCTAAAGAAGCCTCTAAACGTTCTGGTGGCGGATCGGTGTCATTGATCCAGGTGAGGTTGAGGTTTTGCTGGAGTTGGTCAAAGAGTTCGTGAGCTTGGACGGGTTTGGGGAGAAAGTCGTTGCAGCCTGCTTCGTGGGTTTGCTGACGGTTGCAGTCGAAGACGCTGGCGGAAGAAGCCAGGATAGGGATTTGCTGAAACGCTGGGAGTTGCCGGAGCTGTTGGGTCATGGCTAGACCGTCCAGGTTGGGCATGGCGATGTCGGTGATGATCAGGTCGGGCGAGATGGATTTGGCGAGTTCGATGCCTTGGATGCCGTCGTGGGCTTCCTGGATGGTGAAGCCGACGGGTTCCAGAAGATGGGCGAGGACGGTGCGGTTTTCCCAGCGATCGTCCACGATCAGGAGCGATCGCCGTTTTCCTTCGTAGCCCACGATGCCTCGATGGGGAGAACGGGAGGCAGTGGCTTGCCAATGTCGGGCTTCTGAGAATTCCAGGTCGAACCAGAAGCGGCTTCCCTGACCATAGGTGCTTTCGACCTGGATTTGGCTGCCCATCATTTCCAGGAGTTTGCCTGTGATGGACAATCCCAGTCCTGTGCCTTCGGCTCTGCGAGAAGTTTCGCCCACTTGTTCAAAGGGCAGGAAGATTTTTTGGAGTTGTTCGAGCGTCATGCCCACACCTGTGTCTTCAATTTGGAAGCGCAGATGATGGGTGGGAATCTGGCTTTGGTCGGGAGGATGGGGGGAAGGGGCGATCGCTGCGATCTTGAGGGTGACGCTGCCCTGTTCGGTGAATTTAATGGCATTTCCCAGGAGATTGATCAGGATTTGGCGCAGGCGTTTTTGGTCGCCGTGGATGGCCAGAGGGAGGGAATTGAGAATTTCACAGTGAAAGGCAATTTCCTTTTGTTCGGCTTTGATGCGACAGATTTCTTGAACGCTTTGGAGGAACGTTTCGAGATGGAAATCTTCGGGGAAAAGTTCTAGTTTTTGAGCTTCGATTTTGGCGATGTCCAGAACATCGTTGATCAAGTTGAGGAGATGGGTGCCGGATTGGTAAATGATACTGAGGCCATCCTGTTGCTTGGGGGTGGCGGTTTTGTCGCGTTGGAGGATCTGGGCATAGCCCAAGATGCCATTGAGCGGGGTGCGGAGTTCGTGGCTCATGTTAGCCAGAAAGTCGCTTTTAGCCTGGTTGGCCGCATCGGCGGAGAGTTTGGCGGCTTTGAGTTCGAGGGTGCGTGCTTCGACTCGGTGTTCGAGATGTTCAAAGGATGCCTGGAGTTGGGTGGCCATTTGGTGGAAGGATTGCGCCAGGATGCCGAGTTCGTCGGTTGCGGACTGTTCGAGGAGGATAGGGGTGACGGGTTCGGCTTCGAGACGGTGCGATCGCTGGGTGTCGATCGCCGCCATCTGCTGACATTCTTCTAAAATGGGGCGCAGCCGATGGTTCAGCCATCGGACAAATAGTAAAACAACGCCTGCTAAGAGAATCCCAACGGCGAGCGCGCTGCTGAGGGTAATCGCGAAAACGGGGCCAAGTACAACGGACTGGGGGACGATCGCCAGCATGATCCAGTTAGTTCCCTGGATGCGTTGGTAAGCCCAGTAGTGGTCTTGACTCCGCAGCATTCCTTTGGGCTGAGTCCCGATTTTTTCCCAGACTTCTTTGAGATGGGGAACATCGGCAAAGGTGGAGAGGGCTTTTGCTTTTTGGGGATCGGGAGGATAGGCCAGCAGGTTGCCTTTTTCGCTGAGGATGGTGAAGTAGCCGCTGCCCCACTTGGCGGGTGCTTTGACCTGCTGACTGAGAACCGTCACGTTGATATCCAGTCCGGATACGCCCAGGAGTTGGTTTTGGTCGTCGAGGATGGAGGCGGTGGTGGTGGTCAGGGTGAAGCCGGACCATTCGTAGGGTTCTAGCCAGATGGGACGGCCTGTGGCGATCGGTCGCTGGTAGTATTCCTGTTCCAAGCAAATGGGATCAACGATACAGACATCGGCATAGCGGGTGTCGCTGTGGGGCGGTGGCAGGGCTTCGCCGATGGGATCGGGGGTCTTTTGGTCGAGGAAGAAATAAGGCCAGTAGGCTTTTTGGCTGGGAACGAGTTTGAAGGGGGCTTGGCCAAAGCTGAGCGCCATGGTGAGGGGCGATCGCATTTGAAACTGATCGAAGACCATTTGCCGATAAACTTTGGCATCTTTGATCCCCAGTCGATTCAGGGTTTTGACAGAGGCCACGACGCTGAGCATGGTTTGTTCGGCTTTATCGAGTTCTCCTTCGATGGCTTCGACCTGGGTGTTGAGGGTTTCTTGGATTTCGTCTTTGGCTTGGTTTTCTAGAACCCGGTAGAAGAAGTAGGACATGCTGCTGAGTCCCACCAGGGCACCGCCTAGAACGTAGAGGAAGAGGCGAAACCCAACTGAATGCCGTAAGGGGGATTTGAATTGACTTTGTGGTTTTGAACTCATGCGAATCGCCAACCCTTTGCCCAGGAAACTATCCCCTTCAGGTTGCCCACATCCTATAATCAGCTTGCGACGAGTTTTGAATGTAACTGTTTTGCAACGAAAAATCTTTCGCAATGGAAACCCTTTGCAGCGCAGATCTTAAACGTAGATCCTAAACGCGGATCTTGAACCCAGATCTTGAACCCAGATCTTGAACCCAGATCTTGAATGCAGATTGTTTAGAACACTAAGCCAATGAAATCATGATGGGCAAACTGACGACTCATGTTTTGGATACGGCACAGGGATGTCCGGCGGCGGGGATGGCGATCGCACTTTGGTTTATCCATCCTGACTCAGAGGACAAGACTTTGCTGAAACGGCTCTACACCAATGCCGATGGACGCACGGATGCGCCTTTGTTAATGGGTGAAGAGTTGCAAGTAGGGCAGTATGAACTGGTGTTTTCGGTGGGGGATTACTTCGCTCAGGGGAAAGCTGACGGATCTGGGATTCCGTTTCTAGATCAGGTGCCGATTCGATTTGGGATCAGTGATGCAGCGTTGCATTATCATGTGCCGCTGTTGACTTCGCAATGGTCGTATAGCACCTATCGGGGGAGTTGAAGAATGAAGCTGTCTGAAGTGAATCAGATGACGCAGGATGCTTTTGTCGATGCGTTTGGGGCGGTGTTTGAGGAGAGTCCGGCGATCGCCCAGCAAGCCTGGAATCAGCGGCCTTTCGCTAATCTCGATGCGTTACATCAAAGCATGGTTGAGCTTGTTCGGGGGATGAGTGTAGAGCAGCAGTTGGCGCTGATTCGGGCACATCCGGACTTGGGCAGTCGGGTGAAGATGGCGGAAGCGTCGGTGCAGGAGCAGGCCGGAGCGGGGTTGGATGGGTTGTCGGGGGCGGAGTATGAGCGGTTTCAAGCGTTGAATCAAGCTTATCGGGAGCGGTTTGGGTTTCCGTTTATTGTGGCGGTGCGGAATCACACGAAGCAGAGTATTTTGGAGTGTTTTGTGCGGCGGTTGGAGAATGAGGCGGCGGTTGAGCGGGGGGGGGCGATCGCAGAAATTGAGAAGATTGCGCGGTTTCGGTTGATGGATTGGGTGGGGGAGGGTTAGGGAAGAAATATAAACCGCAGAGACGCAGAGAAGAAGGGGAAAGGGGAAAGGGGAAAGGGATTTCTTGGAATTGTTTTGAATGTTTTCGTGATTTCAAGTCTTGATTCTTTCGCTGTCAAAACCAAAACAAGCAGTTTCACTGAATCTTGTCTTTCTTCCACTCTATGCCAAAACCCAGACCAATAGATTCACTGAACCTTGTCTTTTTTCTACTCCATGCCAGAACCCAGACCAATAGACTCATTGTCCCCCCTTTCCCCTTTCCCCTTTCCCCTTTCGCCCATCCACCTATCCACCCATCCACCCATCCACTTCAACTAGATTTGGGCGGCTGAACCAAAGCGGGGGCGCGCATGGCTTCGATGGTGCTTTTGATGGTGGCGGCGATCGGGAGGGCGAGGACGACTCCGGTGAATCCGGCGACGCGGGCTCCAATCAGCAAGGCGATGACGATCCAGATGGGGTTGAGTCCGGTGAAGTCGCCTCGGATGCGGGGGGCGATGATGTTGTCGGTGATTTGTTGGAAGAGGATGCTGGTGACGAGAATTTGAGCGGCGGGGATGGGGCCTTGTAGGCCGAGAGCCAGGAGACAGACAATACCGATGCCAACGGTGGCTCCAAAGAGAGGGATAATCTCGAACAGGCCGATAAGAATGGCGAATAACAGGCTGAATTGAACCTGTAGGATTAGGAAAGTTGGCAATAGAAATAACACCATTGCTAACGCCAGCAGGATTTGGGTGAGGAAGAATTGGTGAAACTGTTGTTGTAAGGATTTACTCAAAGCGCTGCCTAGTTTGGAGGGCAGAAATTGGATGATGCCTTTCCAGAAGCGATCGCCATACAGCAACATATAAAACGCCAATACCACCAGAAACACAGAGCTAAACAATTGACCTAGGGTATTAATGGCTAGTCCAGGTAATAGGCCGACGATCGTTTGAATTTGGGTGACTAATTGGTTACTGACTTGAGCAAAGTCAATCCGGAGATTGCGCTGGTAAAGAAACTCTTCCAGTCCCCTGAGATTCCGTTCGCCTGCGGTTAACACAGAGGGCAAACCCTGAGCTAATTGGGTGGCCTGATCGATCACGATGGGAATCAGCGTAATGCCTAAAATGACGAGCAAAACCAGGAACAAAAATAAGACGACCAAGACGGCCTGGGTGCGGTTGAGGTGGAGTCGTTCAAAGAAACGAACTAAGTAATTCAAAATCAGAGCAAGAACCGCACTCAGGATCGTAAAGGTGATGGGACCTTCCAGGTAGGCGAAAATTTGCCCCAAAACCCAAAGGTTGAGGAAGATCAAGGGGCCGCTCAATCCATAGAGGAGGTAGCGCTGGAAGACTTCGGTGAGACGCATGGGTAGGGGCTAGGCCAGGTTTTGCAGGACTTCGCGGATGACTTCGGCGGAGGCTTGGTCGGTGATGGTGACGCTGCCGATTTGGGTGGGGAGGATGAAGCGAACTTTGCCGGATTTTACCTTTTTGTCGGTTTGCAGGCTGTCGAGGATGGCTTCGAGGTCGAGGCCGGGGGGGAGACGGGTGGGGAGTCCGGTTTTGGCGATGAGTTGGTGTTGGCGATCGCACTCCTCCCGATTCCACAGCCCTAGCGCAACGGCGATTTCTCCGGCAGCCACCATGCCAATGGCGACGGCTTCTCCATGATTGACGACTCGGTAGCCTGTAAGGCTTTCGACAGCATGACCGATGGTATGGCCGTAGTTTAGAATAGCGCGCAGTCCGGCTTCTTTTTCATCCTGGCTGACTACATGGGCTTTGGCTTGGCAGGAGCGGGTGAGGATGGTTTGCAGTAGTTCGGGGGCAATCAGGCGGGGTTGGTCGAGGCGGAACGCGGCTTCAAGCTGCTGGAACAAATCCGCATCCCAGATGATGCCGTATTTGATCACTTCTGCCATCCCGGCTCGGAATTCGCGGGGGGGTAGGGTGGTGAGTACCTGCGGGTCGATGAGGACGAGGCGGGGTTGGTGGAATGCGCCGATTAGGTTTTTGCCGTTGGGATGGTTGACACCCGTTTTGCCGCCGATGGAGGCATCGACCATGGCCAACAGAGAGGTGGGAACCTGGACAAAGGAGATGCCCCGGAGCCAAGTGGCAGCGGCAAAGCCAGACATATCGCCGATTACACCGCCACCCAGCGCCACGATGGTGGAGGAGCGTTCCAGACGATGGGCGAGGGCGGCATCGTAGATTTTTTGCAGGGAGTTGAGGGTTTTGTAGCGTTCTCCGGGGGGGAGGATGCATTGTGCCACCTGGAACCCGGCTTGGGAGAGGGCGGCGATCGCAGCTTCCCCATACCGCTTGAAGATCATGGGGTTGGAGACGAGCAGCACTTTTTGACCCAGTTGCAGGGGTTGCATCCAGTTGCCCAAATGGGCGAGTCCTTGGGGGGCGATCGCCACCTCGTAGGACTGTTGGGGAAGTTCGACGGTAATAATGGATTTCATCAGGCCACCTTAGAATCCTTGTGGGCTGATTTTAGAATGTTTTATTCGGTGTTAACAAATGCTTGAATAGAGAAGAGGACTATTTTATGGAGTTTTTTATGTCTGCGATCGTTTACTTGGTTTGGATTGGCGGCGCGTTTGGCGTGGCGATGGGACTTTATTTTGGATTACGGGCGGTTAAGTTGATTTAGATTCGTCAGTTTTGGAACAGCAATTTTGAACCGCAGAGACGCAGAGGCACAGAGAGGAATTTTTCTTCTCTGTGTCTTTTTGATCTTTAGAGAAGGCAGTATTGAAGCGCAGAGGCGCAGAGGCGCAGAGAAGAATTTTACTTTTTTGCGCTTCTGTGTGTTTAAAGAAAAGCAGTATTGGACGGCAGAAACACAGAAACGCAGGGAAGAGATTTAATTCTCTGCGTCTCTGCGTCTCTGCGTTTAGTTTTGGTTCGGTAGGGTTAGCTGGCGATCGCCCGTACCGCCTCTTCCTTGGCAGCTTCTTGGGCAGCGGCTTTGGCTTTGGCCTCTTCAATGAGGTAAGCGTCTAGCTGCTGTTCCAGTTGGTTTCTGACGATGACGCGATATTCCAGGAAATGTTCGCTGATGGCGCAGATGGAGAGGTAGTGATCCCAGACGCGGGGATTGTGGCGGAAGATGTTGAATAGGTTGATCCAGAACTGGAAGCGGGTTTTACGAACTACGCCTTGCCGCCAGCAGACGATGGTGAGGGCGCGGATGCTGTTCCAACTGACCTTTCGCAGAGAAGCCTTGTGTTTGGGGCTGCCGAGCTTGAGGAAATGGCGGTAGGTGCGGTTGAGATAGGCCATGGGGTCGTACAGTTCCCAGAAGGCATCGATGAATTCGCGGGTGATTTCTTCGATGGGGCGGGTGGGGACGAAGTTCATCAGCGTGGTGTTGTTGATGTTGCCGTCGCCGCGCATCCGGCCTTCTTTTTTGAGCCGATGCCAGAGGGCGGTGTCGGGGAGCGCCTGCAACATGCTGAAGAAGGCGGTGGGGATGGCGGTCTTTTCGACGAATTGGGCGATGCGGTTGCCTGCACCTTTCTTTTCGCCGTCAAAACCGATGATAAAGCCAGCCATGACCCGCAAACCTGAGGCAATAATCGTATCTACTGCATCAGAGAGCGAATCACGGGTATTTTGGAACTTTTTCGTGACGGATAAGCTTTCTTCGTCGGGGGTTTCAATTCCTAGGAAGACGGCGTTGAAGTTGCAGTCCACCATCAAATCCATTAACTCTTGGTCTTGAGCCAAGTCAACGGAGGCTTCTGTGTTGAAGTGGAAGGGATAGCCATGTTCGGCCATCCAGGGCTTTAGCTCCTTCAGCAATAGCTTGACATTACGCTTGTTGCCAATAAAGTTGTCATCGACCAGGAAGATGGTTCGATGCCAGCCCAGTTCGTACAGGCGCTCTAGTTCGGCGAGGAACTGCTGGGGAGATTTGGTGCGGGGTTTGCGGCCATACAGCACGATGATGTCGCAGAATTCGCACTGGAAGGGGCAGCCCCGTGAGAACTGCACCGACATGTTGTCGTAGGCATCGAACTGGAGTAGCTCGAAGCGGGGGACGGGGGTGATGGTGACATCGGGTTTTTCACCGTTGGCTCGAAAAACGCCTTC
>JALOOP010000112.1:0-4042 GCA_025454315.1 Oculatellaceae cyanobacterium Prado106
CACATAGAGGCGGTTGTCGGTGGAGGTGACCCAGCTACAGAAACGCTCCCACAGATTGGCGCTTTCGCGCTGCTGTAAAGTCGTTGTCATGATGAGTGCAGTTTAAGGATAAAAGGTTTTAGATGTATCCGGGCGAATTGCTTTGCCCTTGCCTATACCTTAAACGCTTTATTTCGATTTGTAAAGAAGAATGAATCTTCCTCTGGGTGGATTTCTCTACCTTTAGCCGGGTGGCCAACCGAGCGATCGCCCTCCCAAAAGATGCAAGTGCAGATGGTAAACCGTCTGTCCCCCGTCGTCTCCGGTGTTGATGACAACGCGATAGCCGTTGGTAAGCCCGAGCTGATCGGCGACTCGCTTCACCGTCAAGAGGAGATGTCCCATCAGGGCATGGTCTTGGGATTCGGCATCGGCGAGTTTGGCGATCGGCTTTTTGGGAATCACCAGCACATGAACCGGAGCCTGGGGATTGACATCCTTGAAGGCAAGGCAGAGGTCATCCTCATAAACAATGTCAGCGGGAATTTCTCGACGGATGATTCTGCCGAAAATCGTGTCTGAAGTTTCAGTCATATTCATTCACAAACTCATTCACAAAATGACATCTACAAAAGAGCAGTTTGCTGCAATTCTAAAGGGAAGTGAGCAAAACGGCTGATCCAAATCTGACTCGTTTACTAAGCCACGACAGTATTCAATGCTGCTGCTGTCTTAGTCGTCTGTCAAAGGGTTATAACGTGGAGTTCACCCTAATTATGATGAGTGCTTGAGGCTCTCCAATGGCTGCGAAAGTAGTCTGGAGAGCTATTTATTGGGGATTTTTAAGATTGGGAAGTTCAGATTTTGGATTTTGCTAGCCGCTTGACTTTGAAGCCACTTGTCTTTCAGAGGCTGTGGACTGTCCTGTAGAGAGTCATCTTTAAGCTGAGCGATCGCCATTGCCTACCTGGAGATAAGCGATCGAGCCACTTTTCCAGCCGTAGCAGGTTTAAGCAAGAGAACTAAATGTTAAGAAAAGTTTTATGAGAACTCGCTAAAAATAGTCCTCAGGATTATCCTAAGGATAGTCCTGAGGATAAATGAATAATAGCGATCGCCAATCTTGGTTCACCACCAAACAGCTACAGGAGCGGTATAACTTAGGTCGTCAAGCCATTCACATCCGGAAGCGGGCTTTGCAGATAGCCCCTATTCGTGTAGGGTTTCGGTCTTATTACAGTTGGGCGCTAGTTGTGCAGCTAGTTAGGCTACATGACTTTATTCGCTCAGGGGGAACCATTCCAGAATATTTGAAGTTTAAAGATGAAGAATCTGACGGCAGGTAAGCCGTGGCACTCAGGATGAAGGGGCGTCAAGGTGGACGCTGAACCACTTGTATTTCTGGTGTCTGTGACAATTTTTCAAGGATTATCCTGAGGACAATCCAGAGGATATAAGATGTAGGGAGAGGAATAGGGGAATGGGGGGCGATCGCTCCCTCAAATCAACCTATCTAGAGTATCCTGAGGATAGTCCAGAGGATGATGCAATGAGTAGAGGGGAAATTGACCGCTATCAGATAAACGATCTCATTGAGCGCTATGGCTTGGCTCGCAGCGCCGTCTATAAGCGCATTGAAAATCTAGGGTTAACCCCTCAAAAAGTTGGCAACAAAGCATATTACAGCATTGATCAGGTCGCTATTTTAGATGAACTTGACGACTTCATTGAGCGGGGTGGCACCATGCCCGAGTACCTGGAAATGCGACCCTCCAATAGCAGCTCACCCCCAGCCGATACCTCGTCCTCAGGACTCTCCACCGAACAGTCCAACCTGTTCAGCCAGTTCATGGGACTCTTTGGCCGGATGCAGCCCCAACTCCCCGAATCCGACCCTCTCGATTACTTTGAAAAACTAGAGAAAGCCTGCAAAAACGGCTGGCTCCTCAGCACCAGCGAACTCGCCAACATCCTGGATCTCTCCCCCGCAGAAATCAAAAGCTATCGCGACGGCTTTACAGAAGCAGGTTTTATCTTCACCCCAGCAGGCTACCGGGTCAGAGGGGAAATCGCCTGGAAAATTTCCAAGAACCGACCCCTAGGCTAAACCCCAAAGACTGCCTAGAACGACACAAGACCCCCATCGTATCTCTCCATCACAAACCAAACCCAGAACTCACTCCCTCTGCGTCTCTGCGTCTCTGCGGTTAAAAGAATTCCAGCCATCCTCTCCCCAACTCCACCTCTCCAGAATTCCAGCCATCCTCTCCCCAACTCCACCTCTCCCATAAAATTTTGGGACAGGATAGTAGACTTGTTCTAGGATTTTCTCTAAAATAAAAGAGCCAGCGGACCAGGCTGGCTCGATTTGCGTTATTTCAAGTGATCAATTTGGAGATCTTCTTCAATTTGATTTAGTTCATCTTCTTTTTTGTCATCTTTGTTGTTGGTGATGTGAGTGGAAGCGCTGTTTGCAGTGTGGACACTGGCATCACCAAAACTTCTTTAAAGGTCAATCGCTGACGCTTAAAGCCGTTTTGGGATGGATTGTTAGCCGCTCTGGCATTTGTGCGCCAGCGGGAGATTGACCCACCAGTGGAGGCTGTTCTCCTTGGACCCTTCAACCTTGATGCTCCTATACTAACATGTCCTGAGGACTGTCCTCAACACTGTCCTGTAAATTTTTCTGTGGACTGTCTAGAGGACTGTCTATGTGCCCGGTAAGACCCTGTGGCGATCGCCCATTCCCTCCCCCAGCCCTTAATGTCCGTATTTCTCCAGCAGATTCAAGTGATTAGTGATACTCTTGAACTACTGAGAAACGAATCCGTGACATTACAGAAGGGCATCCCCGAAGTGATGGCGTGGGTCAGCCTAGCGCAAGACAACAGGTGGCGGTCAGCATGTTATCGAAGGTTTGGAGTGCAACTTTAGTTGGGATTGACGCGGTTCAGGTCGGTGTGGAAGTTGATGTGGCAGGCGGAATGCCCGGATTTGTCGTCGTCGGTCTACCTGATGCCGCCGTCCAGGAAAGCCGGGAGCGCGTAAAAACTGCCCTGAAAAATTCTGGCTATACTTTTCCGATTCGGCGTATCGTGGTGAATCTCACGCCTGCCGACTTGAAAAAGGAGGGGCCTTGTTTTGATCTGCCCATTAGTGTTGGGGTACTGGCTGCTTCAGAACAAATTAACGTCAGCCTGCTAGAAGACTATTTGTTCTTGGGCGAAGTCTCCCTGGATGGGGCTTTGCGACCGATTACGGGGATTTTGGCGATCGCCGCTGCTGTCCAACGCATGGGGCTAAAAGGCTTAGTCCTGCCCGCCGATAATGCGACTGAAGCCGCTGTGGTGAAAGGACTCAAGGTCTACGGCTTCCAGCATCTTTCTGAGGTGGCTGATTTTTTGAATCATCCCGATCGCTACCAACCCTTGGTGCTAGATGGCAAAGAAGAACTGGTGCGTTTGCGATCCCGAGGACTCGATCTACGCGATGTCAAAGGCCAAACCCAGGCTCGTCGAGCTTTGGAAATTGCGGCGGCTGGTGGGCATAACCTGATCTTTGTAGGGCCTCCAGGCAGCGGTAAGACAATGCTGGCCAGACGGTTACCCAGCATCCTGCCGTCCCTAAGCTTTGCGGAAGCATTGGAGGTGACCCAGATTCATTCAGTAGCTGGGATGTTGAAGCATCGGGGATCTTTGGTGAGCGATCGCCCCTTCCGTAGTCCTCACCACTCAGCATCCGGGCCCTCCCTGGTGGGCGGCGGCAGCTTTCCCAGACCTGGTGAGATTTCCCTGGCACATAGAGGAGTATTGTTTTTGGACGAACTCACGGAATTTAAGCGAGATGTCCTGGAGTTTCTGCGCCAACCCCTTGAAGACGGCCATGTGACGATTTCTCGGGCACGTCAATCTGTCTCCTTCCCTGCCCAGTTTACGCTGGTAGCCAGCACCAACCCCTGCCCCTGCGGCTACTTTGGCGACACTAGCCAACCCTGCACCTGCTCCCCTCGTCATCGAGAGCAATACTGGGCGAAACTCTCAGGCCCCTTGATGGATCGCATTGA
>JALOOP010000112.1:4057-19962 GCA_025454315.1 Oculatellaceae cyanobacterium Prado106
CTCAAGCCCGAAGAGATGACCCAACAGGCTATGGGAGAAGCTTCAGAGCTAGTCAGACAGCGAGTGGAGTTAGCGCGCGATCGCGCCCAACAGCGTTTCCAAAACGACTCTCCCCGCTGCAACGCTGAAATGCAAAGCCGCCATCTCAAACAATGGTGCAAACTCGACGATGAAACGCGCACCTTGTTAGAAAACGCCATTCGCAAACTAGGACTCTCGGCACGGGGAACCGATCGCATCCTCAAAGTCTCCCGCACCATTGCCGACCTCGCGGGTGAAGCCCAACTTCAACTGACCCATGTTGCGGAGGCGATTCAGTACCGGACGATCGATCGGATGCAATAGCTGGGGGAAGGGAAAAGGCGAAAGGGGAAGGGGGAAAGGGGGGTGATGAAGTGCGATCGCGGAATCTCGACATGCAGCGTTTACTGTTTATCTTTAGAATCTTTCATTGAATCACCCAGGCGCATTTCATGCCCTTCAACGCAGCCTGTGGCTCCATCAACGATCGCCCTTTCCCCTTTCCCCTTTTCCCTTTCCCCTTTCCCCCACCCTCTCCCCTTTCCCCAATAAAAAAGGGGCGGATCGAATCCACCCCTGCCAAACAGCATGAAGAATCAAATGTTGAAATCAAAGTTGCTTAAATTGGGGATCTAAGCGTCAAAGGGCTTTCTGCCCGTGAACTTAATCGAAGCGGGTTCAGGATTGCTGCCGATGTTGCGGTCAACTTTGCCTGCGAACTCACGACCTGCATTCACCTTCTCGGGGAAGACACCATCTGCAGGGTGCAGATATTGGGTTTCGCCGCTGGGGTAAATCCGGTAGATTTTGTAGTCTTCGATTTTGGGTTTAAACTTGGTGCGAAGCTGCGTGCCTAGCGCTAGACACTGCTCTTTACGAGCCAAATACAGCAGGTTTTCACCCGACCGCATGATGGCTGCTCCGCCCGTTGGCATCTCAAAAACCTGTTCTTTTGAGGAAGTCCAGGTAATCGCGTATTTTTCTTCTTCTGTAGCCTTGCTCAGCAGGCCGCCTGTGCTGCCGCCGAAGATAGGAGTTTGTCCAGTAAGTGCTTCTGTCATGAAATTGTTTCCCTGAACAGTTTTCTGGCATCCTATCATCGCAGTTTGACCAGATCCCAACTTTGTTTAGGAACTGTAACGATCATTTACAGGGGAAAGGGAAAAGGGAAAAGGGAAAAGGGAAAAGGGGAAAGGGGAAAGGGAAAAGGGGAAAGGGAAAAGGGGAAAGGGAAAAGGGGAAAGGGAAAAGGGGAAAGGGAAAAGGGAAAAGGGGGGATCGAGGATTTCATCCTACATCCTTTCGCCTTTTCCCTTTCCCCCTTCGCCTGTCCTTATCCCTCTTTTCCCTTCCTTTCATCTATTGGAGATCTTCGGGGTAGACCCATTTTGGTGGTTCCATCATTCTTCGTCGGGCTGCTGCCGCTGCCATTTCGATCATGTCATCGAGGGAGGTTTCCTGGATGAATTTGGAGGCTTTGTCGCGGTATTCCAGGTTGGGACAGGTTTCGCCAAGGACGCAACCGTTGACGCAGGCTTTGGAGCAATCAATTTGGGTCGGGTTCATTGGGTGTTCTCCATGAATTCCTAAAGTCATTTGGGCAGTGACCACAACCGATGGGTTGTGATTGAGATCGAGAATGAGATTCGGATAGAATCGCATTCTCGATCTCGAACTGCTGTCCAGTTTGGGAGGTTACAAAAAGTAACACTCCCAAATCCTATCAAAGGACAGCTTGATTAAAGGTTTAACTCAGCTAATCCGAGATAACGAACCCCCGTTAGAGTGACTTCAAATCGACAAGGGAGTACCTCCACGCCTTGAGCGATCGCCCCCCGCAACAACTGTCCATACTCGGGATCAGCGCTATCCCCCGGCGCAAACTGTGGACAATCGCCCCGATTGATGAAGTAGAGCATCACCGCTCTAGCCTGGGGAATCAGGTCGGTGAGTTCACGCAGGTGTTTTTGGCCTCGGGTGGTGACTGTGTCAGGGAAGAGGGCGATCGCACCATCTGTCCAAGTCGTGTTCTTTACCTCTATATAAATGGGCGGAATTTCTTCTCCGGTCACCAGAAAATCAATTCTGCTCTTTTTATCCTTGCCGTAGGGCACTTCTCCCTGAACCTGCTGGTAATTCCCCAGGTTAGGGAGAACTTTAGCCGTCAGTGCCGCCTTGATCACCTGATTGGGTAGCGCCGTATTGACACCAACCCAGGTCGGACTAACGTCATTAACCTCAATCATTTCCCAGGTGTAAGGCAGCTTACGGGTCTTGCTATCACTACGAGAAACCTGAACCCGGTTGCCAGGAATACAGACCCCGGTCATCGGCCCTGTATTCGGACAGTGAGCCGTAATCGTCTCGCCGGAGTCCAGTTCAATGTCAGCAAAGAAGCGTTTATAGCGCTTGATCAATCTGCCAGGGTAAAGAGTGGGGTAGGGGTAGATCCAGTCGGTCATGGGGGAGTGGGGAGTGGGGAGTGGGGAGTGGGGAAGGGGCGAAAGGGGAAGGGGAAAAGGGGAAAGGGTTGTCTTGGACAAATTTTTTGATTGACTTACAAGGAACCCCTCCATCGACCTTCAAGGGACATTCCCCGTGTGCCCTTTCGCCTTTCCCCTTGTTCCTTTCCCCCCTCTGCGTCTCTGCGTCTCTGCGGTTTAAATTAGGTCCAACGTTTCAGCTTGACGACTGACAACCAGTCGAATCGCGGAGAGGGTCAAAATGAAGAGGAACATGACCAGGCCAATGGTGCAGGCGTAGCTGATTTCCAGGTCTTGAAAGGCGCGTTCGTAGACGTAGTAGACCAGGGTTTTGGAACTGCTGCGGGGGCCACCTTGGGTCATGATGTAGACTTCCTCAAAGACCTTGGTGGCGGAGATGGCGGAGATGACGGCCACCAGGAAGAGGTAGGGACGCATCAGTGGGACGGTGATATCCCAGTGTCGTCGCCAACCCTCGGAACCATCGATCGCCGCTGCCTCGTACAAGTCTGCTGGAATGGCCTGCAACCCCGCCAGATAAATCACCATGTAGTACCCCAGTCCTTTCCAGATGGTCACGACCATGACGCTGAACAGCGCAAAACGAGGACTGGTCAGCCAGGGAATGCCTTCTGGGAGTAGCTTGAAACCGACCAGGAATTGGTTCAGCAAGCCCGTCTCAGCATAAAGCCATCTCCAAGCAATGCCAGCCACCACCATTGAAATAACGACGGGCGTATAGTAGGCAGCACGGAACCAACGAATCCCTGGAATAGCTTGGTTGACGAGAATGGCCAAGCCCAAAGGCAGGATCACCAGAATCGGAACCACCCCAATGAGATAGATCACGGTGTTTCTGAGCGTTCGCCAAAAGACCGTATCCCCGAGCAACCGCTGAAAGTTCTCCAATCCAATCCATAAGGGCGGCTGGGTGATGTCATATTCATAGCGAGTAAAGCTGAGGAAAAAGGCTTGCAGCGCCGGGTAAAAAACCGTGAGTCCCAGAATCAGCAATGCAGGGAGCAGGAAGAGATAGGGGGTGGCTTGTTGGAGGACGGGGTTTTTGGGAGAGGAGGCTGTCATGTTGCGCGGAGGAGATGGGGAGATGGAGAGGTGGGGAAATGGGGAGATAGGGAGATGGGGGTAGGAAAAGCGGTGGAGCGGGAATAGACCAAAGGGCAAAACTCTGAGGTCTTTTTACGGGTGCCCCCTTTCTCCCTTTTGGTTAGCCCAAGGACAAAACTTCAAGGATGATTTAAGGATGTTCCCTTTTCTCTTTCCCCGTCCGTTGTGCCTAGGGACAAGATTCCAAGGATGTTTCACAGGTGCCCCCTTTCGCCTTTTCCCTTTCGCCTTTCGCCTTTTCCCCTGCCCCCAAAGCGTTCAGGAAAAGCTTACCGCACGGGTGGGCGATCGGCCAATTGCTGAAGTTGGGTGAGGAGTGAAGTTGCAGAAAAGGGGGATAGCCCTCACAATGGGGGATGCATTGGACGTGGCCTTGTGGGGTTGCGACTGAGATGAATTTTTGAGGTGAATGTTATGGAAATGAGTGAATTGTTGACGTTGGTGCTGATGCTTAGCCCTGGGCTGTTGCTGTCGGTGTTGGTGATGGCGGTTTTTTCGATGGGTGGTAAGTCGCTGAGACGTGAATTTGTGCTGAATGATCCTGATCTGGTTGAGCGGTTAAGACTAGGCGCTGACGAGTCAGGGGTTTTGCGGTGGTTAGGGATGCTTTGGGTGGCAGTGTAAGATCAAGCCTGTTGTGTAGAAGATTGTGTAGAAAACGGTGATGTGAATCACGTTGTGTGAATAACGCGACTTTGTTTTAGGCCAACTGTGTTTTAGACTTGACTGTGTTTCTCGCTGTCTCTTTTGGCTAGATGGCTGAGTCGAATTTCTTGCACAGTTTCTTTTGCAAAAAACGGCTTGGCTGAATGCGCTCCCTGTTGTTTCTCTCCTCACCGCTTGACGTATGCCTCACCCTTTTGAATATGACATTACCCCCACGGATAAGGGGGTGATTTTGAGTATCTGGGAACCTGCACCGAAGAATGAGATTCGGGTCAGGCCATTTTTGTTTATGGTGAAATGTCGTCTCTTATCAGAAGTAGAAGCCAGAAAGCTGCTGGCACATTATTTAACGATTTATCAAACGCAAGGTCAAACGTTGGGCTAGAGTGACCCATCAAATTGAATCTCTTGTGGCCGTTGGATGGGTCATTTTTGCGTCCTTTTCTCTTTATTCCATCAAGAGAAAAGGGCGTTCTTGTTTCAGGGGTTGGAAGAGAGGGGATGAATTTGTCTGGGGTAGGGTTCGGCTTAGCGGACAGGATGGATGGGCGATCGCAACTCCGACAGATTTCACCTGAACCTTAATCCTCCAAGATAGCTAGACTCCGTTTCCAGAAGGCAGAGAATAAACCTAGATGCTGCCTGGAACCTGTTGATTCTGCTTGCTTTTGGGGATTTATGAAGTTGCGGGAGAGCGAATGTTTCTACTTGCAAAGCAACTCTGGGGTTTGTGTCACAATGAAGTTCATCGGTGGGTCTGGCGTAGATTTGCTGAACGCTGAAAGTGATGCTGTTTAGGACGAGGGCTGATCGAGCTGGCAGAAAATAATGCCGTGTTGTTTCAGACTTCTGAATTGAAAATTTTGGTTTAAAGTCTATAAGTTCATTGTGAGAACAGGACGTAATAACTCGTGATTGAGGTCGAAGTCCATCAACAACTCCGTGCTTTTCTGCGGGATCAGGGGGAGCCTTACTGGCACCATCATTTGACGATGGCGCGGTTGGTGGCTCGGGCGCTGCGGCTGGAGCGAAGTGCGCTGATTCAGGCTGGAGCCACTTCTAGCTACCATGGCCGCTATCGGTTGAGCTATCTGATGCCGCTGTTGCTGTGGCCCAAGGCGGCCATTTTGGTTGCACCGGAAGAAATTCAGCAGCGGTTGTTGATGGTGGAAATTCCGCGTTTGCGCCAGTGGATTCAGACCCATAAGGCGATTCGGAAGGGCGATCGCTTCCCCAGTGAAGATTTTCAGGGATTGCTGTTGACTTCTCCACAGGATTGGCTGAGCGATCGCTTCCAGGGCGAAGGCCGTTTTCCAGCAGGCATCCCCACCATTTTTGACGGCGTGGATGATCTAGAATCCTGGGCGCGGACACAGTTGACGACCCAGATTCAGACCCAGGACTGGGACGAGTTGATGCTGGCCTGTCCCGGAGAAATTGACCTGATTCGCGACACGCGCGTACAGCTCACGCGATCGATTTTTCAACATCCTCCCAATCCCTACGATCGCTACCTCATCGACAGCCAGGAGCAAGAAATTCTGGAGCATCTCTATGGGGCACTGCGCCGCAAAACATCGGGGCATCCCACTGGCAAGAAATCTGCGGCGAGTCCAGCGACAGATCCAGAGCCACAGGCTTGGAATCATCTGCCATCGGTTTGGCAGCGGTTTGGCCATGCCATCGCCACCCATCACGATTTGCTATGGACGGGACTCGCTCGACGGCAGGGGCAGTTCACCCTATTTGCCAGCCCGGTTGAGGTGGGATCACGGCTGGAGGCGATTTGGCAGCAGCAGCCAGTGGTCTTGATTGGCGGGGCGCTCGACCCCGACTCGGATGCCAAAACCTATCGACAGCGACTGAGCCTGGGGGATCTGACGAGCCTGAAGTTTTCGCCCGATCGCCAGCATGAAATGATCCAGCTTTATTTGCCCGATCGCCTGCCCTTGCCCAATACGCCTCAGTTTCAGACGGTGATGATGCAGGAGATTCGATCGCTGCTGGGTGCCACCAATACCGCTAATCAAGGACTGACGGTGGTGCTGGTCGAAGATACGCCGATGAAGGCGCAGGTGGGTGCCGTGTTGGCGGCGGAGTATGGGTCACGGGTGCAGGTGGAAAAGACCTGCTTAGATGAACATGGCATTTTGGTGACGGGCTGGGAGTTTTGGCGGATGCATCAGTTGGTGTTACCCGCTCCCAATTTGCTCATCATGGCGACTTTGCCGATCCCGTCGCTGGAAGATCCCCTGGTGGCAGGACGGGTGAATTATTACAAACAATTGCGGCAGGATTGGTTTCGGCTCTATTTGTTGCCCGAAACCTTGAGTGAGATGCAGCGGGCGATCGCACCTATTCGCGAATCCCAAGGCGTGCTGGCACTGCTGGATAACCGGGTCAACCACCGGAGCTATGGCCAGAAAATCCTCAATGCCCTCAGTCCGCTGGCTCGCATTAACTATGTGGATGCCAGCCTCTTCCAACATCTGGAAGAGATTAGCATGAGGGATTAGGGTGAGAAATGCGGCGAGAGATGCGCGTTCTTTCCCAGGTAGAAGAACAAGCTCCTGATCAATCTCCCCACAACGGCTCCACGGTTGCTATATCATCAGAAATGACAGAAGGGTAAAGCGCTTCGGCGGTTTGCCAGTTGTTCTCAGTCATTGAAAAGCAATTTATAGCCAAGGAAGTATTCACTATGGGAGATTCTAAGCGTCGTCGGGAAACGCTGGGTGACAAGTATGGCCAGGAGGGCAATGTTCTGCCCTGGTTGCCTGTGAAGAAGAGTCAGGCTGAACAGTTTGTCAAATGGAGTACGAAGGGAGCCTGGGTCGGCATTGGGGTATTAATTGCTTACTGGGTGACGGTGCGGTTTATTGGGCCTGCGGTCGGTTGGTGGCAAATCAACTAAGGAGCGAGATTGGAATTTAAACCGCAGAGGCGCAGAGGAAGTTGTCTTTTTCTCTGTGCCTTGGTGGAGGAAGTTTGGGTTTTTGAGCTCTGAATCTCTAAGCTTCTTTCATTTAATGTAGTGATTTAGATCTAAACGATTCGCTCCCGTTTCTCACGACAGAGGATCGGAGGGCGTTTGTTTTGGGGATCACAGGTTTCTCAGGATTTTGAAACGTCATAGCATCGCAAACTGTCACGGTAAAAAGACATTTGCTATCTTAGGGATTGCAGAAATAGAATTCAGGGTAGAGATGATCCCCGACAAAACCTTGGGATTCTTGCGGAATAGCTCGATAGCGTTATGAAATTTAATAGAGATTTAAGACTAAAGCTCTGGGCAAATTTCTAGAAAAGAAGCTAGCGTGAAGGAACTTCATCCTCGTTGCATCTCATTCTTTTAGTTGCAGATGGCTTATCCTTAGATGCTGCTTTGCATCCTTCAGGAATTGCATCTTTTCAGAAATGGCCTCCAGACCTGACATCGGCAATGACCTAGGTCTTTTCTGAAACGAGGTCTCTGTTGTATCCGATACTGTATCCATGACAGGAGCCGGATAACCTAATCAGGGCATCGAGAAATCTTTAGTGACAGGATTGATTGATTTCTCGACTGAATCATGGGTCAAGTAGTGAGTTACCCATTTAGAAGTTTCTTTTTTTCGATAAGTCCTGATGCATCGCATTTGAAGCTGTTTGGCGTGTCTTTTATTCTCGCCAGTTCATTTCGCTTTGTGTCAAAAGCTTAAGAAATTCTTAAAAAGTTTTAGAATAGTGAAATTGAGTGTGGTGACAGGAGGTCAAGAATGTTTTTAAGGCTTGCAGAACAACACCGCCAGTTTGTCCAGGATCTGGTCATGAACCTTCAGGCACTTGCAACCGTGCTGGAGCAACGGGGCTACCTGGCATCTTGCTACACCTGTGGGGGGCAGATGAACAGCGCCTCCTTCATGGTCAGTCTGGCGGAAAATCATCTGATCCGATTCCTGGTGTCCGACTACGGGATCACTTGGACTGAAATGCGCGATGATCGCGAATTGATGAAGTTGGAAGGCGCGGAAGCCATTAGCCAACTTCAAGAACTGGGCAACTTGGTGAAGTTTCGGGTACAACCCTCGGAGTGCCGCCCTGTGGTCACCGCAAAACCCTCTATCAATGTTTCTTCCACTGAAGAACTAGTCGGCTAAAGCCGTAGCTGAAACAGCCTGTCCATCATGGGCAGGGCTTAAGTTGGCCGAGAAGTCCAACAATCTCATCGATCGCCCCCTGTACTTCGGTTAACGGCTGATCAAATTGATTGATTAACACAGCAAAGGTGATCGGGGAATAGTTCGGTGGGCTAGCGTAGCCTGATATGCCAGTCATGCCGCTCAAGAATCCGGTTTTGGCTTGGAGTTTGCCTTCAAGTGGAGTATTGCGAAAACGGTTTCGTAGCGTACCGTTGGCTCCTGCAAGGGATAGTGAATTGCGATAGGGGTCAGCGAGGGGCGATCGCGCCATGCCCTGCAAGGTCTGCACCAACGCCTGGGGACTCACAAAATTATGCCTAGACAGCCCTGAACCATCGGCGAGTTGGTAGCTGTCGGCGGCTACTCCCAGACGGGTTAAAGTATTTTCTAAAATTTCTAGTCCGGCATCGAGGCTGGACTCTGCATTTGGGTTTTGGGTTGCCCCAAGCTGTCGCAGCAAGCTTTCGGCATAAAGGTTATTGCTGCTGCGATTGGTTGCGATCAGTAGTTCTGAGAGGGGCGCGGATTCCACGAAGGCAATTTCGGTGCCGGGATTGGTTGCAGGGGAGGGTGCGATCGCCGTCCCCAAAACATTAACATTGGCCTGCTTCAGGCTTTGACGAAAAAGCTGGAGGAAATGGCGATCGGGCTGGGTAATCGAAATGGCCACCGCTTCTGAGGCTGATCCCACCCGTAAATGTCCCTGCACCTGCACTACGGGACGACCAAGATCGCGTCCCACTTGTAAAAATTCTTCGGCATCGGCGGCTACAGTGCGCGATCGGTTGTTGATTTGCCAGCGATCGGCTTCTGCGGGATCGTCCCAGACAATTTTGAGCGGTTGCCCCAGCGCTTGCGGCACCAGGGTAAAGCCCACTAGGTTTTCATTGAGAATCAGGCTATTAACGGGGGCACCGTATCCAGCCTGGATATCTTCCCATTCCCAGTTGGGGTTGAGGGGATCGCCGCGAAAATAATGGTCATCGGCGATCAGTTGCTGGATGGGGGAGAGGGTGCGATCGCCAATTTGCTTTGCCAGATCCGCTAAATCCTCACTGTCAAAACTGGGATCACCCCGTCCCACGACTCGCAGCACTACCCCATTGCCTGTGTCCTGTTGATAGACAGAAGTCCGAATCCGATAATCTTGGCCTAGTTGGGTGAGAGCAGCGGCGGTCGTCAGCAATTTGGCGTTGGAGGCGGGGATGAAGTAACGCTCTGCGTCCTGGGCGTACAGGGCGGCTTCCGTGGCCGGGGCACCCAGACGCTGCACCAGGATGCCCCAGCGGACACGGCGAAACTCTGGCCGATTGGTGATGGCGCTGATGCGAGGGGCGAGGTCGGCGGGGCAAAGGGAGGGACTGGCTTGGGCAGGTGAGGGTTTGCCGATTAGAGCCAGCAGAATTCCTAGGCTGAGGCTGAAGATTTGGGAGAAGGGCGATCGATCGATCGGAGACATGGTAGGTGTTTCCCGGAAGGTGCAGCAGAATCGGCTGGAAAATTTTTCAATCTTACCGGGTGGGGCGATCGAAAATCCAGAGAGGAGAACCACTGTTTACATACAGGTTCCTATTCATCCTCCTAGGATCTTGCGCCCCCCAACCCCCAACTTTGGGGGAGCTAGCCTTCAATGAACCTTCAATCAGTATTCATAGGAGTCTTCACAGAAGTCTTCACAGAAGACTTCAAAAGAGCAATCCCTGAAGATTCATGGACTTCAAAGTGCCCCAAGGTTGATACTGCTGGCGAAATGCTTCGTAACATCGCCAAGCTCCCGGTTCACCCCCCTTAATCCCCCCTTGCAAAGGGTGGAAACCAGCCGCCTAACTCATTGCATGATCTTTAGGAAGAATCCGGAAGTTCGGTTCCCTCCCCTTGCAAAGGGGAGGGTTAGGGTGGGGTAATAGCCCAGCGGCGCAGCTCAATTTCTAAACAAACTTCATTGAAATAGACGTTAAGCATTTCGCCAGCAGTATCAGATTTAGGGAATTCAGGGGGCGCAAAACCTTGAAGCGGAGGCGATCGAGACTCGGATGTACAGGGTAGATAGAATAGAGGGAAGAATTTACTGCAATTTTGTATTTGCATGTGAACTGCAGAGACGCAGAGAGAGTTGCTTCTTGAGTTCTGATTTTGGGGTGAATAATCAAGGGCAAGAAGTTCAGGTTTAACGTGGGACAGGGACTTGGGCAAGTAGGGAGGCGACGAGGCTATCGATCTGGAGGCCGTCGAGTTGGGCTTCGGGTCTGAGGATGAGTCGGTGGCGCAGGAGTGGGGGAGCGACTTGTTTCAAATCATCTGGGGTGACGAAGTCTCGGCCTGATAACCAGGCGTTGGCTTTGCTGGCTTGTAACCAGGCGACGGCAGATCGGGGAGATGCGCCCAGCGCCAGGTCGGGATGCTGTCGGGTTTTTTGGACGATCGCCAACAAATAATCCAGAATCGGCTCCTTCACCTGAATGGCCTGGATGCTGTGACGGGCGGCGAGGATTTGTTCAACGGTGGCGATGGCCTTCAATTTCGTCAAGTCCAATCGTTTGGTTTGTAAGCCTGCTTGGGCGTTGAGCAGCATTTGTTTTTCGGCTTTGGGTTCCGGGTAGTCCACCACCAGTTTGAACAGGAAGCGATCGAGTTGGGCTTCGGGGAGCGGGTAGGTGCCCTCGAACTCCAGGGAGTTTTGGGTGGCGATGACCCAGAACAGGTCAGGGAGTCTGAGGCTTTCGCCGTCTAGGGTGACTTGCTGTTCTTCCATGGCTTCTAGCAGGGCGGCTTGGGTTTTGGGTGGGGTGCGGTTGATTTCGTCGGCCAGGAGGATTTGGGTGAAGACGGGGCCGGGTTTGAGGGTGAAGGTGCGGCTGTTGAAGTCAAAGATATTGGTGCCCAGGATGTCGGAGGGGAGGACATCGGGGGTGAGTTGGATGCGGCGGAAGTCGGCCTGGACGAGTTGGGCGATCGCCTTCACGGTCAGCGTTTTCCCGGTTCCAGGCACGCCTTCTAAAATGACATGCCCCCCAGAGAGCAAGGCCACCATCAACTGCTGGACAATCTTGGGTTGTCCGACGATGACCTGGCTGAGGGCTTTGGCGAGTTGGGTAAAGGCGGTATGCGAGTCGTTCACGGGTGCCCCAATAGACGATGAATGGTTTTGACTTGTGCCAACCAGGTTAGCAACTCTTTTGAATTTGGACGTTGGGCAGGATGCAGCACGGCTTCTAGTTCCGCTGCCGATCGCCCCGTCTGCTGTTCCCAAGCGGTGATGAGCACCTGGGGATCAACGGGATCGGAGCCTAGACCGAGCGATCGCTGAATAAATCCCCGTTCTGCCTTGCCCAAGGTTTCCAGGACAAAATCGCTGCAATTGGCTTTTTGCAAAACGCCTGCCAATGCCTGAATATAGGATTCGCTGTTGTCCTGGGTGGGTGGCACAACTTTGAGAGCAGGCCCCAGCCGACGGTTTTTGGCCCAGACTAAAATGCCCATAATCATCAGACCTTGAATCGCAATCACCAAAAAGGGCGTTTTGACCAAATATTCCAATACGGAACCCTCGGACTCGGCGGTGGATTGGCGATCGCGATAACCATGCAAGTACTCATCCACCCAAATCGGATGTCCCGGCGCTTTGACTAATTCCGAGAGAAACTTAAAATTGCCTGCTTCATCCTGATAGGCGTTTGCCGCAAGTAAGGAAGTGGAAGCGTAAATGATTTGACCTTTGCCAACGGTTTCAGTCCAGACGACAGCACCCTGCTGATCCTTAAGCAATGCTGAGCTTTCCCAGTTCTGCTGAGGTGAGTTGCCACGATATCGGCGGCGGGTTTCGATCTTGACTGCACCGACGGGGCTAGGAATTTGGGAGCTAAAGGGAGCCTGGGTGACCGGGGATCGTTGTCCCAGCAAGACCACGGTGTTTCCCTGTTCAATCCAGGTTGTGCTAGGGACTTGGAGATTGCCGTTGCCTGTGGCGATGCCGACAAAGGTAATCAAGCCTTGGGTTTGGGCGTATCGATTGGCGATTTCAACGCCCGTGGGGGCTTCGGGGATTTGGTCGAGTTCAGAGAGCGATCGCTGCCACCGTTGAATTTCAACACCTTCTGCCTGCATTGCCGCATACCAGGCTCCATAGCCCGTGGGAGTTCGGCTATAGGTGGAACCTTGCATAATCTCAGGGGTGCGCCAGTTAATAAAAAACATCAGCACCAGCAAGGGCACCAGCACCACACCCACCCAACCCCAGCGGCGCAGCGGCTTCATGATTGGATCTCCTGGTAGGCTTGCCAGCAGCGATCGCAAGTCTGAGCCGAAATCTTGGTATCGCTAAAGTGCAGACGCTCGTGGGTGCGAATCAGCAACTGGTAGGGATGGGACTGGGGAATTCGCTGCAACCGGGTGAGATACTCTCCGTCGGTTAGACCCGGTTCCTGACGGATCAAGTTACGATCGTGCAGATGGTGCAGCATGGCCATATACAGCGCACGGCAGGCGGTGCGATAGTCGCCTTGCTGTTGGGCGGTGCGGGATTGGGCGACCCATTCGGCGATGGAAAATTCCTGGTAGGGAGAAGTTGTGGGGGGTGTGGGCGATCGCTCATCTCCACCCCGCCATCCCCGCGCAATATAGGGCGCAATCAGGGGATAAAGCTGCCAGCCCAACCAGGCCAGCGTCGCTACCACAAAGAACCAAAAGAAACCTCTCAGAAACCAATCGGGAATCGTCCAGTCTGGCGAGTTATAGGAGCTGCTATCCCATCCGGAAAACAGCGATTCAAACCATTCGCCCAAACGCTGCTGCTGTTGCTGAATCTGCCACTGAAAGCTGGTCTTCTCAAAGGTTCCTGACGAGGCATCCACGGGATTGGACATTTGGGCAAGCGAAATCCTCCCATCTAGCCCTGGCCAAAACGACCCGCTCCCAATGCCCAACGCTAAAGTCATCAATGGCATACCTTGAACCGTCCTTGTTCACACCGTGACTGGCACTCTCTCGACTGGCACTCTCTTGACTTCTAATCTTTTCGATATCCACTCGATATCAACCTTTTCGAGATCTCGATTCTCAAGATCTCAACTCTCAAGATCCTGCCTCTCAAGTCTCGATTCTCAATATACCGACTCTCAAGATCTCAACTCTCCCAATCCCGTCTCCCAATCCTGTCTCTCAATCCTGTTTCTCAATCCCGTCTCTCAATCCCGATGCTTAAGCACCTGCTTCTAAACATCCTGTTACAAAACGCAGTGTACCAAAATGAACCGTTGCAAAGAAAAATCAAAAGCATCGTTTTCGCTTTGATCCTGAAGGAAATCGGTTGAATCCTACGGGGTCAATGGACAGGTGCTATAAGTGAACCTGGTGATTGATCGGGTTTGCTTTCTAACACTAACTAAGTAACACTGCCCCAGTCTCTTTTTGATTCGCCTGGACTTCAACAATTGCAACAATTCTGAATGACGTAGGACGTGTTTTGGGGTGATTTATCCCAGAACACGTCCTAATGTTTCAGTATGCTTCAGTTTCATCCCAAGATTTCTCAGAGTCTCCGTTGAACTTGCAGTGAATGCAGCAGGCAACCGCCCTCGCCCATTCATTCTGCACTTGAACCCTAGAAAAAAACACTCTACATCCCCCTGGAGGTGCTTTGATTATGCCTATCAAAGTTGGAATCAATGGCTTCGGTCGCATTGGACGACTGGTCATGCGCGCCGGAATCAAAAACCCCCATATCGAGTTTGTCGGCATCAACGACCTAGTTCCCCCTGACAACCTCGCCTATCTGCTAAAGTACGACTCCACCCAAGGCCCCTTCCATGGCTCCGTTGAAGCCCGAGCCGATGGCATCGTGGTGGATGGCCGTTTTATTCCCTGTTTTTCCGTCAGAAATCCGGCTGAACTGCCCTGGGCTGCCCAAGGCGTAGACTACGTGGTGGAATCCACGGGTCTGTTTACCACCTTTGATGATGCGTCTGCCCATATTAAAGCCGGGGCGAAGCGGGTCATTCTTTCCGCGCCGACGAAAGACCCGGAACGAGTGCCGACGTTTCTGGTGGGTGTGAACCATACGCAGTTCAACCCCGATCGCGACACCGTGGTTTCCAACGCAAGCTGCACCACGAACTGCCTTGCCCCGATCGCCAAAGTCCTCAACGACAATTTCGGCATCACGGAAGGGCTGATGACCACTGTCCACGCCATGACCGCCACCCAACCCACGGTCGATGGCCCCAGCAAAAAAGACTGGCGCGGAGGCCGAGGCGCAGCCCAAAACATCATTCCTTCCTCAACGGGAGCCGCCAAAGCCGTCGCCTTGGTGCTGCCTGAACTCAAGGGCAAGCTGACCGGGATGGCCTTCCGAGTGCCCACGCCCGATGTTTCGGTCGTGGATTTGACCTTCAAAACGCTGAAGGCCACCAGCTACAAGGAAATATGTGCGGCTATGAAACAAGCCGCTGAAGGCGAAATGGCTGGCATTCTGGGCTACACCGAGGATGAGGTCGTTTCCACAGACTTCCAGGGCGATCCTCGCTCGAGCATTTTTGACGCGGGTGCGGGCATTGAACTCAACTCGAATTTCTTTAAGGTGGTGTCCTGGTATGACAACGAGTGGGGCTATTCCTGCCGGGTCATTGACCTGATGCTGTCGATGGCGGCCAAGGAACAACTCCTGGAAACGGTGAATCTGAAGATTCCAGCCGTGGTGCGCTAATCCAGGTTATGGAAAGTCTTTGAAAAATCGAGGGACAGAGGAGATTAGTTTCTCCTGTGTCCCTGATTTTTTTGGGGTTGCGATCGCCGTGCTGAATCATGATAGGAGGGAAAAGCCTCGCAATTTTGAATTTGAAACGCAGAGACGCAGAGACGCAGAGGAGGAAGAAGGTTTTTGGAGAGTGATTCAGGAATGTTGGTAGTTTAGATGGGTTGTTAATGCAACGCAGCTTGCAGAAACTCTTGGTGTCGTTGAGCTTGGGCGATGAGAGCTTGTACTTGGGGATTGGACAAGGCTTTGCCGCTGTTGTACTGGGTCTGCCAGGATTGGCTGATGACCTGGGGGTTGGGTGGGATTTGGTCGAGGGTCCAACCGGGAAGATTCAGGTCTTGCATCAGTTGGCTGACTTTGGGATCGTAGCTGAGGGCAAAACATCGACAGCCTGCTGCTGCTGCCATGATCAGCCCGTGGAACCGCATGGCGATCGCCATCTCCACCCCCTCAAACACGCCCATCAATTCCCTTGGGTCAGCCATCGTGATGATTTCGCTATGCGGGATGCGGTTATGAAGGGTTTGGGCGATCGCACCATCCTGCACGGGCTGAAATGGAATCAACAGCAAATGGGTCTGGGTCTGCTGCTGAAAGTCAATCAAAGCCAGAGTCAACGCTTCTAATCGGGCAGGAGTCAGGTCGGGATGGGTACGGAGAGCGATCGCCACCCGAGAA
>JALOOP010000113.1 GCA_025454315.1 Oculatellaceae cyanobacterium Prado106
AATGAGCAGGTGGGTGCCAACCGAATGCCGAGAAAACGATCGCCAAAATTGCAAGGGTTTCTGGGAAGCAGCGTTCATAATGTACAAGAAAAGAATAAAATCTTCCCCCAACATGCCCAGTTTTGGCTGAAGTGCATCATTTAGTGTTGCTGAATCTGTTGCTTAATCTACGGATATTAGGTGTGGCAGCACATCTGCCAATTTCGTTTGGCTTCTAAGCATCAAGTCAGAATCGATGTGACCTTTCTACTGCAACCCCTTTTGTAACCGAAGGAATAGCTCAAAATCTACCTTCTGGGAGAAACTATTTAACGAACGAATCCCTTAGAATTACACAAATCAAAGGTTATCCTTACTACACTTTTCAAAAGTATGAAACGCTCTGCCTGCCTGATCTTTAATCCTGCTGCTGGACAAGGAAATCCAGATCAAGATCTGGCCAGGATTCGGGCGTTGCTAGAGCCTGAAATTGACTTGGATATTCAATTGACTAGCAAAGAGCAAGGGGCTGGTCAATTAGCCAAACAAGCCATTGCCCGATCGGCGAGTGCCATTATTGCTTCTGGAGGCGACGGTACTTTGTCTAGTGCAGCAACCGCTGTTGTCAACTCAGGAATCCCCTTTGGCGTTATTTCTCGGGGTACGGCCAATGCCTTTGCCAGTGCCCTCGACATTCCCAATTCCATTGACGCAGCCTGTGCCACCATTCTTGAAGGACATACCCGCACTGTAGATACGGCATTCTGTAATGGTCGTCCTATGGTGCTGCTAGCAGGCATTGGCTTTGAAGCGGAAGCCGTTGCCCGTGCCGATCGCCGCGCAAAAAATCGCTTTGGGGTACTGGCCTACATTTTGGCAGGACTTCAACAACTACGCCAGATGAAATCCTTCTCAGTTGAAATTGAAACCCCGGATAAGATTGTCAAAACCCGAGCCGCCGCCGTCACCATCGCCAACGCAGCTCCTCCAACTTCTGTCTTAGCCCAAGGAACGGCTGCTGTATTAGTCGATGATGGCCTCTTAGATCTGACTGTAGTGGCTCCCTCGAATATTGCAGGGGCGATCGCGGCTGTCTACCATCTTTTCCAAACGGCGACAGCAGGCGATCCGGCAGCCCGAGATGACATTGGGTATTTGCGATCGCACCAGTTCAAAGTCACGACTCGTCCGGCTCAGCGCGTTGTGCTGGATGGCGAGATGATCGGCACTACCCCAGTTGAAATTCGCTGTTTACCCCAGAGCTTGGAGATTTTTGTTCCAGGCCATGATGACGCTCAGTCTACCGAAAAGTTAGAGGGCTTACCCAATTTAGTCATTGAGTCCAAGCGAGATCAGTTTTAATTTATTTTGATTTATTTTGATTTACTTTGATTTAGCGTGGCTAACCTCATGTTGAACAAAAAAATGTAGACCGAATCTGCTATTCAGCATGAATCGGTAAACGGATGTAGAACTCGCTGCCTTGACCTAACTCAGACTGCACTTCCAGGCTGCCACCATGTTTTTCTACAATAATTTGACGAGCTATTGCCAATCCCAATCCCGTCCCTTTCCCTACGCCTTTAGTGGTAAACAAATGATCAAAAATCCGAGCTGCTAACGCTTCAGACATCCCTTTGCCATTATCGCGGATGCGGATTTCGGCAGTATTGGAGTCCGCCAATGTGGTTTGCAGGGTGAGGATTTGGGGATTAGCTTGTAGGTCGGCCAGCGTAAACTGTTGAGCCAGTTCATCGAACATGTCGATCGCATTCGCCAAAATGTTCATGAACACCTGGTTGAGTTGACCTGGGAAGCATTGAATGGCAGGTAAATCGCCATACTGGGGAATGACTTGGATCTCAGGACGATGCTCGTTGCCTTTGAGCCGATATTTGAGAATCAGCAGGGTGCTGTCTAGCCCTTCATGGAGATTGGCGCTGACTTTGTATTCGGTATCGGCGCGGGAGAAGGTGCGGAGGCTGGTGCTGATGCCTTTGATGCGATCGGTTGCCCCTTTCATGGAGGCGAGTAACTTGGGTAAGTCTTCGCTGAGGTATTCTAGGTCAATGTCTTCGGCATGGTCTTGAATCGGGGCGGCAGGGTTGGGATGATGTTGCTGGTAGAGCGCGAGATGTCCGAGGAGATCGCGCACATAGTCTTTGGCATTGTTAATGCTGCCATTAAGAAAACCGATGGGGTTGTTGATTTCATGGGCTACCCCTACGACGAGGTTGCCTAACGAGGCCATCTTTTCGTTTTGCACCATTTGCAGTTGAGTGGTCTGTACCTCCGCTAGCGCACATTCTAGGGCTTGGGACTTTTGCAGGATAATGGCTTCGGCTTGTTTGCGATCGCTAATATCGGTAATTAATCCTTCAAGGGCGATGAACTGACCGTTGGCATCAAATACCCCTCGTCCCTGTTCCCACACCCATTTTTCTTGGCCTTGCTTCGTTGTAATCCGATAGGTGACTTGAAAAGGACACTGCTGTGCCAACGATGCTTGTACGGTATCATCCAAGAATTCAACATCATCCGGATGAATCAATGACGCATAGGCAACACTGCGATTATGAATGAATTCTTCGGGCGTGTAGCCTGTCATCTCCAAGCAGCCTTGACTGACAAAAAGCATCGTCCAGTTTGCATCGTTTTGACAAGAGTAGGCCATCCCGGTCAGATTGCTTAACAGGGTTGCCAGTTGATGCTGACTTGTTTGAGCCTGAGTGTAATGACGGGCGTTTTTGATGGAGATCGCCGCTTGGGTGCAGAGGAAGTTTAGTACTAGAATGCGATCGCGGGTAAACACACCGCTTGTGGCTTGATTCTCCAAATACAGCATCCCCATCAACTGGGATTGATTGAGAATCGGTAGGCACAGCACACTTTTCGGCTGTCGTTGATTGAAATAGGAGCCAACCACGGGCAACTCGGTTTTACCATCGTTGATGATCACCGTTGCCTGGGTGTTTTTGACATATTGAATCAATTGAGTGGGGACATTGATATTCCCCTCCAGCGGTTCTGAGCAACGGTCTGTGTTGTCGGGTATGGCCACGGCTTCAACGAACCATTCCCCCGTAGGATTTTGTAGAAGTAAGATGCTGCGATCGCCCCCTGAGTTTTGCAAAATGAGCTGGCTGAGTTGGTGCAGTAGCTCATCCAGTTGAAGCGTGCTAGCCAGACTTTGGGAGGCTTTGAGAATGGCTGCAAAGTCGAGCGCGGTGTTGATGCTGGTGCTAGAAGAACGGCTGGAAGGGGTAGAGGAATGGAGCGACGGATGGGGTGCTGCAATGCTTGCCAAGGTTTCAAAGACATTGAGGGACTGGGCGGCAGCTTGCAGAATGGGGCGCAATAACTGGGGATAGCGAGTTTCCAGATCATCAATTTTAGCTTTAGCTCCCCAGCGGGCATAGCAATAATAGGCTTCTTGCATATAGCCAGCGGCGACTTTTTCTTTGCCCCAGTCGAGATAGAATTTGGCAGCGAGTTCGTTGGCTAACGCTTCTTCTTGAATGTATTCGTTCGCTTTTGCTCCGGCGATCGCACGATCGTATAAGTCGATCGCTGCTGCGTGATGACCTAAAGTACGCTCCTGTTCTGCTCGAACTAGATCGCAACGGTGAGCGAAATTCATCGGCGCATGGATTGCCCAATGCTCTAGACAACCCAAATCCTCGGCTATATCTGCGGTGAGCAAATCGCGATCGCTTAGAGGAATCAGTTCATTGGCTAGCAACGTCAGCGCATGGTAGAAACGAAAAATGCCGTAAAAGGCAGTGCCGATGATCCCTGAAATTTTGGTTTCCGCGATACGACCGATTTCTAAGGCTTCCTGGGGTTGGGCAAAATGATAAGTCAGGATCAGCTTGTGGGCATAGAAGGTTCCGATGGAGTAGACATCACCTGCGGCTTGATGATCGAGTAAGCGAACCGTTTCATCATACGCAGTACCAATGAGGTGCTGAGGTTGTGTGGTCATGCCCAACCAGTTTAAAACAGCCTGCTGCCCAATTTGATGAAAGTTCAGGGCAGTAGTTTGTTTAAGTTGAGCAATGACCTCGCCATACCTTTGCATTTCTATTTGCAGTTCCAATAAGTTAGTGCCTGCTGCGTAAGCAAGTTTACATCGGTTATAAGCACAGTAGGCTGCAAACTCTAAATCTCCCGATTCTAAACCCGCTTGATACCCTTCACGCAGCGGCTCTAATGTACTTCGGATGGATTCTTGCCAGATTCGAGTAAACGGATAAACTAAGTTTAGAATTTTAGATTTAAAGCGAAAGGCTTGCAGTTTTTCCATGAGGGCGATCGCAATATCTGCGGAGCGGTTTCCAGCAGCAATTTCCCCTCCGAAAGCAGAAAGAATTAAGCCATAGGTCGCATAGGCATAGGGCGTTTCAAGGGTATTACCAAACTGAAGAGAAAGTTCAATTTGCTTGAGAACGATGAGTGGATAGAGCGCTGGAGAGCCGATATACGCTGCCGAAGCCATGCTGCTGAGAATACTCATTGCAGCCAGTTTGGCAGGATCACGCATCGGTGCTAAATCTGTAACATCCCCAATCCCCGCTAACTGTTGACGAATAGACTCTAAAGCAGATGGCATCATCTCCGCAGTCGGATGCTCTGGCAAGGTTACGGATAATTTCTGGAGTATGGTTCGTGCGACCTGAAGGGCTTCTTCTAAACGATTGCGAGCGATCAAAGATTGAATCTGCACTTCGAGAATTTTGATCTGATCTAACGGGTTAGATACCTGCTGAAATATGGCTGCAATATACGTATCCACTCGCTCAAAATCCCCGATGAGACAAGCTGAATTTGCCGCTTCATGATACAAATCGAGGGCAAATGTGGGCTGCTGCAACCAAACATCCGTGACGAGTTGCAGCGCCATTTCACTATACTGTGCCGCTGCTCCATAGGCAGCAGAAAGTCGAGCCTTACGAGCTGCTGCTAGATTTAGGTGGGCGACTTGAGAGCGATCGTTTGGTGATGTCAGGCAATCGGTTCCTAAATTGAACTGGCTAACGATGGCAAAGAGGGCTTCATCCAGGTTTTCTGGTAAGGTTTGCTTCAGCAAGAGTTGTCCAATGCCAAGATGGGTCACGGACTTCTGGTTGTCGGGAATTAGGCAGTAGGCTGCTTGCTGAACCCGATCGTGCAGAAATTTATAATTCAGTTGTTCTTGGTTGACAGATTCATCTCGTGTCTCGTTTTCTAAATAGAACTTATAAACCTCACTTTGGGGCAGAATCAAGCCTTCCTGTAACGCTTTCCATAAAGCCGCAGCCGCTTCCGGTTGGGACTGCTCCGAGACGATCGCCAAGGTCTGCAAATCAAACTGTGCTCCAATACAAGCCGCCAATTTCAAGACCGTTTGCGTGGCTTCCGGCAGCTTTTGTAACTGCAATGCCATGAATTCGACGACATCATCCGTCAAGACCGCATCCTGTACGCGAACCCTATCGCATTGCCAATAGCCCGCATTTGCATCAAAGGTGATTAGTTTTTCTTGATGTAAGGCTTTGAGAAACTGAGTGGCAAAGAAGGGGTTGCCCTGAGTTTTCTGGAACACGAGTTCGGTCAAGGGCTGTGCCAATCGATCAGCACAGTGGAGGGTATCGGCAATTAACTGGTTTAAACTCGGCTGGCTTAAAGGCTGGAGTGCGATCGTATTAACGTTTACCCCCGCTTTACTCAGTGTATCCAGAGTCAACATCAACGGATGTGCCGCAAACACTTCATTATCTCGATAGGCTCCAATCAGCAACAGATGCCCCGAGGTCGATTCTGCCATCAAGACTTGGATCAAGTTCAGCGAGGCGGAATCCGCCCACTGCAAATCATCGAGGAACATCACCAAGGGATGCTCTGGTGTGGTGAAGACTTGAATGAACTTTTGGAACAGGAGATTAAACCGATTCTGGGCAGCGGTTCCCGATAATTCAGTCGCGGGCGGTTGGGAGCCAATCAACCGTTCGAGTTCTGGAATCACGTCAATCAGGACTTGACTACTATCTCCCAGGTTGGCTAGAATCTGGCGCTTCCAGGTTTGGAGTTGGACATCGGATTCTGAGAGCAATTGCGTCAAGAGATCGCGAAAGGCTTGTGCAAAAGCCGACAAGGGAATGTTGCGGTTAAATTGGTCAAATTTGCCTTTGATAAAGTAGCCATTTTGTCGGGTAATGGGCTTGTGGACTTCATTGACGATCGCCGTTTTACCAATCCCCGAGAACCCAGCCACCAGCATCAATTCTGAACTGCCCCCGGCAACGCGCTCAAAGGCATCCAGCAAGGCTTGCACTTCGGCTTCGCGTCCATAGAGCTTTTCGGGGATGAGAAAGCGATCGCTCCAATCTCGCTGTCCCAACTCAAAGGCTGAAATTTCCCCCGTTTCTTTCCATTGCGTCAGACATTGTTGCAAATCATGCTGGAGTCCGATCGCACTTTGATAGCGATCTTCGGCATTTTTGGCCATCAGTTTGGTGACGATCGCTGCCACCATTGCAGGAATCTCTGCATTCACCTGATTTACAGGGATTGGCAGTTTGGCAATATGGCAATGAACCAGTTCTAGCGGGTCTTTTGAATCAAACGGTAATCTGCCGCTCAACAATTGATACAAGGTCACGCCTAAAGCATAGAAATCTGCCCGATAATCAATGCCGCGATTCATCCGTCCGGTTTGCTCCGGTGCCAGATAAGCCAGGGTGCCTTCCAGAACATTGGGACTTTGGATTTCTTGGGTTTCCTTGGGCAGCAAGGAGGCAATACTAAAGTCGATCAGTTTGACTTGTTTCGACGCTGGATGAATCAGAATGTTGGCAGGTTTGATGTCTTTATGCACGACCTGATGCTGGCTCAGTTCATGCAAAATATCGGCGATTTGTAGAGCGATCGCCAACCCATCCGTCACCGTCAATGACTGCTGCTGAAGATAGGTGTCTAAAGAAATTCCACCCCAATCCTCCATCACCAACGCATAGCCACTGCCCAAAGGTTCCAGGCTCAAGGGTTGGACAATGCCAGGAATGGAGAGGCTTTTGGCGATTGTATATTGATTGCGAAATTGCACCAACTCGCCGAAACTCGGATATTCGCTCCGCAACATCTTAATCACGACCGACTGCGGCTGAGCAATCTGCATGGCGCGATACACTGCCGTTCGAGATCCCAGATACAACTGCTCAACAAGGTCATAGCCTGCAATTTCAGGTTGTGGAGCGGTGCTGGTTTGAAGGTTCATAGATCTGGGTGTCTGAGGGAGGGTGCGATCGCATTTTCGCCCCTAGGATTCCCTCATGTTTTGGCGCTCTAACCTTGCATTCTCACAGCAAGGCAACTGCACGGCCACTAAGGTGATTCCTGCTTTCTGGTGAAGAGTGTTAGGGCAAGTATCTTCGGCTAAGCTCCTCTTACAGCGATTTTCAGTTTGGTGAGCTACAGGAGAGTCATAACATCCGACTCCGCAGGCTTAAGATCCTATGGCTTATCCAAGCGACAACCGCTCTAAGGAAGGAATACGGAGGAATTTTTGTGTCCTTCACCTGAAAATTTAGATCCTGGAGGAGATCTTCCAGGTAATGTTGGATAGGGAAGAAATCAAAAAAGCCAAGGGACTCATCCAGTTCAACCAAAATGTCCACGTCGCTCTGGTCATGGGCTTAATCGCGGGCTACGGAGCCAAAAATGTTGATAGATTTAACGCCTAGCGGTTGGAGTTGTTCCTGATGGGAGTGAACCAACTCTAAAATCTCCGATCGTTTCATCATGCTGCCCTTTTCCTATTGAGATGATCCACTTGATCAACAACTCACTTGTTCTCCCAACCTCACGGTCGTTCAGTAGTCGCCTGGTGACTCTGTAATTTTTGTTGAATCGCAGCTTCAATTTTGGCATCAAAGTCTGGGTCGCCCACCTTTGCAATTACCCCAGAGGAGCGCTGTCTGCGGCGCTCCAGATAGGCTTGGAAGGCAACTTCATCTTCCCGATGTGCCAAGAAATACTGTTTGAGTTCTTGATCCGACATAGCCGCGTAATCAATTTGACTCATTAGAACCAGGAACACCTCTCCGTCTGGAGTAATTTCAGCTTCAATTTCTTCGTCATACCCTGCCAAGATAAACAAATTCCTTGTCCGTTTATCGATACAGATTAGATAGATGGGTTGAAAGGTGTGTATGTAAGGTAGTAGCCAAGTCGGTATAAACCTTCTAGCTGAGCAGGTGTAGGCATTTCCATGGTAAGCGGATTTGAATCCTATGGCTAATTTAACAGGTCTTAGTATTATAAAATTTCAGCAGAGTAATTACAAAATCTAGAAAAATACCTCTATCCTCTGGCCGTTTTCAATAAAAAACGCCGGATAGGGAAATCTCCCCGATCCGGCATTCTATGAAAGAAATCGAGATTACTCAAATCCCAATTCGGTGTCGGTGCCGTGGTGTACGGTTTTGACCCACTTTAGTCGCTTGGGACGAATCGACATGCGGGCGGTGGTGCTGGACATGACGGGAATCCAGTGGAGCAGGTAGAGTTGGCCAAAGAGCATTTGGAGGAGGGTGAGGGCGATCGCTCTGGGGTTTCGTCGGGGTTGGTCGATTTCCTGTTCGCCCGCTTGGATGCGCCGAAGTCCGGTGAACATGCCCAGCATGGAAAGGGTGATCATCAGACTGGTGATGGGTACCAGCATGGGGGAGTTGTTCCGGGCGATCGCCATGACCAGATCCGGTACGGTTGCCGTGGGCAGAATGTATTGGCTGATCATAAACATGAACAGATCGACGGTTTTGCGGGTGCCCATACGGTTGCGGGCAATCAGTCGCCAATAGTCGAGATAGCGCTGATAGCCCCCTTCGGCCCAGCGGTTGCGCTGATGCCATAGACCCAGCGCGGTGGTGACCCCTTCTTCGCCGACAGCGGGGAGCAGCAGCAAATCAATGTCCCAGCTATCTAGGTGGAGTCGGAGGGTGAGGTCGAGGTCGTCGGTGATGGTTTGTTCGTTCCAGCCGCCGAAGCTCTCTAGGGCGGTGCGCCGGACAAACTGGCCGTTGCCGCGCAGTTCGCCGATGCCGCCGATCGCAATGCGCTGCTGTTGGAAGTAGCTATCGAGTGCCATTTCGGCGGATTGGCCGCGTGTCCAGAGGTTGGTGGGGGCGTTGGCGATCGCTTTTCGCACCTGGACTGCGCCCACGGTTTCCCGGTGGAACAGGGGCAGGACGCGCCGCAGGAGATCTTTGGGCACCTGGGCATCGGCATCAAAGACGGCAATGATGTCGCCTTGGGTTTGCGTCCAGACTTCGTTGAGGGCACCGGATTTGCCGCCGCTGGCGTTGGCCGGACGGCGGATGATGTTGAGTTGGGGATGCTCTGCGGCTAGTCTTTCCAGGACTAGGGGGGTGCGATCGCTGCTGTTGTCGTCGATTACCCAGAGATCGTAGCGATCGCTGGGATAGTCGAGGCTGCACAGATCTTCAACGAGGGAGCCAATGACAGCTTCTTCGTTTTTGGCGGCGACCAGCAGGGACACATAGGGATAGTCCTCGGAGCGATCGTAGGCCAGGGGCGGCGGTACGGGGATGGGACGGGCAAACAACACGCGCAGGGCATGAATGCCCATAACAGCGGTCATGGCCAGAACAATCCAAGAACCCCAGGACAAAAGATGCAGGGCGATCGTCCCACTCCAGATGGCGGTGAGGGCGATCGCGGCTTTGCGTCTGCGGCCTTCGAGTCCCCGTTCAAAGGGATTTTCCAGATCAAAAAGCGGGTCTGGATCGTCTGGGTCGGTCAGGTCATCAGCTAGGTGCGTTAGATCAGTCAAATCAGCCAAATCGACCAGATTGGTGAGATCTGGGAAATCAGACTGGCGTGAGTTGGTTGGCAGCCGATCGTTGAAGGAATCGCTTTCGCGCCAGGAATTCTCCGGCATAGGTCATTTGATTTAGAAACCAGTATTTGTCAAAACCCTTGAAGAAGCTGGGGATGAGGTAGCACCACACCGTACAGCCTTCACACACCGACAGTTTGCCCTGCGATTGGCGATACTCTTCGACCTTTTCCGATTCCCGGTAGAGGTCGTACAGCTTGCCGTTGATTTGCAAGCCTTCTTGAGCAAAGTGATAGCAGGGCAGCAGCAGTTCGTCATTGGGCGAGATGGCAATGACCGCATCCACCGCTTTGCAGCGAGGATTGTTGGTGTCGTTGCCGCCTGCTTCAATGAACGCCAATGCCGCCTTATTGTAACCAAGATTCCGATATTGTTTCGCCGCAGTCTCGATCGCGGCGGCAATCTCGGGCGTAGGGTTCTTTTTGTTGTTGTAGTTGCTGTGGGCGGTGAAGGCGGGATTGAGCCAAACGCGCACGCCTAAACCCTGGGCAAACTCGGCGATCTCGCCAATGCGGTGATAGTTTTGGGCGGTGACGGTGTGGTTGAGGACGGGGTATTCGCCCAAGGAGAGGGCGAGCTTGACCGATTCAACCAGGGTGTCAAAAATTTTGGTGCCTCGGGATTGGTCGTGGGTTTCAGCATCAGCCCCATCCAGGGAGAAGTTGAGGAAGTCGATCAGACCCTGGAATTCCTTGGCGCGCTTGGGGTAGAGGATGGTGTTGGTGGTCATACTGGTGTAGAACCCCAGATCCTTGGCCTTTTGGTAGATCTGGTCGGCATCGGCACGCAGCAGGGGTTCTCCCCCGGTGAAGTCGATGTATTTGACCCCGAGGCGCTTGAGGTCATGCAGGTTATGCACGATGGTTTCAAAGCTGGCTTCTTTTTTGGGGTCGAGTGCCCAGATGTCACAGAAATGGCAGCGGGCGTTGCAGCGGTAGGTCAGGTAGTAGTTGGCGACGAATGGGGGCATAACACTTCAAAGAGAAATCTCTAGGGTTGGTAGAAGCGGAATTCTATAGAAGTTTTGCAGAAGTGAAAGAATTATGACGCTAAATGAGAACGAAAATCAATTCATTGCCCATTTCGCGCGGGTGAGCGGTTGGCAACCTGGAAGCAATCTGAGAATCAAGCGGATTGACAAGATTGCGGAGTATTGAGTTTAGTGTATCAGTGTCAATTTACCTTTCTGCAACAATTTTTAAGGGCAGGAGGGAAGGGGAAAGGGGAAAGGGGAAAGGGAAAAGGGAAAAGGGGGAAACTTGGACTCATTCATTGAATTGAAGATGGAGAATGGGAGAAATTTCTTCGGCTTATTCATGGATTCAATCAAAAACCTCCCTTTCGCCTTTCGCCCTTCCCCCTTCCCCTTTCCCCAAAAATTCCACAAACTCGACCCAGGATTGGGATAGGATGAGAACCGTTAGTCTTGCCAACTTGCCCCTTTTTAACGCAATTTAAGATCCACCCATGACAGCCACCACCCCCAATCAATCTCCTGACCAATCTCCTAATCCGTCATCTCACCAGTCCGATGACAAAACCATTGTTCGCGATTACTTCAATGCCACCGGGTTCGATCGCTGGCGACGAATCTATGGTGAGGATGAGGTCAATGTGGTTCAGCGCAATATCCGTAAGGGTCACCAGAAGACGGTGGATACCGTGCTGGAATGGCTGAACGCGGATGGCAATCTCAAAGACCTGACGCTCTGTGATGCGGGCTGTGGTGTGGGGAGTCTCAGCATTCCCTTGGCGCAGGCTGGGGCGAAGGTGTCTGCGAGTGATATTTCAGAAAAGATGGTGGAGGAAGCAAAAGATCGGGCTACGGCGCTGAATGTCGCTGATCATCTCACTTTCTCGGTTCAAGACCTGGAATCCCTCAGCGGTCAATACCATACGGTGGTCTGTCTGGATGTGCTGATTCACTATCCCCAGGATGAGGCGGCGCGGATGATTCAGCATCTCAGCAGTTGTGCTGAGCATCGGCTGCTGTTGAGTTTTGCGCCCTATACCTGTGCTTACAATGTTTTGAAGAAGGTGGGTAGTTTCTTTCCCGGTGCTAGCAAGGCGACTCGGGCTTACCTCCATCATGAATCTGAGATTGTTAAGATCCTTAATGAGGCTGGTTGGCAGGTTGGCCGGACGGCGATGAATAAGGCTCCTTTTTATTTTTCGCGGTTGATTGAGGCGGTGAAGGCTTAGAGGGTGGTGGTGGGCGATCGCCGGACATGGAACAGCTTAGGTCGGCTTCGCTTGTGGGTTTTCGCCCCCTAAATCCCCCAACTTTGGGGGACTTTGAATTCGGTGAGTTTTACGGTCTAGGTCGGCTTCGCTTGTGGGTTTTCGCCCCCTAAATCCCCCAACTTTGGGGGACTTTGAATTCGGTGAGTTTTACGGTCTAGATCGGCTTCGCTTGTGGGTTTTCGCCCCCTAAATCCCCCAACTTTGGGGGACTTTGAATTCGGTGAATCTTCTAGATTGCTCTCTAAAGGTTTTCAAGGGACTTTGAATTCTGTGGGTCTCTAGGAATTGCTCCTTGAAGGCTCTTGTGACAGGTCATCGAAGGCTCATTGAAGGCTTGGCTCCCTCAAAGTTGGGGGTTGGGGGGCGCGAAATCTCGGGCGAAGATCGATCAATATTTGTGTGTACAGCCTTGTAATCTCTACAGAAAAGCTGAAATCTGCTGAGCGTATCCTTTGGGGTTCTCAAAGTGAATATTGTGACCGCAGTTTGGCATTACTTTCAGTTGGGCAGTCACTCCCTGCGCCTCCATTTGCCGATTGATCGACACAAACTTTTCATCCTGCTCACCGACCAACAGCAGCAACGGCACTGAAATGTCTTGAAGTCGATGCCAGAGCGAAGGTTGACTGCCCAATCCTAGATGTAACAGCGATCGCCCCACCCCCTCCGGATCATTATGAAGCCGTCGATCGCACAGCTCCCCAAACCCTGGATGCTGCCGCAGGGACGCAAACAAGGGTTGCTCGTACCAGTTTTTGAGAAATACAGCGAAATCTTCGGTGATTAATTGCTGGGCAAGATGGCGATCGCGCTCCTGTCTAACCTGTCGTTCTGCCTCGGTTTTGAGTCCTGGTGAAGCGGATTCTAGAATCACTTTTGAGAAATAGTCTGGGAAATGCAGCGCTAAATACAAGGCCAATCGTCCGCCCATAGAATATCCCACTAAACCTTCGGGGCGAATTTGCAATGCGTTTAGTCCCTCGATGATGCCTTGAGCAGTAGCCTCCATGCGGTAGTATTCGTCACCTGATTGAACGATCGTTTGGCCGTGGCCGGGGAGTGCGATCGCCACACAATGATATTTCTTGGAGATTAACTCACAAACTGCCTCGAATTCGTTGCAGTCTCCCAGGAAGCCGTGCAGGAAAAGGATCGGGGGGAGGTGGCGATCGCCCCAGGTTTGATATTGCAGTGTGTAAGTCTTTAAATGAAGAAAAGGCATAAGGACAAAAAGTTCAAACAAAATACCTGATGCTGTATCCAAGCAAATAGTTGAACTTGTTTGGAGAAAGCCCTGTGTTCTATTTGAAAGATGAACACAATGTTTATTTCCCTGATACGGCACAGGTTTAAGGTACGACGAATTTAGAATTCACCCTAATCAACCCAATTTACGACCTGCAATCTTGGAATTTGTCTGAAGTGGCGGAGATTTCGGGTGACCAAGACGGCTCGATTGGCTAAGGCAATACTAGCAATCAACAAATCAGCCCGTCCTATCTTACTCAGACCTCGAATGTTCAGAAGCTGTTCAAACCGCTCTATTGTCGCGGTGGTCATTGGAAAGATCTCGATTTGAATCAATAATTCCTCTGTACGAGTGAATAAGTTCTGTGCGCGTAAGAAATCATCGGCTGTGTTTGCTTTGAGGATAAAATCAATTCGACCTCGGAGAAGTTCAGCCTTTATAATGATAGTTGTGCCGACGATTGGATCATTCAAAGATCTCAATCTCTGGATCACATTTGGATTCCCAGCATGAAAGTGAGTCAGTGTATCCGTGTCTAATAGATGCATTAGATTGGTTCAGCTTCGTCAATTTCTGGGCGTTCTCTAGACTGGTAGATCTTAGCCCTAAGTTCGGCAAGGGTTTCATCATCCTGAAGTGCGCCAGCCTGGTTAAGCAGACGAGTGCGACTATCTCGAAGTCGAAGCCAATCGTCAATAACAACTTTGAGGAAACGCCAGGTATTGTCGATTTTGCGACCTGGAAGATTGTTTTGAGATACTTGGTAAAGCACTGTTTCAGCCGGAAGCCGCAAGTACGCCGCAGCTTCTTCTAAAGTGAAGACATCGGGAGGGCTAGCTTGTTGCATGGGGGGAAGAGAGTGGAGTGGGTGACCGTCTTTCTATTGTACCGAATAAAGCCATTAGTCAAATCAGTAGTATGTCTTTCAGCGATCGGTTTTCTAAAAATGCGATCGCCATTCAGCAAGAATTGATGATTTTGGGCATGGCGATCGCATCCCCTGATTCACTCACAACGAACGGTAAAACGAACGGTAATGAGAAGGTTGCAACCTTGTAATTTGGCTTTGAGAAAGCGATCGCGCTTTAAGTCTCAGGTGTAAAAAACATAATCCCGGTTGTTGAAAGGGGTGGCAAAGCCATCTCTTCCAGAAACCGGGATTTTATTAACTCGCGGATCTCTTAGGGTTAGACCGAGACAGACTTCGATGATTTTGCTGCTGTATTCGTAGCGATCGCACTTGATCAATTCCAGGTCAAAGAGCAGTCGAGTTTGATAGCGCAAAATATCAAGTTTGGCGTTGAGGCGTTGGAGAAGTTGATGTTTTTCGGAAGAGGTGTAACGGGCAGTGATGAAGCCTTCTAGGAGTTCGTAGAGGATGGTGGTGATGCGATCGCCCAGGGTAAATTTATAGGCTCTAGGGAGGCGATTGAGAATAGGAAGATACCACTTGGTGAAACCGTAGGTTTTCTGGATAATGGGAAGATCGTAGGCCATAAAGAATTGATACCTACTAAATACTTGAACATCAGTAAAACTACTAACTAGAGAATGGAGATGTCAAGACATGATCGCGTAAAGATTTATATCCTGAATGAGTGCAAGGAAGAGATCATTCCGGAAAATAGGAACATTCATGGCGTTTGTGGTGACCAACCTATGAAATTCTAAACAAACTCAACAGTTGACGAAGAAAAACTAAAAATTGAAAAGAAAAAGCAAGAAAATAATTTATACCGAATAACTCCGTAATTATTGGGAGAAATGCTGGTATAATTTAACTAAGGGAACAGATGTTAACCAGCGTGATGATCTAGAGATACATAACCTGGATCACGAAGCGATTTAGCCAATGTTCCCTAACGTTGCTGAGAAAGGAGAGGTTTAGAGAGTAATGGGATTATCTTTTGTGGAAGGGATTTATGAAAAAAATCGATCGCGCAGAGCGCGAATGTGATCCGATCGCCCAACCACGACCCGCAAAGACAAAAGAGCAAAGAAGAATCCTCGGCCAAAGGCAAACGACTCGAAAACCAATGAAGCTGCCGCGACTGCCGGGGGCGAGGTGAACGCGAGAGGCTGAACGGCAGTTGCCGGGAGGATAGTTCCAGGAACCGCCGCGCAGCAGCCGGCTTGCATCCTTATTATTCGTAACCCATGCGCTTCCGTCCGTCGGTGCACCTTGATAATTTTCATGCCAATGATCCATGCACCACTCCCAGACATTTCCGTGCATGTCGTACAAGCCAAAATCATTCGGCGGAAAAGTCCCGACATCTGTAGTTTGCTGACGATAAACTCCTTTCCCACCTGAGCCGTAAACATAATTTCCGTCATAGTTAGCTTGATCTATCGAAATTGTCTCACCGAAATAAAATGGGGTTTCGATTCCAGCACGACAAGCATATTCCCACTGTGCTTCACTCGGGGGGTATGACCAAAATTTGATGTAAAATCGCTGAAACCATTACATGGAGACTATTCTGGCCATTCGCGGGAGTGTTAACCATACAATTCCATTGCTTAGGTTTCATTCTCTCCTTTAAAGGAGGACAGATTTTGATCCATCACCGCTTGATACTGCGCTTGAGTAATCGGGTACTTGCTCATGTAGAAGGGTGCGATCGCCACCTCATGCCTCGGCTTCTCGGAATCAGATCCTTCTCCATCCGGTGATCCCATCCAGAATTTGCCGCCGGGGATGGGGATGAGATCTAGGGGGATGCGATCGCTACTCAAGCCCAAGAATTTGCGCCGGGTGAGATCAATCGTCAGCGGTTGGGGTTTTCGTCGAGCTTCTGACTCTTGTTGTTGTTGGAGTTGCTCTGCTTTCAGCCGTTCTTGCTCCTTTCGCTCCTGTTCAGCTAGCGATCGTTTCCTTTGTTCAGCCAGAAGTCGCTCTAGTTCCTGGCGGGCTTGTTCTGCCTTGCGCCGTTCTTCTTGTTCACGGGCGGCAGCAAGTCTAGCCTGTTCAGCTTCCTGGCGTTCTCGTTCCAGCCGTTCTTGCTCTTGTCTGATGCGATCGGCTTGTTCCCGTTGCTGTTGTTCAGCGCGTTGGGCTTGGGCTTGTCGCTGGGCTGCGATCGCTGAAATTTTCTCTGAAATCTCAGAGTCGCTGAAGTGGGTGCGTTTTTGCCACTGTTCTAGTTCGGGCTGGGACTCTGGAGGAAGGGGAAGGGGCGATCGCACCAGCCACTCGTCAAACTCTGCCCTAGCTTGCTGGCGCTGTTGCAGTAAAGCTTCAACGGCAGCGGCAATTCCCTCGGTGATATCGACAAAAGCATCATCCTCGTCCGGCCATTTGGTCACGGGCAAGCCTCCGGTGGGATATAACTGCAACTTGGCAAAGGGCAAATTCTTCCACCCTGCCACCGGACGCAACAAAATCGGCACCACATACGCCGAACCCGCCTCATGTCGTGCCATTGCATCGGGGAGTTCGATTTCGTAGCAGTATTGGGAGTTGACAAAATTGGGGCTGATTAGCAGCAGGATGATGTCAGCGGTTTGGATGTGATGGTCAATTTCTTCTTTCCATTCGGAGCCTGCGAGGATTTGGCGATCGTGCCATGAGGTAATCACGCCCTGGCGTTTGAGGCTGCTCAGGTGGATTTCAAGTTTGTCTCTGAGGGGCTTATCTTCGCGGGAATATGAGAAAAAGACCTCAATGGGCTGCTGCTCCATTGCTAACCTCGGGTTGCTCTGCCTGACGGATAGGGGGGACTCCTTGTTATTGTAATCGCTCTTGCCTGAATCAAAAAACACTGACCCTGCATTCGTTCGGAGCGCTAAATCCGCCTTGAATTCATCGGGGACATTTTCCCAGTCGGGTGGACTGCCCACTTTATTCAAGAAGTGCAGAATTAAAGGAGTGCAGGATGACTTCTTCGAGCGATCGATCTTCAAGGTTCAGATGTAAAAAAGAAAACAAAATCCCGGTTGTTGAAGGAAGTGGCTTTGCCATCCTTTCAGCAACCGGGATTTTATTCATCAGCAGATCCCTTACTGTTGAATCGCGACAGACTTCGCAATCCTGGCAATCAATCGTAATGCTTCATTGACGGAGGCTGAGTCTCGAAAGATTTCTGCCACATCTGGATCAAGAACAACAACATTGCTTGCTTTCATATAGGCTTCGTAGTACTTGCCACGAACTCCACCTGAGAAATCATATTCAGGTCTCATTTCGTCATCATTGACGATTGCTTCAGGCTCCTGACTCATAGTTTCGCTTCTCCTGTCGAGTGGCTAACCGGGCGCTAATTAAACGCACCTCACCTTCTCGTTCCGTATGGGACACAACTAAAAGACGTTGTAGCGTTGACTGCCCCATTGTCAAAAAGCGAAACTCGCCTGCTGAGTGGTCAGGGTCAGAAATCGTGACAGCAAGTGGATCTCCGAAGACTGTGACAGCTTCTTCAAAAGACACACCATGCTTCTTGATGTTGCTACTCGCTTTGTCTGGGTTCCACTGAAACGTCATAACAATATTCTACTCTTGGGCAGCAAGATAGGTGAGCAAATGCCCCTACTACCCAAAATACCAGGATATGAAATGACTGCTTTGAGCGATCGCCCTCTCACAACAACCGATAACGCGCCAAAAACGTCTGCACAGCTTCACTCACCACATGGTTGACCTCCTCATCGGTGATGTCTAAGCCCATAACCAGAAAGCGAGGTCAAAAAATAACATCGTTGATCATGCCCAGGAATTGCCGAGCGGCGAGGGGAATATCGGCGATGATGATGCGGGTGAGGGCTTCGTGGCACCTCAGTTTGTCGCTAATTCCTGGCCTCTGGACAACTTACTAAAACCGTCACAATGGAGGACACCAGAATCTGGCTAGCAGGCTGGGGTTCCTCCATTTCGGCGCGTAGAAGGCCAATGAGATGTAACAAGGAGGGTTCGGTGATGTGCTTGTGTTGATAGAAGACGGGACAGATTAATTCAGAGGGAATGGATAGAATCTGCTCCAGTTGATGAATGCAAACTTTGATTTGTAGGATGTCTGCGGTTGGGAAACAGAGGTCTAGCGTTTTCGGGGGATGGAGTGGGAGGGGCGATCGCATCAACGACTGAACAATTAGATTCACTCCGGCTTCTTCTGGGGTAAGCAGGCGAATATACTTCAAACACAAGCCTTCCCAGGATGCCGTCAGGATTTTGAGATTGGAGGAAACATCTTCTAGTTGCATGGGAGGCTGAAGAGAGCGATTACAACACAGATGAACACAGATGAACACAGATAGATGGAGATAAATAAACCGCAGAGACGCAGAGACGCGGAGAGAAGAAGGGGAAAGGGGAAGGGGGGAAGGGGGAAAGGGGAAAGGCGAAAGGGGAAAGGCGAAAGGGGTATTTTTAGTCATCTTCTATCTCCCCACCTCCCCACTCCCCACTCCCTACTCCCCTAATCTCAACAACATATTGGTAATTAAACTCACGGACTGATCAACGGCTGCGGGTTGGTCGTAGAAGTCGAATTGGGTGTTGCCGTTTAACCAGGCGAATTGTTTGTTTTCGGTGGGAATGGCCTCGAAGAATTGGCGGGCACCGTCGGGGATGGCGGCTTGTTCGCTGTGGATGAACAGGGTGGGGATTTGGATGTTTGCGGCGTCGGGCATGGGGCTGAAGGTCAGCCATTCGGCCCAGGAGGCGACGGCGAATTTGTTGTCCCATTGGGGAATGGCACCCCGTTCAGGGTTTTGGTAGTAGTCCAGGTCACCGTACATGACGGCAGTTTCGTCGGTTTTGCTGGTGGCTAACACATGGACGGCTTCCCCGGTTTGCTCAAATTTGGCTTGGGCAGCCCGTCCGGTTTCAATCAGCTTTTGCACTGTGGCTTCACTGCCGTAAACGGTATTGACAATCGTGGAATCGTGAATCCAGGGTGCGACGGTGATTAGGGCTTTGAGGCGATCGTCTTCAGCAGCAACGGTGGTCATGTAGCCTGCGCTGGCACAGATGCCGAGTCCGGCAATGCGATCGCTATCCACTGCATCCACCGTTTGCAGAAACGCGATCGCATTTTTGATA
>JALOOP010000522.1 GCA_025454315.1 Oculatellaceae cyanobacterium Prado106
TCATCCAGGCTAATATGGGTTCTTTGTAAATTTTGCTTGCGGCTAGTGACAATGGCCTTACAACTTGGAGGCAGGTCTTCTAAAAAAGCAAGAACCTCTTCCTGATCTGGTTCATCCATCGTTTCCAAATTATCAATGATGAGCAGTGTGCGCTGTTTGCGTAAGCCCTCATAGACAATTCTGCGTTGCTCATCTGCGGTCGATTGAGTAATGGCCTGTTCGTCCAGGACACGAGCAATCGTCAGAAGAATGTCGGTCAGCGTTCCTTCACGTAGCGGACGGTTCAAAACCCCCTGAGCTGTCAAATTAGTCAACTTGGCAGAAGTGAACACAATCGCATCAAAGACAGGGATATTGTCTCTGCCCCTACCTTTTAACTTTGCGTCCCAGCAGACATGGGCAGCATTAAGTGCCAGTGCCGTCTTGCCGACTCCCCCAATCCCACTAATCGCAATGATATAGCGACGATTATCAGGCAAGAGATAATCCAAAATTTTCCGAACTTCAGATTTGCGCCCCACAAACTCTACATACCCTTCTTGTGGAAGGTTGCACATCGAGATTTTCTCTGAATGCTTTAAAACCACCATGCGAATCGTCTGAGCATCAGCACCGGAAATATGGATAACCGTGTTGCGATCGCCCACAACATGACCATTTCCTGAAACCACATGAGAATCAGTGACATCTCCTCCGATGCCTGTAGAACCCGAACCGTTAGCCAGCACAAGTTGATTTGCTCGAATCGCAGTTGCTAGCGCCTCGATATCTCCAAGGTCACGCCCTCCGGCTACGACCCGTTCAATGATAGTTTGAAGGTCATTTGGCATCGATTGAATCAACACTCCCAAGTTTTATCTGTCAGCGAATAAATCTTCATATTCTTGTGAAGGGGCGATCGCTGATTCAGAAAAAACAGGGGAGGGCAGGTCGAAGCCAAAAATCGAAATTGCACCAAATGGTCTTTAAGGCATCGCTACTTCTAGTAGTAGCGCATATATATCTGCCTCTACATGCGGACTGGTAGGGGTTCGTTCGTGAAGCATTACTGCAAACTGATGATTTGAGCATAGGAGTTTTAGGGCAAAAACTTCTTATCTCTTGAATATAGCGGTTCTATGCTCATTTGTGGTCAGATAGGAGGTTTGGTATATAAAGTTCATGTTCGGATTAAGAGTGGCTGTCTGAAGAGATCATGACTAAAGGCTGGAGTGGGATGAGATATTTTTCACAAATTGCCGATAAATTCTCTGGTTCCACAAATTCTGAGTATGGTGTGAGTGCCAAAAGAGCCAGAGAGTTGTTTTGAGGTGGCTAAATTTCAGTCCGGAAATCAATCCAGAAAGGAGAGTTGTGCTGAATCCGAACCGTTCCATAAGTATTCGGTTAACTGTTGCCCAGTTGCTATTTCTTCGGCAGCAGTAGAGGGTAGCTTCCAGCGCAGGGCTTGGTAGAGGAGAATGCGGTGGACATCGAAGGCGGCATTGATCAGGTCAGCATAAGTCGTGGCAGCATCCAGAATCCAGCCATAGTAGGCAAAGCAAGCAGTGATCAAGCCGATCGGGAATGCCCACCACGCGCCCAGGAGTGTCCAAATTGAAAAGAGGAGACTCCAGAACCAAACTCGTGCAGCATTGCTTAAATCGGCGCGGGCTTCCTGGAGATCTTTGCGGGCAGTATCAGGGAGGAGGAGCCAGAGGCGAGGCCAGCAGATAACAGCGTCGAGTCCGTAGCGTTCGCTGGGGCGGCGTTCGGTTGCCCGCAGAATGTTGCCCAGGCGCGTGGGCATCAGTTGGTCGGGTGTGGAGGGCATGTACATCTGTTGCCAGTCGAGTTTGACATATTCTGCTTGTTCATCGGTATTGAGGTTGAGGATGCCTTTGTCAACCAGGGGTTTCAGGTTCTTTTCGATTTTGCGGAGTCGGCTTTTCTCGCGTTGGATGAGGCGGTGTCGGAGAACGCGCAGCCACGGACACCAGTAGCCTTCCAGGAAGCGCAGAACGGCAAGATCGAAGCGCTGGATGATAAAGGCAGAGAGGGCGATCGCCCCAAAGCAGCACACTAGAATCGCAATCAGGAGGGGTTCTGGGTACTGACTAAATTGGCGAGTCAAGGATTGCCATCCCCAGCGTTGGATAGCCGCAATCACTCCGCCTGACCAGAAGGCAAAAGCAGGGGTAAGCAGGGTTGTCACCCATTGTTCAGCAAATTTGCCGCCAAAGCTTTCGAGCAGTTTAGATGTCACCGTGACCTCATGAGAATGGAACAGGGGGATGGTTAAAGGTTAGGAGGAAACGGGATCTAGGGGAAGACGATGTTGGGGGCAGAGAGGCGTAGGTTTCCCAAGTTTGAGGCGTGACCAGGTGTAATCACAAGTAGGGCACTTGAATTTTGGTTTGGGCTGGGGGGAACTTTGACCCGGTAGAGAAGAGTAGGTAATTCCCTTTGTAAGTTCCAGATCTAGAATTGAAGTGTTCTCTCCTGATATTGAGGTCGATCGCTCGTCTTCTGTATTTTGGCGATCGAGTATTGCTCTCATCTCTGTGCGAGTCGGTTCATACTGAGCAAGAAGTTCTAAGAGCGAGTTCTCAACGGGCTGTTCTGCCTGGATTTGGCGGAGGAGTTGCAGGATTTGGGCATTGATTTGCTGTGCTGTTTCATCTTCAAGAAGATCCGTTAAGCGAGGGCGGATTAACAGGACGGCTTCAAGGATAGCTTCGGTGGAATACATAGGGAATCAGGGAAAGAAGGGATAGGAGATGACTTTGAGTTTAACCGTGAACTAAACACCAACATAGCTGAAGGCTGCCCAATGGAACGGGTGGGCAAAGGTGCGATCGCCAGAATTCTCTAGGATTAGCGCCTTGTACAAGTAGTCGGCAGTGGCGATCGGCATTTTGAGGGCAGAGGGTTCTGGAAGGAAATCTCTGAAGTAGGCTACCTTCTCAGCGTTGGTGGTGTCGCGGAGCCATTGTTGTGCTTGTCGGAGGGCGATCGCAGGTTCCAGATGATCATTGCGCCAGTAGTCGTAGAATCGGGTGAGGAGCATCATGGTGCTGAGTTCGGCGACTGACCAAAGCGAGGCAGCAACACCCGCAACACCTGCTTGTAGGAGTCCGGTTGGTAGGCTGATCACTTCATCAATAATCTTAGCTCCAGGTAGCCCTGTTTCACAGGCGGAGAGGATGGCAAGACGAATCCCTCCATTGGTGGATTCAGCCAGTCTGAGTTCGAGGATGTCGCGCAGGGTGAGGATTGCGGCTTCACCCTCCCCACTCATGGCTAGTCCACTTTTGAGGTTCTTGGAGATGTGTCTGTTCGGCCTGTGCCCGGATTGGAAGCACGACCTTCGAGTCAGATTTGTCTGCCGTCGAACGCAGGGATGCCTGTTTATCTCTATACGCAGGAGGTAATTTCGTTGATTCTGGTGGTTGCGATTCTGGTGCGGGCAATTCGAGGGAATGGGAAGCGGGAGTAAGGGGGGATAGGGCGAAGTCCTCTGGAGCAGCGATCGCATCAACCCTTGCACTTAAATATGGGGATGGCGAAGGGGTAAGCAGACTCGCATTGAGTGATAGTCAACTGGACAATTGATTTATACTGGGAAGTAGAACAGTTGAGGCACTCTAAACGTTCCATAATCAGGCAATTGTGTATAGAGTCCCAAACGAACCATAACCCGTTCAACGAATCTCAGGAGGTGGGGGAATGAGTCCACAGCTAGAACAGGTTTTGCAAGAGGTAGAACGGCTTACTCCAGAAGAACGTCTGGAGCTTGTTCAACGGGTTGTAGAGGGCTTGAGGAAACCCGCAATGCCTGATGCGGCTAAGCCTGTAAAACACCGAATCAGTGAATTTTATGGAATCGCTTCAGGTTTGTTACCAGAGAGGGATGCCCAAGAATGGGTGAATGAGTTGCGAGAGAATTGGTCAGAGCGTGAAGCACAGTGGAGCCAGCCTACATGAGGATGGATGAGGCTCTGCAAGGAGTGAGTCGAGTTTTTCTGGACACAGCTCCAGTCATTTATTACGTTGAGGCAAGAGCAGAATTTGTACCTGTCGTTCGCCCAATTTTTCACATGCTGGATTCAGGGCTACTGGAAGGCATCGCTTCTCCCGTAACCTTGGCAGAATGTTTAGTCCAGCCTAAACGATTAGGGCTTGTGGATCTTGAGCAAGGTTTTAGCAATCTTCTGACGAATTCGGAAGGAATTGTTTTTGTAGAAATAGGTGAACAGGTTGGGAGATTGGCAGCCCAGATGCGATCGCAATATGCTTTAAGACTTCCTGATGCTTTGCAAATTGCCACTGCGATTGCAACGAACTGTCAAGCATTTTTGACCAATGATACTCAGTTAACACGAATAACCGAGCTAAGAGTTTTAGTTGTCGGTGACCTAGAGGCTTCAGAATCAGACGAACACTCATGAACTGGTTGAGGCTCCTTTTACCTTGTGATTTAGGGGCAGCAAGCGATCACCCTTCCCCGTTCCCTGATTCTTGATCATGGATGCGATCGCCCCACAGCGAATAAACCTCCTTCATATTTAGCCTGAAGATATCTGGCTTGGGATTGAAGAGTCTTCCTGCCGAACCGAACTCGCTAAACGGCCACAGCATTCAATTTGCCGAGCAATCCCTGAAATAAACCATAACAATCCATCATTCGCAGTTTCAGAGCAGCATCGTTCATTGCTTCAGGGAGATGGTGAGCCATCTCCGGCAGGCGGATGTTTTGCTCATCTGCAAAGCTGGCTTCAATCCCCAATTCCTCGAAGTAGGTTTTGAGGGTCGATCGCAGGATGTGAGCCGCACCTCCGCTGATGATGATATCGACGTTGGGTTCAGAGAGGTGGCGGAGTGGAGGTAGATGCTGACCAGTTGCCAGTAGGTTTGGCGGACGGATTCGGCGATCGCCCCAAAATCATATAAGCCTGCCTTGACTTGGGAAATCTGTTGCATCTTGCCAGTGGTCAAGGCCGCGAGGAGAGCCGGATAGTCAACCGGAGTGATGCCACGCGATCGCGCTCCCTTTTCAAAGGCTGGCCAGAATCCGGGGCCATCGGAATTAGAGGCTGGTGCTTTGAGTGCGCCTCCTTCAAACGCCAGAATGGAGAGATTGCGATGTCCCATCATCACCACTAACGTGCGTCGATGCTCAATGGATAGCCCCATCGTGGCCAGTTGTTTTTTGCGATTGAGGTAAAGCCCAAATCCTTCAGGGAAGAATTTCAGGCTGAGTTGTACCTGTTGGAAGTTGCCCCGGAAGAGGAAGCCGGGTTGGGCGATCGCCGTCATCTTTGAGGTGATTTCGTCACGGGTACGAATTTCGGTTAGCGGGAGAGGCACCCAGATTGTGGCGTCGTAGGAGTTGGGTAGATTTTCTCGCTCGGCGATCGCTCCCAACATGGCCAGCAGCTTGTAAGCCGCTTTGTCGGCCTTGCTTGCAGAAATGCTGTTGGTGTCGAGAAATGCCCGAGCCGCATCTCCCACCAAAATCACCTCATCACCGACCTGGAGCCATGCCCCGGTTTGGGGATGCTCTCGACTCCCAATGCTGGGAATGGCGGCGGTGGTGAGTCCTTGTGCAACTTCTGCGCCCATCCAGAGCGGCACGGTTTGCCCTGGCGAAACCCGGTAGAACAGCTTGGATGCC
>JALOOP010000114.1 GCA_025454315.1 Oculatellaceae cyanobacterium Prado106
CAAGAACCCAAAACCCGGTGAATTTGGCCGGGTCATGGCTCAGGAAATCATGGTCATTACCCCTGCCATTTCCAACCTGATTCGGGAAGGCAAAACCTCTCAGATTTATTCTGCGATTCAAACCGGGGGCAAATTAGGGATGGTCACCCTGGAAAAAGTGCTGGCTGACCTCTACAAAGCGGGCAGCATTTCCTTTGAGTCGGCCATGTCGAAGACTTCCAGACCCGATGAGCTACAGCGGCTCATCGGTGGTCAGCCGGGTGCAGGTGCCCCCGCTGCCAAAGCAGGTGCGCCCGCTCGTTAGAGGACTCAGGGCGATCCTCCTGAGATAGGATGCGATCGCCCTTCCCCCATTGCAGGTTCCCCGATTTGGATCTCCTCAACGATTTCCTCAACGGTTCCTCAACGACTCCTCGACTGTTCATCGAAACGCCCATCTCCTTTGCTTCTACCCTTTCCAGTTCTTCTACCCTTTCCAGTTCTTCTACCCTTTCCAGACCCAGCGGTTTAAGCTATGCCTACCTACGTTGTTAAAGCCAGAGACACTAAAGGAAACCCCAGAACTGAGAAAATCAGTGCTGAATCCCCCAGCGATGCCCGCACCGCACTCCGGGAGAGGGGTCTGTTCGTTCAGGAACTGAGAGAAGACCAGGGGTTCATGCAAAAACTCAATTCCATGGACTTCCAGGAATTGCAGAACTCAGTCGTCAGCGTCACGGTCAAAGACAAGGCCATCTTCTCTCGACAGTTTGCCGTCTTGATCAACGCGGGTGTGGCGATGGTCAGAGGACTCGGCATTCTCTCGGAGCAATGCCCCAATCCCAAGCTCAAAAAAGCCCTCCAGGAAATCAGCGGCGATGTGCAGCAGGGGGTCAACCTCTCCGATGCCATGCGGAAACACCCCAAGTGCTTTGATGGCCTCTACGTCAGCATGGTAGAAGCCGGAGAGGTGGGCGGTGTTCTCGACGAAGTCATGAACCGTCTGGCCAAGCTGCTGGAAGATGTGGCACGCTTGCAGAACCAGATTAAGTCAGCCCTGACCTATCCCGTTGCCGTCGGGTTTATCGCCGTCGCCATCTTCTTGGGGATGTGTATCTTCCTCCTGCCCATCTTCGACAATATTTTTAAGGAACTTGGCGCAGAGCTACCCGCTTTCACTGAGATGATGATGAACATCAGTCGGTTTCTCAGAAACCCAGCATACATGCTGATTATGATTGTCACGATTTCGGTGCTGGTGTTTGCCTACAACCGCTACTACAGCACCAGAGTCGGCAAGGAAACGATGGATCGCTTCTTTCTGAAGATGCCTATTTTTGGTGATTTGATTCAAAAAACGGCTACTGCTCGCTTCTGCCGTACCTTTGGCGCATTGTCTCGCTCCGGCGTTCCGATTCTGACTTCTCTGGAAATTGTGCGGGATACCGCTGGGAATCAGGTGATTGCCAATGCGGTGGATGAGGCCAGACGGGAAGTGCAAACGGGCGGAATGATCAGTATTGCATTGCAACGGGAGCAAATCTTTCCGGTGATGGCGATTCAGATGATTAGCATTGGGGAAGAGACGGGGGAAATTGATACGATGCTGATGAAGGTCGCCGATTTCTACGAAGATGAAGTAGAACAGGCCGTCAAAGGGATTACCAGTCTGATTGAACCGATCATGATTGTGGTCTTGGGCGGCATGGTCGGTTCGATCCTGGTGGCCATGTATCTGCCCATCTTCGGGATTATGGACGCGATCAAGGGGTAAGCCCTCAAGAAGAAACACCCCAAACCTATGGCCATCAAACAAGCCTATTACGAAGAACTCCTTGCAGAATATAGCGATCATCTCGGTGCGATCGCCCTTCTCAAGGAGTTTCGTCCATACCTGGAAATGATCCCCAGTATGCGCCGTCCCGATGAGAGTGTGATTACGATTCCACTCCCTTTGGTGCGTGTCCGCACTGTACAAACGACCTCGACCTTGGTAGGAGCCGCTGCTACCAACAGCACAGAGGCCATTCCGCTGCCCTGCGAAGTCGCTGTGCTGATGTGCGATCCGGAGTGGAAAATCAAAACGGGATCGGACATTCTAATTTTTATTCATCGCCCGAACGAAGATTTTTCGGAGTTTTTGAGCCGCTGGCGACAAACCCAGGTTTTGCTCAACAAGGGCTATGAGTGGGTAATGCCCGATCGCTATCAGCATATTTTGAGCGAAGGGGCGGAGGAAACCCATCCGCTCTTTGTGGTTTTTCCCGAAACGCCGGAGCGCATCAGAAGAGGACTCAGGGGCGCAGGACTGCCCTTTGTCACCCAAGTGGTTTATCCCGAAGATGAGTTCCCGGTGATGCCGAATCCGCTGGCTCCAGAGATTTTGGGTACTGAGGATTAGTCGGATCTGGGTAGGGAGTGGATGGGTATCTGGGTAAGGAGTGGATGGGTAACAGGGTGGATGGGTGGATGGGTAACAGGGTGGATGGGTGGATGGGTAAGAGAGGAGGGACTGATTCACCAGTCAAAAAATCCTCTCTTATAAAGTTTCTTGTGTTTAAAAAAGGGACGCATTAAGACACCTATCCACCCATCCACCAGGAAACCCATCCACCCATCCACCCATCCACTCATCTACCCATCCACTCATTCACCCATCCACTCATCCACCAGGGAACCCTTAGAACTCCTCCAGGAGCCACTCAGAGGCTCTTTCGCCTAAGTCGATGGGAATATTGACGGCCTTGCCGAGGCGGGGGCGATCGCGCGTTTGTTCGATAAACTCGGCGACTTGGCTATCGCTGCCCCAGGCGCTGATGTAACTGGCGATCGTCGTCAGATGGGCAAAGTACTCTTCCTCGGACATAGGGAATGAGGCTTGTTCCAGGTATTTCCACATCACCTGAAGATACATTTTTCCTTGAGTCCGGCGGAGTTGGACACCGAAGGAACATCCCCATTTGGTGAGTAATAGCTGGTGTAGTTCATCGCCCGTCATAGAGTGCTGCTTAGATCAGTAAAATGGAATGAAAGATGGGATGAGGAAATGACGCTATTGCAGAAGATACCTGTTATTTCACGCTTCACGCTGATGTTTTACGCTGTACGCTCCTAGGCTGCATTCAGGCTGAGGAATCTAGAAGGGTCTTGGAGAAAGAATTTCAGGCGATCCCGGCATGGAATGACGCAGAAAGAATTGCAAAGGGAACGATAAAAAATTCTAAATTTCTTAAGACTAGAGTGATTTAATGGGCTTGAAATGTTCGATACTTTGGTTTAACAATCAACGAAGAGTGTTAAAAAAAATGGATCGATTTGCCGTTTATTGGAGATTTTGATTAACCTCCTAAATTTTGGAAACTGAAACTTTGGTTGAAATCTTGCACGGTTTGCCTAGTGCTAGGGGATGAAAAAGCTTCCCTTAATTCACTGGGTTCCTCTCGGAAGGCTTCTGTCGATCTGCCCTCCTAATCCTCTCATAGTATGTTGATCTGAGGCTTGAATGGAAATCTGGGAACAACTAAGCCAGCAACGAGTAAAGCATATTGTCAGTAGCTATCAACTTAGTGGCGATGAGGTCACGGGGTTCGATCGCTACTTAGAGGATCTCATGCAGCTTTATCCCCGGCCTCTGATTGAGTTAGCCCTGGTTGAAACATTGGTGGATGCCTGGCTGTCTATTCCCTTTGTGCGAGGGGTTTCGTTCTTAAGCAAAACCCACGATAAGCTTAAAGCCTGGGAAAACCAACCGATTGTTAGCACCATTACACCCGCCCAATTCCAGCAAATCGCAGGGCTTGATCCTACTCCTATTTTTGGTTCCACAGAATTGCCCCCGGCTTGCCCTATCGTCAGCCCCTCCTAGGGAATGAGAAGGAAATAAAGGTAATAAGCTGGAATTTTGGAATTTAAACCGCAGAGACGCGGAGACGCAGAGAGGTTTGTATTCGGCTCAGATAACCAGATAGAAGGATTTTAGTTAAATTTATGACTGATCCTAGAAGGCGGAACCTCTCAACCTTGTAAATTCAGAACCTTCCCATTCAGGTCAATGTTTCGCCAACCTGAATTCGGGTTCCGTTAGCAAAGTCCCAGCCGGATTGCGATCGCTTCCCTGCCATCTGTGCCTCTTTGATCAACAACAATCCAGACCCGGTCTGTACGACTGCTCCCTGCTGTTTCAGCAACCCTACCACTGTGCCAGGACTGGCGGTGTTGAGCCACGATCGCCATTCTGCTTCAGTGGCTTGCAGGTCGGACGGCAGGCAGGTGGAGTCAATGTCACCTAAAGGAACTGTTGCTGTAATTTTCAAGGGTTGGTTTCGGAAGGTGGCGACGCTGCTGGGGTAGAAGCCTCGGATTTGATTGTGGAGGGCGATCGCACCCCTTGTCCAATCCAATTGATAATCCTGCTTTTGAATTAGTGGAGCATAGGTCGCCTGGTCACTGTCCTGGGGAATGGGTTCTAGGGTGCCCTGCTCTAGCGCGAGGAGCGTGTCCACCATCAGATCGGCGGTGAGGGTCGAGAGGGTTTTCATCAGGTCAAAGGCAGTGTCAAACAGGCCGATGGGTGTGGTTTGCTTCAGCAGCATGGCTCCAGTGTCCATTCCGGCATCCATTTGCATGGTGGTGATGCCTGTCTCGGTTTCGCCGTGGTATAGACACCACTGAATCGGCGCGGCTCCGCGATACTTGGGCAGGATTGAGCCGTGACCATTGACACAGCAGAGGCGAGGCATGTCGAGAATGGCCTGCGACAGAATTTGGCCATAGGCCACAACCACGAATATATCGGCTCCAAAGGCTTGAAGCTGTTCTAGGGTTTCGGGGTCTTTTTTGATGCGGACGGGTTGAAAAATCGGCAGGTGGTGGTCTAGGGCGATCGCTTTCACGGGAGAGGGCACCAGGTCATTGCCTCTGCCTCGGCGCTTGTCTGGTTGGGTGACGACGGCCTGGACGGTGAAGGCTGCGTGGCTGAGGAGCCGTTCTAGGGTGGGGACGGCGAATTGGGGGGTTCCAAAGAAAACGACTTTCATTCCGGGTGAATCGTGATTTCAATGCGGCGATTGCGCTGGCGGTTTTCGGGGGTGGTGTTTTCCACCAGAGGGCGGCTATTGCCATAGCCTAGCGCAACCAGGTTGTGGCCGTCGCTGAGTTGGGTGGACAGGTATTGGCGGATGGCTTTGGCCTGTTCAAAGGAATGTTTGCGATCGCCCGTCACCGTTCCCTGTTGATCGACATAGGCCGCTACTTGAATACGGGCATTGGGGTACTGCTGGAGATCGGTGGCAATGCTGGTGAGGATGGCCTGGGTTTCGGGTCGTAGGGTAACCCGGTCAGCGGCAAATAGCGCATCGCTGGGTAAGGTCACCTTCAGGACATTATCCTTGAGGGCGATCGGCACTGCGGCAACGGGCGCGCTTACCATTGGCTGGGTGTTGAAGGGTTGAGCCGTGGGATTGGTGATGGCAGAGAAGGCCGGAGCGGATGATCCGGTGGGGGCGGTGTTGGTTCCAGTGGCAGCGGCGGGGGAAGGGGCGGGAGCGGGGGAAGCGCCTGGGGTAAGCTGTTGCTCGATGGCTTGAATCCGGTCTTCCAGGGTGGCTGCGGTTTGGGAGGTGCCGAGTTGGCTTTCGAGGGTGGTGGTGCGATCGCCCAAGGTCTGAAGCTGGTTGCGAATTTGGGTTAGCTCGGTCTGGAGTTTGGCGCGTTCAGCGCTGGAGAGGGTGGGCTTGGGCGCGGTTGGCGATGGCGAGGCGGTGGCAGTGGGAGCGGCTGGAGATGCGTTGGGCGCAGTAGTGGGCGCAGCGTTGGGCGCAGCGTTAGGGACAGTGGTGATTTGAGTGGTTGGAGCTGGGGTCGCCTGGGTGGTGGGGGCAATGGTGGGAGGGACAATGGGGCTGAGGGAAGGGGTTCCGGACCTGTCGCTGGGATTGCCGGTGACGGATGCGGGGAGGCGTTTGGCCTGGGCGATGAGGTTTTGGGATTGGCGCAGGAGGGTTTCGACGATCGGGGGTTCCTGGGAGGGGTTGGGGTAGATCTGGGCGATCGCAATCCCAATAGCCGCCGCTAAACTGCCGCTGACGGCCAAGAGCAGGAGCCGAAAAAGGGTGACCAGGAAAAAATTTCCGTCGCCTTTTGGAGCGCGTTTACGAGCTTTTGGCTCAGGGGTGTCAGCGGATTGCATAGTAGAGGACTTCGTCATGATTGAACCTCACGCACGATAGAGTCGATAACCCTGAATAAACCCAGGTGGAATTTAGATTGGAGTAGTCGTTTTTAGCAGTATTTTATGAGTAATATTTTTTGATCAAATTTGAGCAACTTCTTTAAGCAACTTTAAGAAGCATTGAAACTACCAGGATAAGCCGCAGTAAGCAAGACCTAGGGAATGGGACTGAAGGGGGATGTGGGCGATCGCTCATCAAAAAGCATCTATCCACAGCAGGGTTTTATAGTCTCATTCGAGTGCAGTCTATTGATGCTATCTCATTTGTTTCTAAATTTCAGCAAAGGTATCAATCCTTACATCACAACAGTGGGATCAATCCATGACAACCGTTCATGAGAACAGCCGGGATTACTGTAAATTTTTCATTGCAATAAAACGGTTCAACCCGCTTTTCAAGCGTTCAAACTACTCTTTAAAGGCTTGAATCAACCTGTGACAGAGAGGTTGAGTTTCCCAATGTCAAATTCCATAGTCAATTGAAGTCGGTTTAACCTATGGGCAGATTTAAGTGCCCTTCACAGTGCCCTTCACAGTGGACTTTACAATGGACTGTCATGCTGCAACTTAAAGCAGTCATGCTGCAATCTTAACTAGCAGACTTAAAACTTCTACTTTAGTAGGACTCCTAGATTACAGTTTGCTTGCTATACCTATAGAGTGAGCCGCTTTCGGTTTTCTTTAGATTTGCAAACTTTCATTCTATTTACAGAGAAATTGTTGGAATCATCAGGTGTTTGATTCGATACATGCAGATGGTTCAGGTGGAGAGGAGTTGGATGTATTTCAAAAGTATTGCTTTCTCGCACAGCGTGAAGATTCTTTGAGAAAAACAACGGATACAAATCCTAAGTATCCTTGTGGTCATGCTCAGTAATTCAACGGGCAGAATTTGTCTCTGGATTAGCCGATTTCTAGACTTCTCGCATCACGCCATTCGATTCACCGGATGGATTTACGTCAGGCACTCGTAGACTCAAGGCTTGTCCTTTTGACATTTTTAACCTTGATCGCCATGACGCAGATGACTCAGGCTCTTCAAGCATCTACCGATTACGAACTCAGGATCGCTTCATTGCTTCTCTCCCAAGGGTTTCTATTCCAGGGATGAGGAAGCATTTTCTATTTTTATTTTCGGGGAATTGTATGAATTCTGCATCGATTCAGCTAGATCCGTTGAACAGTCCCCATCCGATTCCCTGGAATTGGGTGACGGCGATGGTGTTTGGCCAACCGCAGCCAGACGCGACTCAGTGTTTTTATCGCAGCCCTTCGCTGATTTCGCCCGATGGTCGTTATGCTGCCTATAGTCGGATTCAGGTGCAGCTTGCCGATCATTTTCTACAGGCGCGAGTCAGCAGCGTTTTGTTCCTGGAAAACCTGGAGACGGGCAGTTTGCAGACGCTATTGGCGGCTTCGCCGTTTGCCGAGAATCCGTTTAAGGTGAAGCAGGGAATTCATACGGAAGATGCTTCGACTCAGCCGGGGACGATCGCCGTTCTGATCCCGATCGCTTGGTCAGAGGGGGGCGATCGCCTCTTAGCCCGAGAATTTGAGTCGTTTTTTGGCAGCGATTTGGCCTCGGATTTTGCCGTGGTCTGGGATCGCCACTCCAATGAAACCTATACGCTATCGCCCTCCCAGATTCATTACACCAATGCCATTCTGATGGGCTGGAGTCAGGTGAACCCCGATCAGGTACTCTTTCAAGCGGGCGTGATGGGAGTGGAGAACTGGCCGTTTTATACCGTGAACTTGAGGGGAGAGACGGCGATCGCCCTAGCCGATCAGCCCGTCACCTACGGCAGTACCATGAACCATGTCTGGGCTGGGCCTCAAGCCTCTGTTTGTTAACGATGAACTGTTAGATGAACTGTTAACGGTGAACCCTGTATTTTGCAAATTGCCCTCCAAATCCACTAATTTTTGGGGATTTGGAGGGCAAAAATTTTGCAGATGTATCAACACTATCCATAGAGGAGATCTGAGAAGTAGACCTCAACGCCCATTGATAGTTCCTTAACGAGGGGACGGAGCAGGGTTGCTTTCAGGAGCCTCACCGTACCAGGGGCTAATCTCTAGGATTTCATCAGGTCTAAAGACCACGCGGAATTGGGCGATCGGCTCTCTGCCGCTGGCTTCTGTGGGGTTGTAGCGCAGATCGAGCAAAGGGGTTTCTTTGACATGAGCCAGGGCTGGATCATTGGCAAATTTGAAGCCCAAAATATCGCCATTTTCAGCGACTCCAACCCGATAGACCAGGTTCTCCGTGAAAGTGGGAGCAGGTTTTTCTTGCCAGCCGCGATAAAGTTGCTCTTGCAGGCTGGCCACCAACTGCCCTAACTTGCTGGGATCAGTAATCTCGGGAGCGCTTTGCAGGATGGCTTCTAGCTCTTGAGAACTGGGTGGGGTTTGGGTGCCGCTGGTCGCTGTGGTTGGACTGGAGGTTGGGGAGGTCGGACTGGCCGCAGTGCCGTTGATAACTGCTGGGGAACCGCTGACTGGACTGCTGACTGGGCTGGGAACGGTTGATACCGTGCTGCCGACTGTGGTAGGACTTGCAGCCACCGGGCTAGCCGTAGGGCTGGTGGCGACGGCTGGGCTAGCCGTGGGGCTGGGAGCCGCTGCCGAGGGCGATGGAGTGGGAGAAGCCCCGGTGGGACTGGGACTACTGCCGGGAGAAGGCGTGGTTTGGGTGGCGGGGGCTTCGTTGGAGGGGCGTTTGACCTCGGGGATGGGGAGGTAGAACAGGGCTAGGGCTGCGACCGCGACGCTGGAGACACCCAATGCGGCTGGAAGTGCGCGTTTGGCCAGGGGTTCCTGGGCAGCGGCGTAGCGTTTGGGCAGGGGGTCGAGGCGGAGGGAGAGTTCGGGGACAGTTTGGGTGTCGGCAAAGAATTGGTCGATCGCTTCTACCATGTCGAACAGTTGCACGGTCGTCAGGTCAAGCTGGACGGCAGGAGTCGGCGGTGCCTGGTAGAGGCGGGATTTGTCTTTGCCCTCGGGGTTGTTGATTTGGGGTTGGACGGTGAGGCGATGCAGATTGGAGTCTACTCGCTGGAGTTGGACGAGTTCGGGTCTACCCCGGTGACTGGGGTGGGCAGCGGGATGGGCAATGCCGCTGAGGTATTCCTGGGCATATTCGCTGACGGCGGTGACCAGACCTTCTAAAAGATCGCGTCCGCCCATGAGGGGTTTGGAGTGTCCGGCGACGCGGCACTCCACATGGGTGACCAAAGAAATGGGGGGGCGACCGCTGAGGTCAATGGGGGCGGCATCTTGGCTGACTCCCTCCACGACCAGTTGGCAGTTGGGCAGACTGTACTGGCGCTGAATGGTCATGAGGTTTCTCCATCAAAAAGGCTGCTCCAGAGGCGGTTTGCGCCTGCAGCCCCGGTGCAAAATAGAAGTTGACCCAGGAGGGTCATGGCCAGTTGGTTGAGTTTTTCGTCGGAGTTGTAGGCGATGACGGCGGCGCGTTTGGGGTTCATGCGCGATCGAAAGTGCGCCCGGAATCGTTCCAGATAGTTGGCCAACCGCAGGTGTTGCTCTAGGGGCAGTTGCTTTTCGAGGAGTTGGTCATAGACCAGCAGCAACTGCCGAATCAGCACGGTCATGCGGCGAGAAAGGTGGCAGATGAGCAGCACCAGGGCTTTGCCTTCGGTGAGGGTGAGGGGACGGCGCTGGCTGTAGCGGCGGAGGGGGTTGGTGGCGCGGAGTCGCCAGAAGGAAACGCGATTTTTGATGATGCCTTGGAGGTCGAGTTCTTTGGTGGCGGCGAGGAGTGCCTCGGAGCCGCCCAGGTCAAGGGCTTCAATGGCTAGCAGCAGCAGGTCAAGCTGCTGGCGAGTGCGACGAGGACAGGTTTCTTCCGGGAGCGACGGGTTCGGTAACGCATCCAGAATAATCATCGAATTTATGGGTTGAATGGGCGGACTACTTAGTTGCATTACCCTCACGGAGTTAATCAGCAGAAATTGTATATCAAACCTGTCAAACTGGGTCAGGGGTTCGGCAAAGTTTTGACGTGATTCGGTTAGGGTAAACGTGAATCCCGATCTTTTATGCTACCACCAGATTTGCAAGACGGCGCAGGCTCGGGATTGTGCCCGTTTTTTGAGGCGATTGTGCCCGTTTCCCCAGAGTTCTAAAGGTGCGATTTGCCCAGATAGTGTGCCCAGGTTTGGGGAAGGGGCGATCGGAGGATGGGGAGATGGGGAGTGGATGGGTGGATGGGTGGATGGGTGGATGAGTGAGAGATGCGGGAATTTTTGAGACACATGAACTTTTAGAAGGGCGGTTTCTCATTTTCTAAGGAGTCATGGCCTCTCCGAAATCGTCTTCCAGCTTCACAGCTTGCATTCTTCCTACTAAAGAACATTCATTGCAATCCCAATCATGTCTCCATCCGGGAGAGTAAGGATAAACGTGAAAAGAGTCATGAGCAAAAGAAGTGCCAAATTCCTTCACCCATCCACCCATCCACCCATCTACCCATCCACCCTTTATCTAGGGTTGGACTGGGATAGGTCTATTTTGGAGAACGGGGGTGGGGGTGAGAAGGGTCTAGGGATAGATTGTGGGTGTCTTTGGGGCGTTAAGGAGGATAGACGGCGGGAGCGCTGAGGCTCTCCGCCGTGGTTGGGGTTGGGGGGATGGCGATCGCACCTCCCTACGCCTCGACCTTTACCCCGCGCCAGAAAGCGACATAGCCTTCAATATTTTTGGCGGCATCTTTGGCTTGGGGATAGTACCAGGCGGCATCGGCGTTGGTTTGGCCGTTGACCTGGAGGGTGTAGTAGCTGGCTGTGCCTTTCCAGGGGCAGGTGGTGTGGGTGTCGCTGGACTGAAAGTATTCCGAGTGGATGGCATCGGGGGGGAAGTAGTAGTTGCCCTCGACGACTTCACAGCGATCGCTCTCGGCCAATACGGCTCCATTCCAAGTAGCTTTGGGCATGGGTTGTGACTCCTAAGTTGCGTGATTCGTGCATGGGGGAAGCGTTTTGCTCTCTCTCATCTCACTCTATAGATCTCCATAGATCTTATTAATTCGATCGCCTTGAATCAGGATCGAGCCTCATCATTGAGGAATCCCAGGCTAAACGATTGAGAAGGGCAGTTGACAGATCGGCTTTCTGGCCTCCCCATGAATTATTCTAATGGTCACAGTCGTAGTCTAGAACTTGGGTGGCTCAATACTACAAGGCTTCAGATCTCGACCTTCAGATTTTGACTTTCAGGCTTTAACTTTCAGGCTTTAACGTTCAGACTCTGATCTTCAGACTCTGATCTTCAGACTTCGATCTTCCTTCGATCTTCAGACTTCGATCTTCAGACTCTGATCTTCAGACTTCGACCTTCAGATCTCGACCTTCAGGCTTTGACCTTCGGATTTCGATTTTCGGACTTCAACATTCCGGCTCTGACTTTCGGACTTCGACATTCCGACAATGCTATCTCCGTATTTTTCTGGCTTACAATGAGCAGTCTATTTTAAGAACACTCTCCATCCCTTTAGCCCTTTTATCGTTAGCATCCCTTTCATTCACCCAGAAGATTTGTAAACCCCTCTACCCACCCCCCTTTTCCCTTTTCCCTTTCCCCTTTCCCCCTTCCCCCTCCATTCCCCTAATTTCTCAATAGGAGCAATACCCATCATGAACGCAGTCGATTATCGTCAGGTTCAGTCTTTGCCGGAAGTGTGGGCGATCGCAGCCCAGCGGTTTGCCACTATCACGGCTGTCCATGACCCCCACTCCAATCCTGAACAAAAGCTGACCTATGGGGAGCTTTATCAGCAGATGCAACAGTTTGCCGCAGCTTTGCAAACGCTGGGAGTGAAGGCGAACCCCACGGATGAGTTTCCGCCTCGGGTGGCGTTGATTTCGGATAATCAGCCGCGCTGGTTGGTGGCGGATCAGGGCGTGATGATGGCGGGTGGGGTGGATGTGGTGCGGAGTTCTCAGGCCGATGCCAAGGAGTTGCAGTTTATTTTGGGCAATAGTGGGGCGATCGCACTGATTGTCGAAAATGCGGCGACCTTTCAGAAAATTCGTCGGTATCTGCATGATCTGCCGATTCAATTCGTGATTTTTCTGACGGACGAAGCTCCGCCCGCCGATGAAACGCTGAAAATTCTGCGATTCTCAGAGGCGATGGCGCTGGGCGCGGGCAAAACCCTCCAGCCCGTGAAGCAGAGCCGCGATACTCTGGCGACGCTGATGTATACTTCGGGTACCTCTGGGATGCCCAAGGGTGTGATGTTGACCCATGGAAATCTGGTGTCGCAGGTTGCTGGGGCGGCGACGGTGGTGCTGCCGCAACCGGGGGAACGGGTGTTGAGCATTCTACCGATTTGGCATTGCTATGAGCGCACCTTTGAGTATTTCATCTTTGCCCATGGCTGTAGCCAGGTTTACACCAATATTCGCTTTGTTAAGAAAGATATTAAGGAATTTTCGCCTCACTATATGGTGGGGGTGCCGCGTCTGTGGGAGTCGATTTACGAGGGGATTCAGAAGCAGTTTCGCGATCAGCCTGCCAAGAAGCAAAAGCTCGTGAACTTTTTCCTGGGCAAGAGCGATCGCTACATCAAAGCCCGTCGCATCGTTCAGGGGCTATCGCTGGATCACATGAAGCCTTCAGCCGGAGAAAAGCTGATGGCTATGCTGCAAATGGCGCTGCTGTTTCCGCTGCATCAGTTGGGCGATCGCTTGGTCTACCAAAAGATTCGGGCAGGCACGGGTGGCGCGGTGAAAATCCTGGTGAGCGGTGGCGGATCGATTGCCGATCACCTGGAAGATTTCTTTGAGGTTGTCGGGGTACCAATTTTAAGCGGCTATGGGCTGACCGAGACGGCTCCCATTGCGACCGTGCGATCGCCCCAGCACAACCTCCGAGGCGCAGATGGTCAACCCTTACCCAACACAGAAATTCGGATCGCGGATCTGGAAACTCGGCAGTCTTTGCCCAAGGGTAAGCAGGGACTGGTGTTGATTCGGGGGCCGCAGGTGATGCAGGGCTATTATCTCAATCCCCAGGCGACGGCCAAGGCGATCGACTCAGAGGGCTGGTTTGACTCGGGGGATTTGGGCATGGTGGTGGGGGACAATCACTTGGTGATTACCGGACGTGCCAAGGATACGATTGTGCTGACCAACGGCGAAAATATTGAACCTCAGCCGATTGAGGATGCCTGCTTGCGGAGTCCCTATATCGACCAGATCATGCTGGTGGGACAGGATCAGCGATCGCTCGGTGCCCTGATTGTGCCGAACCCAGAAGCTTTGCTGAAATGGGCAGAAGCGTCGAATCCAGGAGCGATCGCCCCGGAAGGCCAGGTCAACTTGGCCGACAAGAGCGTGGAAGAACTGTTCCGGCAAGAGTTGATTCGTGAGGTGCGCGATCGCCCCGGTTATCGAGCCGATGATCGGATTGGGCCATTTCGCTTGCTGACCGAGCCTTTCACCAGTGAAAACGGCCTATTGACCCAAACCTTGAAGATTCGGCGAAATGTTGTGACGGATCGCTATCGCGGTATGATTGACGAGATGTTTACCTGAACCATTGCCCGATTTCGTGCGCTCTGTCGCGAAGGGGTAATGCACCGTCAACAACGCTCAGGGGATGGCGATCGCTGTCTTCTGGGAGGCTTTTGAAGCATATTCTCCACCCATTTTCCCCAAGATGGGTGGAATGGTCTTGGAATTGCCTGCGGCTTTTTGAGGTTCAAACTTGTGGAGCATTCTCCCCCATTCAGATTGACCCGTTCAGATTGACCCGTTCAGATTGATTTGAATCGACTCAGACCTGCCCTCAAAACCCAATCGATTGTTGATGCGGGATGAAACAATACCCCCTATCTAGCGAAGCAATTCATGGAAGTCTCTCCGTCTCATCTGCTCCTGAAGCGAGCGGTCAACATAAAAGTTATCGTCACTCCTCGCTGGAAGGAGGAAGTGCAGCAACAACTGCAAGGCCAAATCAACCAACTCGATGGCCAACTCCAGCAACTCGACACCCAGGGGCAACGAATGGTCGCTGAGATGCAAAAGCAGGGCGCTCAGTCCTCTGACCCCATGATGGTTCAGCAAGTCACCAACATCCAGGTGCAGGTCAACCAGAAGAAAAGCGAAATCCTTGAAAAGAAAAACCAGATCCTGCAACAACTCCAGCAAGTGCAACTGCTAGAAATGGATCAAGAAGTCGGACAGGGGCAAATTGAGGGCTTCTTTCGGGTCGAAACCGGAGACAACCTGATCAGCAAAATGCAGGTCGAAGTCCTGATTCGGGATGGCGTTGTTCAAGAAATTCGCGGAGATTTGTAACTGGAGTCTGGTCGCTATGATTAACGAAGTCTTTATGCCTGCCCTCAGTTCCACCATGACTGAGGGAAAAATCGTCTCCTGGGTCAAGTCCCCTGGCGACAAGATCGAGAAGGGTGAAACGGTGGTGATTGTCGAGTCAGATAAGGCCGACATGGACGTAGAGTCCTTCTATGAAGGCTACCTGGCCATCATCATGGTGCCTGCCGGAGAGTCGGCGGCGGTGGGGTCTGCGATCGCCCTCATCGCCGAAACCGAAGCCGAAATCGAAACCGCTGCCCAACAGGCCACCGCTGCACCCGCTGCTGCACCCGTGGCCGCCGCCGCACCCGCCGCCGTTGCTGCCGCTGCCGCTGCCGCCGAACCCGTCGCCGCTGCCGCCCGCAATGGCCGGACGATCGCCTCTCCCCGCGCCCGCAAGCTAGCCAAAGATCTGAAGGTGGATCTGGGTGGCTTAACGGGCAGTGGCCCCTATGGTCGGATTGTGGCTGAAGATGTGGAATCGGCTGCTGGCAAGGTTAGTACGCCGGCTAAAGCTGCGCCCGTGGCTGCACCTGTGGCTGCACCTGTGGCTCCGGCGATCGCTGCTCCAGTCGCGGCCAAAGCGCCTGCCCCTGCGCCTGCCCAACCCGGCCAGGTCGTCGCCTTCAATACGCTGCAAAACGCCGTCGTCCGCAACATGATGGAAAGCCTGCAAGTCCCTGTCTTCCGGGTCGGCTACACCATCACCACTGACAACCTCGACAAGCTCTACAAGCAAATCAAGTCTAAGGGTGTCACTATGACCGCGCTGCTGGCCAAAGCCGTCGCCGTCACCCTGCAAAAGCATCCCCTGCTCCATGCCTACTACACGGATCAAGGCATTGCCTATCGTTCTTCCATCAACGTGGCCGTGGCCGTGGCCATGGACGATGGTGGTCTGATCACCCCTGTTCTGCAAAGCGCTGACCAGATGGATATCTATTCGCTGTCGCGCACCTGGCGGGATTTGGTGGAGCGATCGCGCACCAAGCAACTCAAGCCCGAGGAATACAGCACGGGCGGCTTCACCCTCTCCAACCTGGGCATGTTCGGCGTGGATACCTTTGACGCAATTTTGCCACCAGGACAGGGGTCAATTTTGGCGATCGGGGCTTCCCGTCCCCAAGTCGTCGCCACGGCGGACGGCATGTTTGGGGTGAAGCAACAAATGCAGGTCAACATCTCCTGCGATCACCGCATCATCTACGGTGCCGATGCTGCCGCCTTCTTGCAGGACTTAGCCAAATTGATTGAAACCAATCCCCAATCCTTGACGCTATAGAATATTTGATTTAGAACGTCGAATGAAAGTCTAATACCCTGAAATACTGAGGGGGATTGTCATGCTTGTCGCGACAGTCCCCCTTAAACGTTCTGCATATAAGTTGGAATCAGGACTCACCAACAGGGGTTTCTGATTTCTCGATAGTCCTTCTTCCCCAAGGTTTGAGGACGGAGATACTGATAATGACAAAGAGACAGAAGACTTGAACGGCACCGCCTGTGGCAGCAGCTTTGAAGTCGAACATAAAGAGAGGATTGGTTAAAGCTTGCAGACGTTCAGTTTGGGCGATCGCAGTTGCCGCATTAGTCCACGGCCCTAGCCAAAATGATCCAAAGACAATGAGCGCAACGGTGGCGATCCATTTTGTGATAACCCAATAGAACTTGGTAAATCCCCAAATTGTCAGCCAAGATAACAAACCACCTGTCAGAAGTGAAAGCATGGCAGCAGGAATGATGACCACATCATCTAAGAGCTTTAGCACGGCGTTGACGGCGTAGAGTTCATCGCCGTTGGTTGCCGTTTGATGATTTAAGGCAATCACCACCATACAGATTGCAGTACCCAACCAGACTCCGCCTGAAGCAACATGTGCCGAAACTAACCAGTTTTTCTGCTGACCCCTGAGTTGTGGCATTTTGCGATCTCCTTATTAGCCATCTAATAATCAGCCATCTTACTAAATTATGGATCTGAAAAATCTTCTAGAGCAGAAATGCCAGATTGCAGCTTACCCAGAAGCTTGATCAAAGTTTTCTTTTCGCGATCGCTCAAATGCCCCATCAAGCCAGTGGTTCGACAGAAATGATCAGGGAGAATGTCCGCAATGAGCGATCGCCCCTTTTCCGTCAGATACACCTGGAGCATTCGGCGATCGACCGGGTGGGGCTGGCGCGTTACTAGGGTGTCGCGTTCTAGGCCATCAAGCAAACTGGTAATGGTGGCGCGAGTCACCCCTACTCTTTCAGCAAATTCAGAAGGAGTCATTCCTTGTCCATCGGCTTGAAACAACTGCATCAGCAGTGTGAATTTGCCCATGGATAGACCGTGACGGGTAAAGTAGGCTTCCAAGGCTTCATAGACAACCGTTGTCGTATCCAGGAAGGCAAGACAAGCTTGTACAGAGGGAATATCAAGTTCCGGATAGCGATCGGCCATGCGCTGAATCGCTTGGGCATCCGGGAGTGTGCGAGAACTGACCATGGTGTCAAAGCAGTAGTTAGCCCTCTTACTATAGGAGATTGGGCGGCTAGGGTGGGGGCGATCGCATCGTCTCGTTCTCTCCCCTTTGCGTCCCACAAAAACCTGGAATGAAGGTAAAGGTTCTGCGGCTCCTGAACCAGGGCGTTATATAGAATCCATTTGACATCTTTTGAGAGGCTAGATTAGGCTAGGAAAGTCACATTAGTCGATTCATCATGCCCTACTCTAGCAACCTCAGCGACGC
>JALOOP010000523.1 GCA_025454315.1 Oculatellaceae cyanobacterium Prado106
GAACCAAGTTGGAGAGGAGCCGGATGCACGGAAACGGGCAAGTCCGGTTCTGAAGCCAAGCAGGTGGGGTGACCTACCTGCTTAGGTTAACCAATCCCCCACCAATCCTTCACGCCCTCCTAAATTCACACCCTTGCCCTTTTCCCTTTCCCCTTTCCCCTTTTCCCTTTCCCCTTCTTGCTTTCGCCTTTCCCCCCTCCCCGGTAGAGGAAACCGCCCCTTGGCCGGGTAACCTGCTGGATTAGAATGAAACTAGGCTTGAGTAGCTAAAGGTTTAGACTCAAGGTGTAGCTGGTTCTTCATCCTGATATTAATCACAGTTAACAGAAATGGGATTCTTTGACTCTGAGATTGTCCAACAAGAAGCGAAGCAGTTGTTTGAGGACTACCATGGTCTGATGCAACTGGGGTCGGACTATGGCAAGTTCGATCGGGAAGGCAAAAAGCTGTTTATTGAGCAAATGGAAGCGATGATGGATCGCTACCGCATCTTTATGAAGCGTTTTGAGCTATCGGATGATTTTATGGCTCAGATGTCGGTTGAACAGATGAAAACTCAACTGAATCAGGTTGGCATTACTCCACAACAAATGTTTGACCAGATGGAGTACACGCTACGCCGAATGAAGGCGGAAGTTGAGCGTCAGACTTAGGGTAAGCGGCTCAATGACGACAAGCGTTAGGCTGTGACGCTTTGGGTGGGCGAAACAGTGAGAGTCCTTGGGTTTTTGTGGTGGAGTGCGATCGCCTCTCTCCCTGTCAGATAACAAGGGCTTCTTCAACAGCAAAATCCCTAAAACTCCCGCAGCGTCGATGGGGATTGCGAGTATAGATTTAACCCATCTATTGAAAAGAGGGTTGCAGGTGAATCCTGCAGCCCTCTTGTTGCGAAATCGGCTCTCACAGTAAGCAACTAGGGTCTAGGAAAGTCTGAGGCTGGGCGGAATCGCTCAACAGGGGTGTTGGCCAACGCCTGATTCATGAAATCCCGCCAAATGGGTGCCACGAAAGTGCCTCCCGTTGCTCCTCGACCTAGCGGACTGTAGTCGTCATTGCCAACCCAGACGGCAACCGAAAGCTGAGGCACATAGCCCGCAAACCAGATATCCCGTTCTGAAGAAGTGGTTCCCGTTTTGCCCGCTGCTGGACGGCCAATCTGAGCCGCTTTCCCGGTGCCGCTGGTGATGACGTTTTGCAGCGTATCGTTGAGGGCTGCTACGGCCCAGGGATCAAGCACGAGTTGGGGCTTGGGAGTATTGTCGAGGAGGACATTGCCGCTGCCATCGGTGACTTGCACAATGGTGGTGGTCGGAGACTGCCAGCCGCCGCTGGCGAAGGTGGCATAGGCGGCGGCCATTTCTAGAGGGGTTAGGTCAACTGCCCCCAGCGGCAGCGAAATCACAGGTTCCATCGGACTTTTGATGCCCAAGGTGCGGCAAATTTCGATGACTCGGTTAATCCCGACATCCTGGCCTAGGCGAATCGCAGGGATGTTACGGGAGACAGACAGGGCTTGACGGAGGGAGATGGGGCCGCTGAAACTGCTGTCGTAGTTTTGGGGGGTGTAGTAGCCATCGCCATCTGGGTAGCTGACGGGGGTGTCGGAGATGGTGGAGTCGGGTGCCCAGCGCCCGGTGGCAAAGGCGGCATAGTAGACAAAGGGTTTGAAGGCCGAACCGGGTTGGCGCATGGCTTGGGTTGCCCGGTTGTATTGGCTTTTTTGGTAGTCAACCCCGCCCACCATGGCCTTGACAAAGTGGGTGCGGGGATCAACGGCAGCGAGTGCCATTTGGTCGCCGTAGAGTTGGTACTGGATGTAGTTAAAATTCCGCTGCACCGTTTCTTCCGCCATCTTCTGGAAGTTGTAGTCGATGGTGGTCTGGACGCGCATCCCGCCCTTGATGACGGCTTCTTGACCAAATCGATCTTTGAGTTCCTTGACGACCGCATCGGTGACGTAGGGCGATTGGCTGCGGCGGAAAGAGGTGATTTGCCCCAGTTTGATGGGTTGTTTCTTGGCGGCTTCGGCTTCGGCTTGGGTAATCCAGTTGAGCTTGGCCATGCGATCGAGGACTAGCGTCTGCCGGGTTTTGGCCGCTTTGTAGTCTACGAAGGGGCTGAAGGACTCTGGCGCGGAGATGAGTCCGGCCATCATGGCCGATTCGCTGAGGTTGAGATCGGCGGCTGATTTATTAAAATAACTTTTGGCGGCGGTTTGAGCACCGTAGGTGTTGTGCCCCCAGTAGACCTGGTTGAGGTACATTTGGAGGATCTGGTCTTTGGTGAAGACCTGTTCGAGGCGGAGAGAGAGAACGGCTTCGGCGAGTTTGCGGTTGAACGATCGCTCTGGGTTCAAAAACAGGTTCTTGACCAACTGCATGGTCACGGTGGACCCCCCTTCTACGGTGCGGCCTTCCTGCATGTTGGCCACCAAGGCGCGAGCCACACCCATTGGATTAACCCCATGGTGTGAGAAGAAGTAGCTGTCTTCGATCGCCAACACTGCCCGCTTGAGGTTGGGGGACACCTCGTTGAGATCCACCACATCCCGGTTGGCCTCATCGTGGATACTGGTGAGGAGGGTGCCGTTGATGTCGTAGATGTAGCTGGTTTCGGAGGGGATGTAGTTGCGGAGAACGCGCACATCGGGCAGGTTACGGAAGCTGATGGCAAGCCCGACTAGCCCCCCAGCCACCACTGAACTGGCCAGCATGGTAATCCCAAGAACAGTACCAGCGGCAATCTGAGCGACAGACTGGATATAGCTGCCCACAGGGGAGGGAGGCTCTGCCAGAACTGCTTTACCCGTGGGGCGAGGTTGGCGATTTGGTTCAGCGGTATTAGAAGACACAGCTACTCTTTTTCCTTTAGTTCTGGATGATAGGGAGGTCGGTTGCCCAATACTACGTAAAGTCCCTGAGAATTCACCCCGTGGGGGTACCGAAATTTTAGTGAGGAGGAGTCTCTACTGATAATAGGGGTAAACCGTATAATTACTTTGCTTTTAATGAAAATCTGTTAGAGCGATAGAATACCACCCGCATTCTAACGAGTGATGTTGCCCAGTTACGCCTGCTGAATTATCTCTTATGAATTTATCGCAAACCTTTTCCTGGTTGCATCGGGGTACGAGTGAAATCTTTCCGAATCAACCGCAATCAACCGACCCGGACGAAAATCTGGAGGCGCGCTTGACGAGGGGCGATCGCCCTCTCCGTATTAAGCTTGGCATTGACCCCACGGGTGCCGAAATACACCTAGGACATAGTATTGTCTTTCGCAAACTGAGAGCGTTTCAGGATGCGGGCCATACGGCGATTCTACTGATTGGCGACTTCACCGCCCGCATTGGTGACCCCACTGGCAAGTCCGAGGTTCGCAAACAACTGACCGAGGAGCAAGTCCAAGCCAACGCCCAGACTTATATTGATCAAGTTCGCCCTATCCTAGACTTTGATACACCGGGACGGCTAGAAATTCGCTACAACTCCGAATGGTTGTCCAAGCTTGACCTGGGCAAAATCCAGGAGCTATTGGCCACGATGACCGTGGGGCAGATGCTAGCCAAGGAAGGATTCGCCGAGCGCTATAAAAAAGAGAATCCGATCTACCTGCATGAGTTCCTCTATCCGCTGATGCAGGGCTACGATTCGGTTGCCCTGGAGGCTGATGTGGAACTGGGGGGCACGGATCAGAAGTTCAACCTGGCTGTGGGACGTGACTTGCAGCGCCACTTTGGACAGCGGCCTCAGTTTGGGCTGCTGCTGCCGATTCTGGTGGGTTCTGATGGGGTACAAAAAATGTCCAAATCTCTGGGCAACTATGTGGGGCTGCAAGAGGATGCCTTGAGTATGTACTCGAAGCTGGAGAAAACGCCTGATAGCTTGATTGAGCAGTATTTTGAACTATTAACGAATCTGCCGCTAGAAAGCTTGCCGGAAAATCCGCGCGATCGCCAAAAACTCCTCGCCCTAGAAGTGTCCAGCCAATACCATGGCCAAGCGGCTGCCCTAGAAGCTCAGAAAGCGGCTCTAACCCTAATCCAGGGCAATGCCAAACAGGCTGATGCGGTGCCTGAGTTTTCTCTCGAATCGATTCAGTTCCCGGCCAAGCTGTTCTATATTCTGAGTGCGACCGGACTCTGCAAGGGGAGTTCTGATGCGAGGCGGCAGATTGAAGGGGGGGCGGTGCGGTTGGATGGCGATCGCATTTCTGAGGTGAATCTCACGTTTGAGGCCGCGAGTGAGCTACATGGGAAAGTGCTTCAGGTGGGCAAGAATAAGTTTGTCCGCTTGATTTAGAGCCGTCTGATTCAAGAGTCAGTAGATTTAGAGTCAGTTCAAGACTCTTGAGAGCGTATTTCTAAAAAAAAGATTAAATCAAGGGCAAGATCACGATAGATGGATCAAGATCGATCAGGTGATGTTCATGAGGTAGGGATCAT
>JALOOP010000115.1 GCA_025454315.1 Oculatellaceae cyanobacterium Prado106
CTAATAGCCCGCAATTCATTCGCGGGCGGGCTTGGAGCGAAGTCATTTCGGGATCTTGAGGGATAAAACGCTCGTCTACAGTACCTTTGGAATTCGCCAACAGCATCCACTTCGTTTTCACGTACCCTACAGTGATCTTAGAAATCTACTAGGAGTAGAATTTTGGAGAATTACCAGGAGGAAGATCTTAGAAATTTTCAGGATGACCAAAATGGTGAATTTTGAGGTAAAGCTTAGTGAGAATACTGATGAGAGCTTAATTCACTGGGTTGGTGCAGAACTGTTCGTTTTCTGCTGACAGCAGTTGTAATTTCTCTGACACCACTGATGCATTTCGCTTCCAGGCGATTTCATCGTTGAGAATTTGCAATTGAACTTCAGTGGCCTGAATTCGGGTTAAACTTCCTTGCAGACGTTGTTCCGTTAAGGTTAAATACTGGGGCGTTTGAATTTGCTGTCGCAGCACTAGGGCTGCTGATATTTGTTCGACTAAATCGAGGACGGAATGCAGGGTTTCCAAAAGTTCGGAGACAATCATGGGTTCTCGCTGAGCGATGTGGGTGGCGATCGCCTGTACCCTCATGGCCTGTTCTTGCAGCGGCAACCAGGTTGTAAACTCTGCTGCCGGAACCTGTTGCTGAAAACAAGTCAAATGATCTTGGAACACTTCGGCTTGCAGCAAATTTGCTGAGGGAGCTTGGGCAGTTGGTACGGCACGATTTTGCCAAAACCAGTAGAGGATAGTGATAATGGCGATCGCACCTCCAGTAATGAAAACGAGCGATCGCAACCCCAACTGCAAAACAAAAACAATCAAACCAGCACCCACACCTAAAAGAAGAAATTGAGTATGGCGAGAGAGAGAACGATTGGAACGAGTATTGGAAAGAATCTTAGAACGAGTATTGGAAAGAATCATAGATGGATGAATGGGGAAAAGGACAAAGGCGGAAAGCGAAAAAAGATAACAATGAAACACCCATCGAACTTTTCACTCAACAATCACCGAATCCCCCCACTCCCCACTCCCCACTCCCCACTCCCCACTCCCCACTCCCCCCTATTGAAATTCTTCCTCCGAAACAGGATACATTTGCATATTGCCGTTGCTCACCTTGTACAGGGTTAAGGTCATGCGGCTGAATTGGACGCCTTCAGCAGTTGAGTTTTCTTGCAGGTTAAAGGATTCGGAGCGAGATAATCGACCCGTGTCGAGATCGCGGTAGAGGATGTCGTAGCTTCCGGCTCTGATTTGTTCAACGGTGAAGGATTCCTTGGCTTTGACCAGAAAGACGCTGACCACTTTGGAATTTTGGGTATCTTTAGAGCGTAATTTGATGAACGCATCGGCATCACTTTTGCTGTTGTCGATCGTCAAACTGGAATACCCATCGGTAAATTCCTGCGGATAGCCCTTGATATACCCCGAAGTTGCCGGGAAGGGAGAACCATTATCCGCAGTAGTGGGGCGTTTGTAGGGAACACGCGCCCCAGGAGTCGGAGAGAGTTTTGGTTTTGCGGTCAGCGGGGCTGTCTGTCCAGAGGTGACAGTAGGGGTGAGGCTAGGGGTAACGATTTGCGGTGGGGAGACAGTTTTGCTGGAACTGCCGAGCAAGGTGGCAAAGAGGCTGACGATCGCCCCTAACACCAGGAATACCAAAACGGGCAGATTCTTAGACGGTTGTGCGCTCATGATTTTTCTCCAGGAATGAACGAGCAGGGCTAAACCCCAGTATTGGCTCTATAGTTCTCATTTCCTTGCGGTGATGCAGACGGAAGATGCAGATGGAGGATGCAGATGGAGGATGCAGATGGGAAATGCGATCGGGAAGGATGGGTTGAGAGAATGAGCCAGAGAGAGCAGGCGACAGACGAGGACTCGTGAGGGGTATGTCCGTTATGATTCAGGATCTCGCTGGATCAATCAAGGTTCATTTTGGGTTTGTTTCGGTGTCACTTCGGTGTCACTTGGATGGAACCTTAGCAAAGCCGCTTCATTTCGGGAATTGCGTTCAGCAAAATCTCACCGATGAATCATCGGTCAGTTCTCCTTGTGTCTATCTTGTTTATTTTTAGAAAAGTTTTATTACTGAAACCCTAAAAACGGTATCGATATTCTTGCAGGTTTCTATTTCTTTTTCTTCTTGGGCAACGGCAATTCTTCATAGGTGAGTTGAATCAATTCACTCAACCAATCGGTATTGTCCCACTGTTCCCCAGGGATCAAAAAGCAGGGTTTGGCTCCCTGGTAGGGCGGGGCTTCGACGGGGTTGCCGATGAAGGTGCGTCCGGCGATCGTCGGTTTGACAAACAGTTGGTCGTCACAGATTAGCGCTACCATTTTGCCATCGCAATACACGCCGTACTCGCCAAACATCTTGCGGGCAGAAACTTGCCCTGCTTTTGCCATTTGATCAACGAGATAATCAACAATAGATTGGGTGGATGACATAGTGACATTCCTATCCTTGGTAAGTTCTCAGTAGATTGCTCTCTCGATTCTAAAAAGATAGCGCTATAATCCAAATAGTTTTGTGCGATCGTCAGACAAAGCGACAAAGGGAAATATCATGGAAACCGTTTCAATTCTTCTTGAAAGTGAGACGCAAGGTTTTCGAGCAAGTGTACTAGGACTGTCAGATTGTCAAGCTCACGGACAAACTCGGGAAGATGCCCTTACAAAGTTGCAAGCAGCCTTGCAAGAACGCCTAAAATCTGCCAAAATTATTACACTCCCACTTCACTCACAGTCTGCGTCTCAATTCGCTGGAATCTTTAACGATGATCCACAATGGGATGAATTTCAAGCAGAGATCGCTTCCTATCGAAAAGAAGCAGACGCTGAACTTGCTGCCGAGTATCTCCAGTCTGATCAAGGCAGTTCAGCGGCATGACATTGTAATTTTGTTCTATATCTCACTCCTCCCATGCTAGAGTTCTCCGATTGCACCATTCTTCATGGCACTGAGTTAGAACCCTACGAGTGCAAACGCTTCATCGTTGAGCAGGATACGATTCGGGCGATCGAATTGGGGCAACCTTGCGATCGCCTCGAAAAAGGCACCTTGGTTCTGATGCCTGCACTCTACAATAGCCACACCCACATTGGCGATTCCTGCTTACCCGATGGTGCCACTGGAATGACGCTAGAGCAAGGCTTTTTTCGTCCCGAGGGCTACAAATATCGCGAACTGGCCAAACGTTCCAGAGAGGAGCATCTCAGCCATATCACCGCCCATCTTCGCTACATGGCACGCACCGGAACGATCGCCCATCTCGACTTCCGGGAACAAGGGGTTTACGGCAGTCAACTGCTGCGCCAAGCCTCTGAAGCGGTGGGGGTGCGATCGGTGATTCTAGGCCAATTCAATGATCTTCCCTTTACCGCTGAGCAACTGACGGAGAATCGGGCGGAATTGTCAGAGGCGGCTTTGCAGGAACTAGAGGCAATGTTGGCGATCGCCGATGGTTTCTCCGAAAGCACGATCAATGATCTGACGGACACTGCTTGGCAACAGATTCGACAACGCACAGAACAACATCACAAACTACGAGCGATACACTGTTTAGAGAACGCAGGATATCGAGAGGTGAGTCTGGCGATCGCAGGCCGAGGCGATCTAGAACGCGCCTTAGATGTATACGATCCACACTTGATTATTCATGCAACGGTCGCCAACGATGAAGAGATCGCGATGTTAGCAAAACATCAGTGCAATGTAGCTTTGAACCCGCGCGCGAATGCAAACCTGGGATTGCCGCTGCCACCGATCGCAGCCCTCTTGGAGAGCGGCACCAATCTCCTCCTCGGCACCGACAATGGCCTCCTCAATAGCCCCAATCTTTGGGCAGAACTGGACTTCACCTACAAGGTTGCCAAAAGCCAATTCGGCGATGCCCTACGGCCTGATCCAACAGCAATTCTCAAGATGGTGACCAGTAATATTCGTCCGGTGTTGGGCGGTGATGCCTATGGGGCTTTAGCAGTGGGATTGCCTGCTGACTTTACGGTTTTGAATTTCCACCAAGGACATTTACGAGCGAGTCAAAATATCCTGGCTTCAGTGGTCACCCGAGTTACGCCTGAAGATGTTTGGATGACGATACGACAGGGAAAAGTTCTCTATCGAGATCCCAGGGCATCGTCACTTGAGGACTGAGAAGCAGACCATGACTCAGCGACATGCCTTTCAATGAGGCAAATGTGGCTTGTGCTTTTAGTTTTCGGTTAGCCAGGTTTCTAGGTCGGCGATCGCCCTAAAATTCAACAATGCCTCTCCCAGTCGTTCCAATTGGAGTAACGAGAGGCCGCTAATCTGAGCGAAAAGCTCATCCGAGATCTCTTGGCTCAATTGTCTATTCAGTTGCCGTAGGATGAGGTTGAGTGTTGCTTTTTCCCGGCCTTCCTCTTTAATGTCCTGATATAGCTGTGTTTCTTGGATTTGAATCTCTAGCATTGCTTCTATCTCCACTCGATTTAGATAGGTAAACTGATAGGAAATGATTTTGATGACTATTTCTATTATGGCGCGTCGTCGTTCCTCTGCGATCTCTTCCTGTTGGGTTCGAGCAAGAAGTTCTCTAGCTGCAATTGGGGCTTGTTGCTGGGTTGTGGTTGTTAATAGTACTAACGCCACATCAATAGGTAATTGGCTGGTTTCTCCCAACTCGTTGAGATACACAACCTGGGTCTGGTCGCCGCTGAGGAGCGATCGGTAGGGGTAGGAATTGGTTTGCTCGATGGAGCGGGAAGGGTAGGTTAACGAGGCAATGCTTGTATCTCACGGGCAATTTCCGCCGCAGAATCAATGTAGGCAATGTCTTGAAACTGCGATCGCGCCTTTTCCAACTCCACTTTAGCCGCACTAAATTGCCCTTTACCTACCAGCGCTTGTCCGATCCCTCGGCGGCTTTTAGCAGCCAATAGTTGATCTTGTTGTTCCGCTGCGATTTTGGCCACTCGTTGATATTGGGCAATCGCTTGATCCCAGCGCTGATAGCGTTGCAGCAATTCCCCATAGGCATAGATCGTGTAAACATTGTCCGTTGAGACAGTGGCTTCTTCATAACGAGCGATCGCCTCCTCCAACCGTCCAGTCTGTGCCAAAATATCGCTCAATACGACCAGCGGGAAGCCGTAGTAATTGGGGTCTGTTTTGGGCAGTCGATCGAGAACGATGCGGACTTTGGCGATCGCCTCCTCGGTTTGTCCTTGCTTGGCCAAAATCTGCGCCAGGAAAAGGTTATACCAGGGATCAATGCGAATCGCCCGGTTGTAAAAAACCTTGGCTTCCTCTAAACGCTGCTGTTCCATCAACCATGATCCCACCCATTCATAGCCCGTGGATTTAGGATCGATCGCGTAGATCTCATCTAAGTATTTCAGCGCTCGATTGACATCCTGTTGAGCCATCGCAAACGCTAATTCACCTCGGGCATAGATGGCAGTCTCGGGCGGTTCTTCAGACATAAATTGCCGCAGAAGTGCCTCACCTTCTACGGGTTGTCCATTGCGAATGAGAGTGCTAGCCAACTGGCGGAGCGTACTTGGGTTTGGATCGAGGCTGTAGGCACGACGATTCAGACGAATAATGCGATTACTGCGGCTAGGGGCGACTTCGGTGAGGAGAAAGCCAAGCTGCAAGAATCCCTGGCTGGCCAGTTTGGGGTTTGTGCGGCTGATGCGATTGTAGGCTGCGACGACTTCCGGGATGCGATCGGCGCGAACCATTCGCCGGTTAAGTTCACTGACATCAAAGAAGGTGAAAGTCGGATCGGCGACGACAACCCGCTGAAAGCTATCGAGGAGTTCGCTGGTGCGATCGCGCGAAGAACCTTTCAACGCCACAAACAGCGCATACCAGGCCGGGGGAAAATCGGGGCGCAGGCGGGTGGCTCGGTCGAGGTGGGCGATCGCATCATCCGGTCGCTGCTGAGCCGACAGAAGTTCTCCAATCGCATATTGCATCAAAAATTGATCGGGATTCGCCTGCACGCCTTTTTCAAGCATGGGCAGCACAACCTGATCAAAAGATTGCTGATTCGCTAGGACATCGTTAGCAGCACCAATCCAGGCGTAGACAAGCTGGGGATTGAGGCGGGTGCTTGCCTGGTAGGCGGCAGTTTTTTCAGCAGAGTTTGGCAGTCGGTTGGCGAGAATCAACCAGGCTTGGGCATCGGTGGGATGACGGCGCACGAGTTCCCTAAGTTGATCATCGGCTTGTTGAATTTTCGCCGGGTTTTCAGAGTAGCCCGGTTGCCGCCCTTCCAATAGATACAGGGCAGCCAAGGTTAGCCGGGGTTGAATAGCGTCGGGCGTTTGGGCAAGCTGCTGCCGCGTTTGGGCGATCGCCCCACCCAAATCCGGAACCCGTCCCCACTCAATTTGCTCTACTTTTTCTTGCAGAATTGCAGGAATACTGATCGAAGGTGTGATGCCTTGGCGCGGGTCAGGCAGGCGCAGGCTGGGTAAGTTGAGATAGGCGCGATCGGCGTTTTCCTGGGCGAGGGTGAGCCAATTGTCCTGCAAAAGCTGACTCAGATAATAGAAATCACGGGCAGGCATGTCGGTGGGATTGGCCTGGATCAGGGATTTTAGCTGGGCATCGGCGGCGGCATAGTTGGATTGGGCAAGGAGTGCGATCGCCTGTTGCAGGGGAGGCGCGTAGGATTCGGGTTCGGGTAGATACAATGAAGAAGTCATTGCTGAGTAAGCAGCATCGGGCAGCGCCAAAAACGCCTTTGCGGGTTGGGCATTCAGGAATGGCAAAGCCAACAAAAGCCCCAAGAATAAACCGCGATGCACCCGCAAAAATTTCATAGGAAAAATAACCTTAGCGTGTATGTTGTAATGTGTATTGAGACAACCTGACGAATCTCAGGGATGAGGAGTTCCAATCCTGACAATACTCTTACTCCTTCAAATTATTTTAATTTCTTCGTAAACAAGAGATTAACTAAATTAAAACTGCCTAAAATATTTTAGGGTTAAATCCGCTGACTTGCAAGAGTTACCCTAAAAATTAATCTTTCTAGGCCATGAAGGTTGACTCATCAATCAAATCATTAGAACCCACTCACTTCGGTGTCGTTTTGTTGCCCCCGCCTCCAACGTTGAGAGAACCGAACCTTTAAGGAGTCCTTACAGGAATTTTCAAAGGAGTTTTCAAAGGAGTTTTCAAAGGCGCAATCCCGGACGATTCATCCAATTCAAAGTCCCCCAAAGTTGGGAGCCAAGAGGGGGAGAGTTAGGGGGCGCGACCTTCCTTAGCGAAGCCGATCAAGACTTGTGGGTACAAAATAGCCCAAAGTTGGGGAGCGATCGCCAACAAAACACCAGATCAAATCAGAACACTTTTCACCAGTGCCCTGATTGAAGAATTTCAGAATTTCAAACTAAAGAAGTTTCACAAAACCAGATTATGATCTGAGGTCTAGTGTTTACCCCAGGACAAACGATAGGCCGTGTAGGTTCCAACAAATAATGTGATAAACCCAAGCAGGGGATAGAAAGTCTCAAACCCTCGCATTTTCCCAGCATTCCAGCCGATGAGCGCGTGGATGGAAAAGGTCTGGGGATAAAAGAAGGAATAAAGCCCTACCATTGCGCCAATGCCCAGAAACAATAGAGTGGTGGATGAGGTGCGATCGCCCTTAACACCCATCGAAGAACGACTCTGAAACAGCAGCCCTATCCCCTTCAACACCAACAAAAGACCGAGCGCTAGCAACGCTCCAGTGAGCATAAAAAATTCTAGCTTGCCAATATGATAGGCAACGTTCAGCAGCAGAGAAACCAGGCTTCCGCCTTCTTTAAGCAGGGTGTTGAGCCGAGTCATGGCTTGGTGGGCGGTGCCAATGATAACGGCGATCGCAGCGACAAACCCCAAAAAAGACTTGGTTGAACCTTGCATATGTTTCAAGTTTAGAAGGTGAAGCGAATCCTAGAGTCAACATTACCGTGAGGATATGCTAATTCCTAGTGTCAAAATATACCGCATTAGCCGATTCTGACCCTTGAGTTTTTAGAATTCTACACAGTTGCAGACCAGCGCTTTTTCCCTAAAAAGTAAATAAACCTTTTATCGTTAGACCGTTGAAGAATGTTGAAGAATATCGTTAAAAAATAGCCCACCCATCTCTACTCAGAATGCCTGGGTCAAATATTTCACAAGCTTTTCAGGCATGAGATGAAGAGGGGCAAACCCTGCCACAAGATTACCCGGCTGTGTAATACCCAAAGCTTGTGCTTTATCGAGATAATGGCAATAACGTCTACATTAACGTCCACATCACCCAAGCCTCATGAAAGCCATGCAGCACTGGAACATTGAAGCTGTTCGTCAGCAGCACAACCTCTATCTCTCCGACTCGCAGATCCGCGCGATTCAGGCCAAGCTCCCCAAAGCCGAAGACCAGAAGATTTATGCCGATGCCGTGTTTGAGGGCGGCGGAGTCAAAGGAATTGCCTTTTTAGGGGCGTTACGCTGCTTCAACGATGCCGGAATTCAGCTCCGCAAAGTGGCCGGAACCTCGGCGGGGGCGCTGATGGCCTCGGTGATTGCGGCAGGCTTCACCATTGATCAACTAGAGGAAATCGTCGGCAATCTCGACTACATGAACGACATCCTCAACCAGAAAACCAGTCCGCTGATCTTCAACGGTTCCCCCGCCGATGACCTACAGGAACCCGTTTGGATGATTGGCAATCTGGTTTTGACGGGGCAGCAGGGGCAATATTCCACAGAACCGTTTAAGCAATGGTTAAGCAGCTTTCTCGACCAGCGCTTGGCCACCTTCCCGCCCCTCTCCAACCAGCCAGCCACCGACCTACCCTGGTACCAACAGCGGTTGCTCAAAATTGTCGTCTCTGACATCAGCGAAGGGGAAATGAGAATTCTCCCCGATGATTTACCGCAATATCAGCAGATTCCTGAGAACTTTAGCGTTGCTGAAGCCGTTCGTTTGTCCATGAGCATTCCGCTGTTTTTTGCCCCCGGTCAACTCAATGGCCGTACCATCATCGACGGCGGCATTCTCAGCAACTTCCCCCTATGGATTTACGATGCTCCCCCCGGTAGAACCCCCAAATGCCCCACCTTTGGCTTCCAACTCACCACCCACCGGGCGCGGCCTCGCCGCATTAAAGGGGCTGTGGATATACTCTCCAGCATGTTTGACACGATGTTAGTGGCGCGCGATCGCTACTATCAACGCACCAGCGACCAAGGCCGAGTCATTGGCGTTGACACGGCTCAAGTCTCGGCCACCAAATTTGATCTAACCAACGACGACAAAGCCTATCTCTACCGTCAGGGATACGAGAGCGCCAGGACATTCCTGCTCGAAGAATGGGATTGGCAAACGCACCTCCAGAAACGAGGCTATTTAGTCGCTGTTTCTTAGAAACCTGGGATTCAACTCCCAACCTCTAATGCGGCTCTGGACGGGGACGAAACAAATGGGAATGATCGGGGTTGTAAAGGCGCGATCGCACTTCACTCTTCTCCTGCACCATCCGTCCCCCCATCGCTTCCAACGCCGGACTAATGACATAAAGCGTCGTCCGAATCAAATTTTCCCGCTCAGTCAGCGCCGTCATTTCACTCAGCGGCACCACCCAGATTTTTTCATCCGGCCATCCCAATCGAAAACAAACCGCCACCGGACAGTCACTGGGATAATGCTGAATCAACTGATCTTGGGCGTTCTGGACATGGCGCGCACTAAGATACAGACAAAGACTCGCCCGATGCGCGGCCAATGACGATAACTCCTCGGTCGGAGGCACCTGGGTACGGCCACTGATGCGGGTTAGGATAATCGTCTGCACCAGTTCAGGAACGGTCAATTCGACCTTGAGACGGGCAGCGGCCAGTTGAAAGGCGCTGATGCCAGGAATCACTTCAAATTCAATTTCGGCGGCAGCCAGAGCCTGCATCTGCTCATGGACAGCACCGTAGAGGCTCGGGTCGCCGGAGTGGAGGCGGATGACCGATTTTTGCGATCGCACCCGATCGATCATCAAGGGCAGGATTTCCTCCAGGGTTTTGTTGGCCGTGCGGATCACTTCAGCATCCGATCGCACCCACTGGAGAATCTGCCGAGGCACCAGCGAATCGGCAAAGAGAATCACATCGCCCTCAGCCAAAAGTTTTTGGGCACGAACGGTGAGCAGGTCAGGGTCACCAGGCCCCGCTCCCACAATATAGACTTTGGGCTCTAGCATGATTCGGCTCATGGTCATAATCCTTCAGCATCTGATAGGGGAAACTTCGGAAAACCCTTAAAGAAACTACCCTTCCTTTAAAGAATAGATGAACACCGGGTACAAACACCGGACATTTGGCTTTTGGTGAGTAAAAGTAGTTGGTAGATGCACCCTGATTCAAGCCCCGGAGGTTCCCTCTGGGGTATTTCTTTTTAAAATCACGGGTTAAACCACTGGACTCCAACAGGACACAACCTCCCTCTTTCCTCCCAAAGACCATTACCAACAGCACTCCACTTCGGAAAACCCTTAAAAAATGTCAGTGTCTCTTAAAGAGTGTATGAACTCAGCCGCGATCGCCGGACATTTCAGTTTTGGTGAGTAAAAGTAGTTGGTAGATGCACCCTGATTCAAGCCCCGGAGGTTCCCTCTGGGGTTTTTCTTTGGCTATTCACCCGCGCTCCATCCACTGCACCAGAGAAAGCTCAATCAAAGCTGAAGTGAACAGGCAGAGAACGCGGTTCGTTCCCTGATGGACTCTTGGGTTGAACTGACGAATCCGACCAAAGGGATAGTCTAGAGATATCAGCTTGCCCAGACTTATAACAGGGGGAGAGCAGATGAGGGATAGTCGCTTGTGAATGGGGGAAAGGGCAAGGGAATTAGGAGCGATCGGAGCGGGAACCAGGCTGTGAACCAGACTGGGGATCAGCGGCAGGAGAGGTTTGGGGTTGCAGTTGGGCTGGAGAGACGACATCAGGGAGCGATCGCCGCATCCCATACAGCCAGACCAGTCCCAGACTCCCAATCCCAATGCCCACCAAACTAATCACCTGCGCCATCCGAATCGGCCCCAGCATCAAACTATCGGTTCGCAGTCCCTCAATCCAAAACCGCCCCAAACTATAGGCCACCAGATAAACCAAAAACAGCGTACCGGGATGGCGTGCCGCCTTGGGACTGCGGAAAAACAGCGTCAGCAAAAGGCCAAATACCCCCAAATTCCACAGCGACTCATACAAAAACGTGGGATGGAAATAGCTAAACTGCTCGTATCCACTCGGACGAAACTGAGGCGCAATATACAGCTTCCAGGGCAAATCCGTTGGTGCCCCAAACGCTTCCGAATTGAAGAAATTGCCCCACCGCCCGATCGCCTGTCCCAAAATCAGCGGGGCAGCCACCAGATCCGCCAACAGCCAAAAGGAGGTTTTCCGCAGTCGAGCAAAAATCAGCGTAGCCACAATCCCGCCCAAGATCGCCCCATGAATGGCAATCCCCCCATGCCAAATGGCAAAAATCTCAGCCGGACGCTGGGCATAGTTCTCCCACTCAAACGCCACATAGTAGAGACGGGCACAGGGAATGGCCGCAATCACCAGCCAAATCGTCAAATCACTTAGCAAATCCGGGTTCACCCCCCGCCGCTTCGCCAGGTAAGCCGCCAAGGTCGTCCCAATCAACACCGCTGAAGCAATCAAAAAGCCATACCACCGAATCGGCAGCGGCCCTATCATCGGCCCCGGAGAGGTAAACTGCGCCAAATGCACCATCCCCCAATGAGTAAGGGCGGGTACCGATGAAAGCTGTGTAAATAGAAAGTGGGGGAACATAACGCTGGGGAAGGGAGTGGGGAGTAGGGAGTGGGGAGTAGGGAGTGGGGAGTAGGGGAATTTCCCTGTCCTGATCCAGGAAGTGGCTCCTGGATTACAAACACTAGCACCGATTGTACCGAAGCCTACAAGGTTTGGGGAAAGGGGAAAGGCGAAAGGGGAAAGGCGAAAGGGGAAAGGAGGAAAATTGGGAGTTTTTTGAAAATGTCTGTAGAAAAATCAAGGATGTTCTGGAGATTCCCACGAAATGCCTTGGAAGTCCCAGGATTACGCCTCCGAAAACCCTTTCCCCCTTCCCCCTTCCCCACTCCTCACCCCCCTTATGTCCCACAAACTTATTGACACCCTTCGCACAATCTATAGATAATTAGACACTGATTTGCTGAGCAAGTCGGCGGACGTTGTGGTTCGCTATCAGGGCGGAGTCAACGCCGGACACACCGTCGTGGTTCAAGACCAAACCTTCAAACTGCACCTCATTCCCTCCGGCATCCTATACCCCAGCACTGAATGCATCATTGGCTCTGGGACGGTCATCGATCCCAAAGTATTGATTGAAGAATTAGACCAGTTGGAGCAACTGGGCATCTCCACCGAAAATCTGCTGATTTCGGACACTGCCCATGTCACCATGCCCTACCATCGGATGATCGACCAGGCTTCCGAAGAAAAGCGAGGGACGCACAAAATTGGCACCACCAAGCGCGGCATTGGCCCCACCTACGCCGACAAATCCGAGCGCTTGGGCATCCGCATTGTCGATCTGATGGACAACGACAGCCTAGAGAAAAAGCTGCGCTGGACAATCAACTACAAAAATGTCCTGCTCGAAAAACTCTACGACCTGCCCCCCCTCGATCCCAATGCGGTGATCGAAGAATATCGCGTCTACGCCGATCGCCTCCGTCCCCATGTGGTCGATAGCTCTCTGCGAATCTACGATGCCGTCCGCCAGCGCCGCAACATCCTCTTTGAAGGGGCCCAAGGCACCCTCCTCGACCTGGATCACGGCACCTACCCCTATGTCACCTCCTCCAACCCCGTCGCGGGCGGAGCCTGTGTGGGAGCCGGGGTCGGACCGACGATGATCGATCGCGTCATTGGGGTCGCCAAAGCCTATACCACCCGAGTTGGAGAAGGCCCCTTCCCGACTGAGTTGAACGGGGCAATGGGAGAGTTGTTGTGCGATCGCGGTGCAGAATTTGGCACCACCACCGGACGCAAGCGCCGCTGCGGCTGGTTCGATGCGGTCATTGGCCGCTATGCCGTCAGAATCAACGGCCTGGACTGTCTGGCCATCACCAAACTGGATGTCTTGGACGAACTCGACGAAATCCAAGTCTGTGTGGCCTACGAAATTGAGGGCGATCGCTTCGAGGATTTCCCCAGCAATGCCCGCCAGTTTGCCCGCTGCAAACCCATCTACGAAACCCTCCCTGGCTGGAAGCAATCCACCGAAGATTGTCGATCGCTGGCCGATTTACCGCCCCAAGCGCTAAACTATCTCAAGTTTCTTGCAGAATTGATGGAAGTGCCGATTGCGATCGTCTCTCTCGGTGCCAGTCGGGATCAAACCATCATTGTGGAAGACCCCATTCATGGCCCCAAGCGCGCCCTGCTCTACAAAAAGACCGCAGCCACACCCAATTCTCAAGGTGTTGAGGTTCTTTCCTAGGCTGATGCCCAACTGGTTACCTTCGGGTAAAATGCAGGTTTGCTTCTATTTAGATTTTCTCTCCGCTCCGATTTTTCAATTTTCGATTCGTTTATCAAGTACACCAGGTCAGGTTCATTATGGAATTCACGGTTGAATGTCAAAAACGTCCCGCAGATAGCAAACCCAACGCCCTGCGTCGCGAAGGGCTATTGCCTGCGGTCATCTATGGGCATAACGTGCCCGAGTCAGTTGCCCTGGTTGTCGATGCCAAGACCACTGAAACCCTCCTCCGCAAAGCACCCCGCAATGCCCCCATCCAGGTCAATATCCCAGAACTCTCCTGGAGTGGCAAAGCCATGATCCAGGAAGTTCAAAAGCACCCCTGGAAAGGCAGCATTTACCATGTCAGCTTCTTCGCTGTTGAAGCTTAGAACGTTGAAGCTTAGAACTAAGGTTGAAGCTTAGAATTAAAAAGGTTGACAGCCGACAAAACATTGGGGAGGGGAGCCAAAGCTTTCCTCCCTAATCTTGTGGCCTCATTTTGGATGGGTGGACGATGAGCGGTTCGATGTCGTGATGGTCTGTTTTTCATAGAAAATTCTAAAGAAGCCGTCAATTCTTACCTTTCCTGTCATCGGTTCACCCGATGCATGTTATTTTCTTTCTGGTGTAAACGGTTGATTGAGATTTAGAACATAGATTTAGAACATAGATTTAGAACATAGATTTAGAACATAGATTTAGAACATATCTGAAGATTTAGCTCAGATGAGTCTCTTCCAGATTCAGGGAATCACTCTCAGCAAATGAGTTGATGAAGTACTGCCCAGACCATTTTTCTTGGACAAAGCTTGTCTGAGCGGCAAGACATTGATTCCCAAATGACCTCAGGTATTTGCATCTGCTCTCGAAATCTGGTGCTGTCAGTTGATTTCCTTGGCGTAATTCCCGTTTCCTCCTCCAACTTATCTATTCCTCTCTAATTGCCATGACCGAGACGACCCTGCCCCCGCTGTTTCAACAAATGCTGCAACCGGAGTTCTATCCCCATCCGGTCAAAGAACCCATCCAGGTGATTCAGACCCACATTTCCTATGTGTTTCTCACCGGAGATTACGCTTACAAAGCCAAAAAACCGATGAACTTTGGCTTCCTGGACTTCTCTACCCTGGACAAGCGGCAGCATTTTTGCCAGGAAGAACTGCGGATGAATAAGCGTGGGGCACCCGGACTCTATCTGGATGTATTGCCGATTACGGAGACGGCGGGTCAGTTTGCCCTGGCTGGCAACGGCACTCCCGCCGAATATGTCGTCAAGATGCGGCAGTTTCCCCAGGATGCTCAGTTGACCAGCCTGTTTGACCGGGGGGAACTGACCGAGGAACGACTGCAAGAACTGGCCAAGGCGATCGCCCACTTCCACCAAACCTGCCACACCGACGACTATATCCGCAGTTTCGGCAAGGTCGAGCAAGTCCGCCAAGCCTTTGACGAAAACTACGAACAAACCGAGCAGTACATCGGTGGCCCCCAGACCCAGCAGCAGTTTGACGAAACCCGCGCCTACACCGATCGCTTCTTTGCCGATCGCGCCGATCTGTTCAACCAGCGCATCGCCGAAGACCGCATCCGCGAATGCCATGGCGACCTGCATCTGGGTAACATCTGCCTCTGGGAAAACCAGTTGATGCTATTCGACTGCATCGAATTCAACGAACCCTTCCGTTTTGTCGATGTCATGTATGACATCGCCTACATCATCATGGATCTCCAGGTTCGCAACCGCCCCGATCTGGCCGCCATTTTCCTCAGCGCCTACGCCGAGCAAACCGGAGACTGGGAAGGACTCCAGGTCTTGCCCATCTATGTCAGTCGGCAAACCTATGTCCGCGCCAAGGTGATCTCCTTCCTGCTCAACGATCCCAACGTCTCTGCCGCTGACAAACAGCAGGCCAGCGACAATGCTGCCCTCTACTACCGTCTCGCCTGGGAGCAAACCCAGCCCAAAGCCGGAAAACTCTTCCTCATGTGTGGCCTCTCCGGCTCTGGAAAAAGCACCGCCGCCCGCCAACTCACCCGCCAAACGGGCGGCATCTACATCCGCTCCGATGCTGTTCGCAAGCATTTGGGCAGTGTCCCCCTCGACCAAAAAGGCGGCTCCGATCTCTACTCACCCGAGATGACCGCCAAAACCTACGATCGCCTCCTCTCCCTCGGTACTACGCTAGCTCGTCAAGGGTACTCAGTGATCTTGGATGCCAAGTACGATCGCCAAGCCCTCCGAGAAGTTGCCCTGACTCAAGCCCAAGCGGCCAACATTCCGCTCCAGATTGTTCACTGTGATGCCCCGGTTGAGGTGTTGCGCGATCGCCTCCTCCAGCGCACCGGAGACATTGCCGATGCCACCGCCGACCTGTTACCCCAACAGTTCCTCGAACCGTTCACAGAAGCAGAACAACCCCATGTCAAAACCATTGACACGACTCAGAATGTGACAGAACAATTAGCTAAGCTTGAGCCTCAACTGTAGGTAATTTCACCTCGCTTAAAAACTAGCCAGAACTTTTAGAGATTCTTGCTATGAACCTCTGTGCAGCATGTCTACGTAGCATGTCTGCACAGAGGTTTTTGTTGAGATTCAATGTTTAGCTTTGTTGATATGCCTCCAAAAATTCTTCTCTAGAAACCCCAACCTGAGTACAAATTGCTCTCAATGTTCCGCTTTTGATATGGGTATGATTCGGCATAACGAGTGGTGTTTCTGTTCCATCTTCATTGATGCGCCTCATCACAATATGCTCTCGTTCACGAATTACCTCAAAACCCAATGCCTCGAATGCCCGAATAACTTGTCTCTTAGGCGCATCCACAGGGAATTTCGGCATCAGACCGCGACTCCTGCCTCAGCAATGAAAATCTCCACGGAAGGTGGTGTGTCTTCCAGTATTTCTTTTCCAAAGACTTCGATGTAGCAGGCGATCGCAGACTTCACATCCGACAAAGCTTCCTCATACGTGTCTCCTTGTCCAACAACCGCACCGACAAGACCAATAGGATAAGCAACATAGCCATCTGGATGCTTCTCAATCACAATCTTGAACTGTTTTAATTGTTTTTCAGTATTCACGGTACGGCCATCACCTGAGTAAAGGAAACAGAATCTATCAAAACAAAATGAGACGAACCCTTTTACCTGACTTCTTATCTAACTTCTAAAACGATAAAATCCCTAGCAGGCTGTAGAAGAGACACCGATTTGCCATTTCTTCCAGAGTCCGATAGGGATCTTACAAAGTCAAAACTCTTTAGCGTTGCGAGGGCAGAATCCGAGGAGACTCGACCGAATCGCGGAAGCGTTCGACCGCGTCGGTGTATTCGATCGGGAGGACAACCTCTACATTTTCGTGGGGACGAGGAATAATCACCCAGGACTCCAGGACACCACCATAGGCCGTTTCAGCCGCTTCAACGCCTGCGGCCATAGAGGTTTTGACCTCTGAGACATCGCCGCGAATGATGACGGCAAACCGGGCGCTACCACAGCGCAGATAGCCGACGAGAGTAACACGACCTGCTTTCACCATCGCATCGGCGGCGGCAAGTATTCCTGGAAAACCTTTTGTTTCGAGCGCTCCAACGGCGACGGGCATCGCTTTCTCCTAAAAACTGAATCGAGGGGTAGTGAGAGGGTGAATGGGACGTTGTGAAGCGGGGTTCGTTCAGTGACTTCAACCTGGCTTTTAACGCACCAACATCATCCCTCATTGTACGAGGGATTTCCCCAGTTTTATCTATTGAAACGATTTGTTCTATTTAGGGTAGTGATTAATTTTTCGCAACCTTCTAAATCACTCCGCTACATCCAGCGAAACTGCTCCACGCTCTCGGTATATTGCAGCGGCAGCACCGTTTCCACGTTTTCAGGCGGGTTCGGCACAATGTAGTAGGTCACGAGTTTACCATTGGGCGGCTTTTCTGCGGCCTCAATCCCAGCCTCCATCGCCGGACGCACCTCCGACAGCGGCCCGCGCACCGCCACCACCTGCTCTCCACTTTCGGCAATATCGTAATAAACGATCGTCACCCGTCCCGCCTTCACCATCGCATCCGCCGCCGCCAACACCGACGGAAAGCTCAATGTCTCAATCACACCAACTGCATCGGGCATGAATTCATCCTCTCCATTAGGGGTAATGTTCTAACTATAGTGCGGTTTGGGGTAGGGGGAAGGGGAAAGGGGAAAGGGGAAAGGGGAAAGGGTTGCATTGAAGAGTACTGAGTGAATCAAAGGAAGATTTCTGTCTCTTTCCTCGATCGCTTCTAGGTATTTATCCCAGATCTCTCTTTTGCCTTTCTTCTGCCTCTGCGTCTCTGCGTCTCTGCGGTGAAAAAGGTCTTATATCAAAAAGTCTTCAGAATGCAGCGTGAGCAACCTGAAGACCTGGGATGAAATTTTGTGACGGAACGATTAGTCGATCGGGATTTCCCGGATGGGATCGCCTTCCTTGGGGGTGGGTTGTGGGTCTGAGGTGGGTGGGTTGCTGTTGAACCAGGCTTCGGCTTGTTGTTTGGCGGAGTTTTTGACCTCGGGGGTGATGCTCATGCCGACGGCACCGAGGGCGGCGAGCAATGTGCCCAGGTCATCGGCAAATCCGGTGAGGGGGATGAAGTCAGGGATGGCATCGGTGGGTAAGACCAGGTAAGCCAGGGCGGAATAGATGGCGGTCTTTGCCCAAATGGGCGTTTCGGGGCGTTGGGCTGCATAGAACAAGATCAGAGCCTTTTCAACGACTTCCTTTCCAGCAACGGACGCGAACCCTTTGATCTTCTGCCAAACTCCATCTGTCGAAAACTGCTCCTCAGCCATATCACTTCACCTATCAAGATTCAACTTCCTCAATCTAGCGTGGAGCGAGGGGTTTCGGAGTCTGACGGGAGAGGGGATTTTACGAAAGGTGGATTCGAGATAGCCGCCGCTGAGTGATCCGGAGGGTTCCTCAGTTTTCTCAGACAACGATTAAGGATTTCTCAGATTCTGTTCACGGTGAACTCAGGGGCACAGAGGATTCTAATACTCAAGAGAAAACGAAAGGCAAGGCAACCGAAACGAACCGCCGAGCCACCCCAATCAACCTACAAGTTCCCAAGGAGTATCAATCATGAAACGCTTTATCTTAGCTGGTCTTTCCCTCTTCGCATTGTCTGCCGCTACTCTGCCCAACATTCCCACTGGCAGCCAACCCCAAACCTTCCAAGAGTCTCGCCAAGCCCTCAACCCACGTTTTGAAGACGCTCGTCGAGACAATCTGAATTCGCTGAACCCCCGCTTTGAAGAGGCTCGTTGGGAAAACCTCAACGCCCTCAACCCCCGCTTCAGAGATGCTCGTCGAGAAAACCTAAATTCCCTGAATCCCCGCTTTGAAGAATCCCGCGATCGCAACCTCAACGCCCTCAACCCCCGCTTCAAAGACGCTCGTCGAGAAAACCTGAATTCCCTGAATCCCCGCTTTGAAGAGGCTCGTTGGGAAAACCTGAATGCCCTCAATCCCCGTTTTGAAGAGGCTCGTCAGGAAAACCTCAATGCACTGAATCCTCGCTTTGAAGAATCCCGCGATCGCAATCTCAACGCCTTGAATCCCCGCTTTGAAGAGGCTCGTTGGGAAAACCTGAATGCTCTAAATCCCCGCTTTGAAGAGGCTCGTTGGGAAAACCTGAATTCCTAGTGCGATCGCCCCACCAAATCCGTCTTCGCTCCTGCCTCGTAAATCTCATTGACAACGACCATTGACCATTAACTTCGACATCAACCACGCAATTTTTTAAGGAGTAGATCCCATGAAACGCTTTATCTTGGCTGGCTTAACCATTCTCGCTTTGGCAACCGCCGCACCCGCCCAGGCCGCTCGTTCCACCGCCCCTGAGACGGATAGCCACAAACCCACAATAACCAGCGAAATCAACCTATCCCCCCGCTTTGAAGCCGCACGGGAAGCCAATCTCAACAAATTGAATCCTCGTTTTGAAGCCGCACGGGAAGCCAACCTCAACAAGCTCAATCCTCGCTTTGAAGCTGCACGGGAAGCCAACCTCAACAAGCTGAATCCCCGTTTTGAAACTGCACGGGAAGCCAATCTCAATAAGCTCAACCCCCGTTTTGAAGCTGCACGGGAGGGCAATCTCAACAAGCTGAATCCCCGTTTTGAAGCTGCTCAGGAACAAAATCAAAACAAATAGAATCAACGGTTTGAGGAGTCGCGCGATCGCAATCCCGCCAACTAAGGTCTATCGAAACAGCCTCAATGCGTCTCGATCATTGCTGATCCGCCTCTCCTGATCCGCATCTCTAAGTTTCCTTGTGAACCTTACCCTCACCCGCGCTCGGTGAGGGTTTTTATTATGCGTTTTATCCCCATAAAATTAGGGAGCAGAGGATAAAGAATAAAGAGCCAGGAATGATTCACCGAGATCAACAAGTCACAAAAATAACTTGCCGCCCCTTAAACCCTTTCCCTACTCCCTACTCCCTACTCCCTACTCCCTCACTCAACCAGCAGTCGCTATTCAGCAGTCGCCAATTCCGTGCTGCCGCGCGTCTTACGACGGGTAAGCGTATTGTAGAGCAGCAGACCGATCGCCTTGACCAGATTGCCTTCTAGCTCGTTGAACATTTTCATGTTTAGGCCGAAAGCGGCGTTGGCTTCATCGACGATTTGATCGGCGGTGGCTTCATCCACGGGCATTTCGTCGAGGGCTTGACGGTAGTTGGTCTTGAAGGCTTTTTCGTCGGAGATATCTTGGAACTCGTAGAAAGCGGTGCCTTCGCCCTCGGTGAGGTTCATGCCGCGTTGGGCAATGCCCTTGAGGATTTGGCCACCCGAGAGGTCACCCAGATAGCGGGTGTAGGAATGGGCAATGAGCAGTTCGGGCTGGGTCGCAGAAATTTCGCGAATCCGCGCCACATAGGCTTGACCAGCGGCGGACAGTTCGATTTGGTCGCGCCAGCCTTGGCCGTAGTAGAAGTAGAGGTCTTGCTCTAAGCTGGCTTTGCGGTTTAGCTCAGAAAAGTAAATTTTTGAAACAATTGGGTGTTGGGCGTGACGAGCCATCTCTTCTTCCATCGCAGAGTAGACGAAGTAGAGGTTGGCGACGAGTTTGCGGTAAGAATTTTTTTCAACCACACCCTTGAGAAAACACTTGACGAAACCAACGTTTTCTGCGGCGCTGTGCGCTTTTTTGGTGCCTTCGCGAAGCTTGCTTGCTAAATTACTGGTCATACTAAATTTCCTAGCTAAATTGCCCGAGGAGCGTTCGGTTTCTCCATCTGAAGATTTCTTAAAAATCCTTCAGATGAGAGAGTGCCCTATTCCCTGAAACCCGATGAAATAGGTACCTAAATTGTTACAGTAGACTGATCTGGTATGCCTTTTTGTTAAAAAATCTTACACAAGGATGAAGTTCTGTGACGCAAAGCGCGCTTTTACTCATTAACCCCAATGCCAGACGGGGAGCAGCGACTCAGCTTCAGGTCACCGAACTTTTACAGCGTCAGGGACTGGTGATATTCCCTGAATCTGCCGCCAATCCCAAGGCGCTACCCGAGATCATTCGAGCTTATGGCGATCGCATCAACCTCGTCATTGTAGGCGGGGGCGACGGCACGGTGAATGCAGCGATCGCCGGACTGCTCGACACCCAACTCCCCTTGGGCGTGTTACCTCTGGGCACCGCCAATAATTTGGCCAGAACCCTGGGCATCCCCCAATCCTTGCCCGAAGCCTGCGAAGTTATTGCCCAAGGGAAACTCCAGGCGATCGACCTGGGCTGGGTCAACGGGCAGTACTTTCTCAATGTCGCCGGACTGGGACTCAGCACCAAGATTAATCGAGAAGTGCCTAAACAGTTTAAGCGACGCTGGGGTGTCATTGCCTATGCGGTGACCGCCCTGAAACTGATCCTCAAGCAGCGCAGATTTCGCGTGGAGATCCACTGCAACGGCGAAGTCACCCACACCCGCAGCTTTCAGATCACGGTTTGTAATGGGCGCTTCTATGGCAGTGGTCTAACGGTCGCTGCGGATGCCGCCATTGACGATCAGCGGCTTGACCTGTGTAGTCTGGAGGTGCAGCACTGGTGGGAAGCGATCGCCCTCATCCCCCATCTCTACCGGGGCGAATATGCCACGGGCAAAGGCATTCGCATTCTCCAGGGGCAAGACATCAAAATCCTGACGCGCAAACCCCGCCCGATTGACACCGACGGCGAAATCACCACCCAAACCCCGGCTACCTTTCGGGTGCTGCCGGATGCGATTCGGGTGTGTGTGCCCTGATGGCCTGCTGTAAATCCGCTGGGGTACCCACATCTAGATAGGAACCATCCGCAAAGGGCACCGCTTCGACCCGCAAACCCGCCCCGATCGCCGCCTGCACCACATCCCCAATCGGCAGTTCGCGCTCTGGGATATGGGTCATGAGAAAGTCATGGAGGAACTGGGTAAATCGGGGTGTCCAGAGTGCGATCGCCCACATATACTTCAAAGACGAGTTTTGCGGTTTTTCAACGACCTGATGCACCCGCCCGCTCTCATCAAAATCCACCATACCCGCTTTCCAGTAAAACTCCGTGGGAAACAGTCCCAGCACCACATCGGCCTGTCCAGCGGTTTGACGATCGATCAACTGACGGTAAGCATCGGCAGGTTCAAACAAAATGTCAGGAAAGCCGATCGCCACCCGCGCCTGTTGCACAAACGGATAAGCCTGATTCAAGGTATAGGGCACTCCATGCGGCACATGCACGGTCAGATATCCCAGATGCATCTCCAGCATTTCACCATCCCCAAAGTAGGCCGGAATGTCCCATTTCCCCGGTCGCACAATCCAAAAGGCTTTGGTGATACCCGCCGATCGCATTTTTTCCAGCAGATAATGTCCTACAACTTTAGGCTTGACACTGTCCCCCACGGGACGAAAGCCAATGGGATAGAGTTCTTTGCTGAGCGGCAAGGGCGAAAGACGAGTGGCCTGTCCGCCTGCGGGAAGGAGCGCAATGATATCAGAAGTGTCTTGAGGGTCTTGGGGCATGGAATCTGGCAATCGGGTGTCAAAACCAATGTGCTTTTGAAAGCATGATAAATCGGAGGCGATCGGTTTTGCAGACTAGTCGTAAACGATTTTTAAGCATTCCTGGAAAACTCACAGCACTCATCGATTGAACCTTGATGGCTCAATCGATGAGTGCGATCGCTCCTATCCATTCGTTGCCAACCCGTGGTTCAAATCATCGACCAACTTGAATTGAAATTGAATAGTGCGATCGCCCTCCCGATCGATTGGAGTAAAATAAATAAGCAAAGCCAAATTGAGGTTACACCTATGACGATTAACCCACTCCGCTACAGCAAAGAGGAATTTGCTCGGCGTGGCAACGAGATCTATGCATCTCAGGTGCGCGCTCAAGTCGAGGAAGGAAATCATGGAAGGATTGTGGCGATCGACATTGAAACCGGTGATTTTGAGCTTGCCAATGACACGCTCGCGGCTTCTCATCAAATACTGCTACGAAATCCTAATGCTCAAATCTGGCGTATCCGGATCGGTCACAAAGGCGTTCATCGTTTCAGCCTCACCGTATGACACTCGCATGTTGCAGCAGAGAATCTAAATGTCTTGAATCAATACAAAGATCATCTACTGTCACTGAACATAATCGTTAGACCACTTCGTTTAATGATGAGAGAATCTAGCATCACCTAGGAGTATAGTTATTCTGTTCATATAGAAGTGATTGAAGTGTCACCATTGGCGGATGCTTTAAAGCAGATTTTAATTTGGCTAGAACAAAGACAAGCCTTTACAAGCGTGGTGGTTGTCTGGCTGCATTTGGCGAGCGCCCAGGCTAAAATTGACACAGTTGCAATCGAGAGCAGATCTATGACAGTTTCTCCAGAGGAGAGGTTTCACCAACGTCAACGACGTTATAGCAAAGAAGAGATTGCTCAACGAGGACAATCACTCTATGAATCTGGCATCCGGCAACAAGTGGAAGCCGGAAACGAAGGCAAAATTGTGGAAATTGACATCAAAACCGGAGAGTTTGAAGTCGATGAATATGTCGTGCCTGCAACAAATCGACTGTTTGAACGACTTCCCGACGCTCAACCCTGGATCATTCGCATTGGGCATCGCGCTGTTTATCATTTTGGGGCACGGAGTCTGAAACAACATCCATGATGCAAGGCGTTGTCAATCTACGGCGTGAAGCCACACTGACTGTTGTGGTCGGCAACTCAGACCGACAACTGCAAGCGATCGATGCGGTAATTGATACAGGGTTCAATGGATTTTTATCTTTGCCTTCTGCCATTATTACTACCCTGAATTTGCCTTGGAGTGGTTCTGATTTTGTCACTTTAGAGGACGGCAGTGAAACCTACTTTGATTTGTACACTGCGCTGGTGATTTGGGATGGACAGTACCGTGAGATTGATATTGCAGAATCAGAAACGGAACCTCTGCTAGGGATGGCGCTGCTTTATCGGTATCGGTTGCAGGTTGATAATGTTGAAGGTGGTATGGTTAAGATTGAACCCTTGTGAACCAGCTTGGACTCGATTGGTAAGGTGCGATCTAAAAAACTTTTACAGCAGGTGATCTAGAGATTCTGATATCGATATAGAGGTCATTCACTGATATTAAACATGGTCGTTCTCTTTCTCGTTTGCTTTAGCATCTCTGTCCAGAGTCAGAAGCTTGTTTTCGTAAAAGATTGGTGCGTGACTTAAGGGCATTGATCCTGTAGAAATGGGTGGAATTGCGATCGCCCAACCTCTCACCAAAATTCATTTAAATCATTCATTCTTAACCAATCTCGAACTACAGACAAGGGAATGCGATCGCCCTAAAAACACGCAATTTATTCGCAATTTATTTTTGTTTTATAAACACCTCTTTGAGGAAAAAAGGGGTTCCAGGAAAATAGAGAGCTAGGAGAAGCAGGGTTCAGTGGCAGAAGTTGAAAGCCTTGATAACCCCAAATGCCCTGTCGATCCATATATTAACCCCTGAAATCATTGGAGGCTCAGGCTATGGTGTCAGATTTTCGGCGATCGCCCTTCTCTATTCCGCTCCTGATTTTGACCTTGACGACTACCTTTTCTTGCCTCGTTCTACCCGTCGTTCCGGCCAAAGCTAACGCCTACCTTGCGGAAAACACAGCGCTGGATCTGCGAACCAGTCGTCCCAATGGCATTGACATGAAACTGACTGGAGTGGCGATCGCAGACGACCATATTGCCGTTGATCTAGAAGTGACCAATGGTTCTGGCTAGCCGATTTCTCTCAACGACATGACTGCGGAGATGCGATCGGTGATGATCCTCAAAGATGACATGGGACACCTCTACTACCTGGTTCCCCCCAGCAATAATGTCAACGTAGATATTGAGAACGCCTCCACCCTCCAAGGTCGCTTCATCTTCTCCGGCCAACTCGACCCCCGTGCCACCACTCTCACGCTGACCACAAACAGCACCCACGATCCCAACAACACCTGGAATACCAATCCGGTTTTGGAACTGACCGGGATTCCGGTACCTCGGTGAGGAATGGATTGGGGAGTGGGGAGTAGGGAGTAGGGAGTAGGGGGAAACATCGATCCAACGAGGAAGGGATGCTGAGGGTTTATTGAGGAGTCCAAGTACGACACCGAACCTCGAAGAGAGCAGCCACAAATAGGAGAAAGACATACACGCTATTGCATCGCCCCACTTCCCCATCGCCCCATCCCCCCATCTCCCTTAAAGCCTCCGTCGCGGTTTCCGCTGAAATGGATTGGGTACATTCACCTGATTAGTGGGACGGATACGATCGGTGAAGCGCTTCACGGTGATAAAGACGCTGTCCGGTTCTTCGACGGTGGTTTTGGTGCCGTCCTCGGGGATTTTGGTGGCCTTCCAGTAGGAGACGATGAGCCAGTTGGCCGCTCCGGCGATCGCCCCAAATAAAATGCTCAGTTCTGCCCCCACGCCAAGAACCGCAAACAGCACAATGAACAGGAGCCAAAGTTTGAGTCCAGAGTTAAAGCCGCTTTCTGTGTCGTATTTGTACATAGAACCTTTCCGGGGAGAACCGCTCCTGAGGGAGTGGATGGGCGATCGCACATGAAACAAACTTCATTGTACGCAGACTCGGGGGAAAGGGGGAAAAGAAGGGGAAGGGGGAAAGGAGAAAGGCGAAAGGGATTACCAAGGATATTCTAGGAGATTTTAGGGTATGTCAAATAGTTTGTGTCAAAGGTAGAAATCAGACAGGAAAGCGATCGTCAAACTCGATGGTGAACTGGTTAAGCGCAGGCTTCCAGTTTTGAATCGGCATCGTCCACTTTTTGGAGATGTTGTGGATAGCCAGGAAAATGACTTTAAGCACCAATTCATCGGTTGGGAAAGCCCGATGGTTTTTGATGACTTTTCTGAGGGGCATATTCATCGATTCAATCGCATTGGTGGTGTAAATGACTTTGCGAATCTCCGGGGAGAAGGTGAAGAAGGGGATAATGCTCGCCCAATGGTTCATCCAGGATTTGCTGATGGTCGGGTACTGCTTATCAAGAGCGCTCAGCAAACTCCATCAATCGGTCTTGTTCCTCCAGATGGGTCTTCATCTCCTCACTCCCCACTCCTACTCCTCCCCCCACTCCCCAATAATTGTGCTATCGTAGCTTTTAGTGTTTAGCACAAGGTGTTTGGCACTCTATGATCTCACTCGGTTGTCTAGTAAATCAGGAGGTGATGCCCATGCAAGATAGTAGTAAAATGATGGGTCATCAGGTTGAGGCAAGCTGGCTGTGCGCCGGGGCTGCTCTCTAAAAAAGCAAGACATCTCTTCACAGGAGCATTGCTCTAGAGAAGAAGCTGGGTTGAAGGATTAGAGTCCCTCCCGGCAGTCAAGCTCAACTTGAAGACCCGCTAGACCGCTCCCACCCTCTGGTGTTTTGGTTCGCCAAAAGACTCTTGGTGGGAGCGGATAGCTTTAAAGGAGACTTTTAGTTTCTAACTTGAGTTTTAATTTCTGAAAAGCCTTTGAGGAAAGTTGTGTTGTCCACAATCCCCTCAAGGGCTTTTCGCTTTTTGGGCAATGAGACCAGTCTTGGAGCCACAGGGTGAAGCAGAGATTTAACGCGGGAGGGGAACGATCGCCCTCAAGGTTCAACCCCCTAGCAGGGAGAATCAGCTTGTTTTCAACCAGAAGGTTCGGTTGATAGAAGCCTCTAAGTATATAGACACAACCGCAGTATATTTTATATTCTGGTTTTGCGTAAAAATCGTTAAAACGCTTCATTCTAAACTTTTCATACTGAGTAAATCTCTGTTTGATTTAATACCCAATCTCGAAAACATTTTCATTAATCTAGATTTAAACCGATCATAAGCATTCAGATTTTCATAAACTGAGCTAAAGATAAGTTTCAGAGAATTATGCTAATTCACTTGATAAAAATCGGAAGTTATTTTAACAGTAACAAATTATGAGATTCCCTTTTAGGTTGAATTATAGCCATTTCTATTCAATAGATTGGATCACTCACAAATGCCATTAACTGACAATTCTTCGTTAAGGAAAAGCGCTTTTAGTGACCTATGATGTCGGGCGATCGCTTCAAGAAATCTTTATTGAATAAACCAGCAGAAAACAAATCAATGTATACCGGCAAACACGAATTTTGTGTTTTCTGGTGCTAATTTCTGAGATGAACACTCAGACTCCCCAGAGTGATCATTATTTAAGGTGTGAGGACATGATGAATAAGGTTCTATGGAGTACCCTACTGGCGACTCCCGCTCTTTTCAGTGCGCTGATTTCCGCTCCGGCGATCGCCACTGAAACCCAAACTGTTTCCGAATCCGTTTCCGAATCTGTCGATGCTCTTCTGAAATCCACTGAAGGTCAACTCTCAGCAGTTCAACCTGTCGAGATTCAAGCAGAAGAAACTCAGCCTGCTGCTGAAGCGTCTTCCGTGGCTGAAGTAGCTCCCGTGGCTGAAACTCCGGCACAAGTAGCTCAGAATGTTCCGGCGATCGCAGAAGCTGCCCCGATCCCTAGCTCTGCGCCCATGCCCAGCGTTGACTCCCTCAATCAAGTCATTCAGTACAGCAACGAAAGCGGCAGCATTGCCCAAGGGTCTGGCCTGACCATCGACCAGTTGACCGATGTCCGCCCCACCGACTGGGCTTACACCGCGCTGCAACGCTTGGTCGAAGAATACGGCTGTATCCACCCTGATTGCTGAAAGCACCGCAGACTTGGCAACCAAAGAAGACCTGGCCACCCTGCAACGTCTGCAAGAAGAATTCGCGGCTGAACTAGCCACCCTACGCGGCCAAGTGGACTCCCTCGAAGCCCGCACCGCTGAGTTGGAAGCCAACCAGTTCTCCACCACCACCAAGCTGAGTGGAGAAACCATCTTTGCCGTCAGCGACATCTTTGGCGGTGGCACAGACGGCGTGGACAATGACCTCGGCGACATCAATGAGACAACCTTCCAATACCGGGTTCGTCTCAACTTGGATACCAGCTTCACGGGGTCTGACCGCTTGAGAGCCCGTCTGCAGGCTGGAAACTTCAACCGCTTTGTCACCACTGACCCCGTCTCCAGTACTGCCTTGTTAGGCAACGAAGGCCGTCTTGGGTTCGATACCAACACCAGTAACGACGTACAAATCGATACGCTGGCCTATCGTTTTCCCCTCGGAAGCCGAACCACGGTACAGATCTTCGCCAACGGTGGAGGTTTAGATGACTTGGCTCCCACGATTACTCCCTTTGATAGCAGTGGTCGTGGTGCACTATCTCGGTTTGGTCAACGCAACCCCATCTACCGCGCTCCCAACACCAGCGCTGGTGCAGGTGTCGCCTTCAAGTTCTCCGATCAACTCGCGCTCAACCTGGGTTACCTTTCTGGGGAAGCAGAGCGTTCGGCAACCGGAGCAGGGCTATTTAATGGCAACTATGGGGCGATCGGCCAACTCACCTTTACACCCTCTCGCCAGTTGTCACTGGGGCTAACCTATGTCAACTCCTATGCGGGTCTAGACGGTACCAACGGCATCGGCAACAACACCGGCACGGGTAGCGGTCGCGCTCGGGTCGAAATCGATCGCCCTGTCTCCATTAACTCCTACGGGATTCAAACCAACTTCCGAATCTCAGATGGCTTCCAGATTGGTGGTTGGGCTGGTTACTCCCATGTCCGGGCGATCGGTGTCGGGGATGCCGATGTCTGGAACTATGCGCTAACCCTCGCCTTCCCAGATTTGGGCGGCGAAGGCAACCAGTTGGGGATTGTCGCTGGGATTCAGCCCCGCCTCACGGGTTCGGACGCAGAAGTGGGCGCAGAACTGTCTGGCGGACGTAGAAGTGACCCCGATGTGGGCTACCACATTGAAGGCTTCTACCGCCTGCAACTCACCGACAACATCAGTGTTACGCCGGGTGTGATCTTCCTGACCGCTCCCAACCACGACAACAACAATGATGCCGCCGTCATCGGCACCATCAGAACGACCTTCACTTTCTAATGAAAGCCGCTGGGGTGGAGCTATGCTTCACCCCAGCTTTATGAAGACTACCAGCAAGGATTTCCAGCAAAGATTCCAAGCAAGGATTTCCAGCGAAGATTCCAAGCAAGGATTTCCAGCGAAGATTCCAAGCAAAGATTCCAAGCCAAGATTCCAAGCAAGGATTCCAAGCGAGGACTCCAAGGTGCAAATGCTGATTGATAACTTCGGCTATTTCAACTGATAACTTATCTATATAGATCCACGGAGGGAAAGTGGCACTCTCTCTGTTGCCAAGGGCAAAACGGGGTGATTTTTCCGTATGAATACTAGCCTTTAGTCGAGATCTCAAAGATTGAGTCATTATCTTCATAATTTTCTTAAACCCTTGCGGCACAACGCTTTATCCCCGATTGTCCCTTAACCTAGCGAGAGATTTTCTTAATCAACTCTTGATAGATCGAAAATCTCCAGCTTAGAATGAGTACCTAAAGTCCTGTTTAAGTTTTTAGGTGTGAGGACAATCAAACATATGTCATACAAAGTTCTGTGGAACTCATTGCTGGCTACCCCTGCTCTGCTTGGGGCAGCTTTAATCGTGTCTTCTTCGGCGATCGCTGCCGAAAAGCCTTCGACCGATGCTGAAGCGCTCCTGGGCGATATCACTTCAGTTTCGACCCTGGAAGCTGCTGCTCCGGTTTCGACCGAGGCTGCTCCCATCCAACTGAGCGCCATGCCTGCGGCTGAAGTCGCTCCCGCTGCTGAAGCGACCTTTGCTCCCGTGGCCGACCTAGCTCCCGTTGCTGAAGTTGCTCCCGCTGCTGAAGCTCCCGCTCAAGTGGCTCAAACCATGCCCGTTCCTGCGGCTCCGGTTGCTCCCGCTGCTCAACCCGCTGCTCCCGCAGTCACCACCCCCGCAGCAACCACACCTGCTCCCAGCGTTGACTCCTTGAATCAAGTCATTCAGTACAGCAA